>JAIFLC010000034.1 GCA_020049295.1 Bacteroidota bacterium
TCAAAAAAATTTGAACCTTTTAATTCTTTTTTGCGGTTTTATTTTAATCCCAAGTTTACTTTTCCTTGGTTAAATCTAATATCTCGAGGTATACTTGCATGCGCGATTTTCTGCAAATCACTTTGTAAGGTTTCTTTTATAATACTCATTTCATCAATTAATTGTGCAGCTGCTGCATAATCGCCATTTCCTTGAATAACAAGAATTTTTTCACCAAGTGAACTTACAGCAAGAGCCATTTTTTCATAATCAACTTTGTACAGTCCTGTTGTTTCATCTCGTGTAAAAGCACCCTGCTCATTAAAATAGTTAAATTGGATCATATTGGATTGTCCATGAGAGCTTGCAGCACCAAAACGAACTGAGCGGAAAATACCAGCTAAAAAAGTTGTATAGTTGTCCTTCATGTCTTTTTCACCTAATTCGCCCATTTCGGCCAATTTAGTTACAAGGAACAAACCTAAAATATCGGCTTTAGCTTCTTCAATCGGACTATATTTTTCTTTAAGAGCATCGCGAACGGTACCTTTACCATTAATTGTATTTTTAATTCCCAAACCATGTGCAACCTCATGAAACATTACGTTTTCAAAAAATGCATCGAACTTAATATGTTGTCGTTGTGATTCATCAATAACAATGTCGCTTATTGGTTTAAGAATTTTTTCAAATTTATAATTCATGGAGTTTTTTAGCTGCAATTTTCTGCTTCCTTTTTCAATATGAACTTTTTCATCATTAGGCAGGTTAATTGCAATCGTTTTGCTTCCGGCATTACAATCGCCGGCATAATATACTGCATCATATACACCAAGGTCTGAATCTATTCCAGGTACTTCTGTTTTATATTCGTTTGCTACAGGAAGTTTTGTTTGTAATTCAGGAAGCAATGCTGCAAATTTTGCAAGTTTTACTGTCCAATCCATATCTTTAATCAAAATAAATGATTCGAAAGCAGCTTTATAGCCGAACAATGCATCAGTATAATTTTCGATAGGACCAACCACAAAATCAATAGTATTGTTCTTCATATCCATCCAAGCCATATCGCTGGCGAAATAATCGCTTGTCAGCAAAGCTTCGGCACGTAGGTTTAAATAATTCTTTAATCCTTCATCACTTGCACATTCAGCTGCTTTTTTTATTAGATCAGCCGCTTTTTCAAGTTCTGCTTTATATTCAACATGATATGGGATGGTTATTAGTTTACCATTTTCATCCCGTCTTAAAACAGTATATAAGCTTGTTTTGTCTGGCGATCCAAATGCTTCAAACTCTTCTTTGGTCATATCTGCAGGATAAAAATTTGCTCCATCTGGTCTGAGTGTCGAATCTTTTGTAAAAGGTTTATTATCATTTAATTGTTCCCAGGGGCCATAATTTATTTTTACAAATTCCTTTACTGCTGGTTCCTGAATACTACTTAACAGTTCTTCTTTATTTCCATATGCTTGTTTCCAGAATAAACCATCCATTATATCGGCAACATCAAATAAATAAATAAGCATTTCTTTATCTTTTTCCGATAGGTGAGAAATGTCTGTTGTAAGGTTAACTTCAACAAATTCATCAACTCTTTTCTGAATGTCTGCAAGTTCTTCCATAGTATATTGACTAGGTTTAGTGCAACTAAAAACAAAAATAGTTGCTAAAATTAATGATGTAATTTTTAATAGTTTTCGTATCATATTATTGGTATTTAATAAATTAATAATAGGTGCAATTTAAAATTTAATGTAATTATTTCATAAAAAATCTTCTAAAAATACCGATAACTTCCAAAAAGGAATTATTTAGAAATTTCTGACGCAAATGTTTTAATGCTTTGAATATTTATTTTTGAGAAGCTCTCTTCAATATTGGCGATCTTTTTTATAATTGCTCTCTCAATAAAGTTCATTTTTTCAAAATCGAAAGCACCACCAAAAAAGCCATTTGCTTTAGCAATATTTCTTAGTTTTTCAGGATAGGCATTATTAAATTGCTCCTGTGCTTTTTCGCCTTCTTCCATGCAACATAGAAATAATCCAAGCTTCTTTTCCAAAAGCTGATTAAGGTTTTTATCAATAAATTTCTTGATTGTTTTATTGATCATTCCAGCATGAATTGATCCTCCAAGAATTACTAAATCATATTGGTTTAGATCAATTTCTTTTGCAGTTTCTAAATTGATTAATTCAGCACCAGTATTAAGTTCATTAGCAAGTGTTTCTGAACAATTTTCGGTGCAACCATGTTTTGTGGCAAAAACAATAGCAGTTTTCATGTAATTTTTTATTCAAAGATAAAAAAATACTATATGATATTTTAAAAAAGATTTAGTTGAGATTTACTTTTAACATATCTGTCCACATCGTAATTCTAGCTTTATTAAGCTCGCAATCAGAATCTTCGTCAATAGGTAATCCAACAAATGAATTGTTAAAAATAGAGAGAGACGACTCAAATTCGTAGCCTTTAATAGAGAATTCACCAACAAAAATAACTCCTTTCCCTTCAAGGAGTTCAAAAATAATCCCTATTGAATCAGCAAAAGAAACAGGATATTTAGATGAATCACCAACACCGAAAATGGCTATTTTTTTACCTTTTAAATTTGCATTCTGCAAAACAGGTAAAAACTTTTTAAAATCATCTTGCAGTTCTGCCTTTCCCCATGTTGATGTTCCTAAAATAATGTTGTCGTATTTTTCAAGATCTTTTTCCGAAGCATTTTTAACATTGTAGATATCAATACAGGTATTATGGAATTGATCTTTTATGTGCTGCACAATTTTTTCTGTTTTTCCGGTTGTCGATCCGTAAAATATTCCTACTGGTTTCATTTATATGGTTATTATTACTGATGAAACAAATTATTGCATAAGTTGTTTAATCACTTGGTTAATTTTTTATTCAAATTTGGTTTTTACTACAAATTAAAAGGATGAACCAAATTGTTGATCCATCCTTTTAGAATAATTACTGGGATATATATTGAGTGAATTTGGTAGGCTTAACTATTTAATAAATCCTATTTAAAGCCAGCCCCCATGAATTACGATTACCTAATTTAAACCTTAACTCTTTACCTTCTTTTAAAATAATATTTAATCCATTTGGAATTATCCTCATCGTATTAAAGTAAATAATCTCCTTGATTTGCGAAGGCAAAATCTCAAGGTTAAACATTGAATGGTTTTCATCATTTGGTTTAAAGTAAACTCTCTGGTTTGTTAAAATCAGCTTACCATCAATGAGTCTATCATCAAATGATAAATTAGAGTCACCAGCTTTTAAAACTAATTCGTTTGCTTTTAGATCTACTACCATAACCTTAAAGTTTAAATTTGTTCCTGTTTTATTTTATCACGTTTTGTGCCATTCGATTCAAGTATCACTTTACCAGCGTTTTGTAAAAATAAAGTCAACAATTTCGTTTAGATATTTGTCCGATATTGCAACAATAAGTGTACGTTTTCAGACAACTTTCTTTATTCAATAGACGAATGAAAACAAAAAGTGATGCAAAAAGTTTAACTAAAAAATTAAAAAGCCTCAAAAAATCAGGCTTTTAAGGTGTAATTATTTTATAACATCTTAGCTTACATCATCCGAATTAAATTTAAATCCAAGTCTTTTTCCGGTTTGCATTCTCGAAAATTCCATTTTTTCGACCATTTGTGCAACTGATGCAATTTTAATTTGATCGTATGGTGGAACCAATAGATCAAATTCCAGAGAATACAATATGGCGTTCATTATTATCTCTTTTAAAACTTTTTTGCTCAGTGTTGTTTGACCGAAATTATTGTAAAGATATTCGTTCTGACGTTTTCCTTCAACAAAGAAATGCTTTTCTAAGTTTACAAAAATTCTTGTAATTAAATAACCAAGATCTTCTATTCTGCTGTATTTAAATGAATCAGCCAAAAAGTTATAAATATTGATTATACCACAGTAGCTGAACATCTTATTTTCACTAACATAACTTAATTTCCATACATTGTGGTTCCTATCAAATTCAAAAATATTTGAGTGCATACTAAAAATAAGTAAATCACCAGCTACCTTCAATTCACATTCGAACTGACCACGATCTTTATATGCCAAATGAATACGTGAATCTTTTATTTGCAATTGCGAGTTATATTCAGATTCAATTTCCTGCAATATATCCTTAAGCAACAAAAAGGTTTCAAGCGATTGATCGTAAACTTTCTGTTTTACGATTGCTTTCATCTCAAGTGCAGTTAAAATTTGATCTTTAGTATCTTTTTCATTCATATGTGTAAATATTTATGAATAATATTAATAGGCTCTTGCAAATATAACTCTTTGTTTTGATGGTTTTCCTGTTACCATACATTTTCCATCCTCTTGGGTTCCATTTAATGGAATGCAGCGTATTGTAGCTTTGGTTTCTTCTTTAATTTTAATCTCCGTTTCAGTTGTTCCATCCCAGTGAGCTTCGATAAATCCACCTCTTTTTTCAATCATTTCTTTAAACTCATCATAGCTTTCAACCTTATAGGTATTTTTTGCTCTGAAGTCAAATGCTTTTTTATAAATATTTGATTGAATATCATTTAACAATTGTTCTATATAAGTATCAATTTTGTCGATTGAAACTATTTCCTTTTGAAGCGTATCTCTTCTTGCGACTTCAATCGTGTTGTTTTCAATGTCTCTTGCACCTATTGCTAAGCGAACCGGAACTCCTTTTAACTCATATTCGGCAAATTTCCATCCTGGTTTATGTGTATCTCTGTCATCAAATTTTACAGATATACCTTTCAGTTCAAGTATTTTTTTAATATTGTTTGCTTTCTCGGCGATTATTCCAAACTGATCGGCACCTTTATATATAGGTACAATAACAACCTGAATTGGTGCCAGTTTTGGAGGCAAAATTAATCCGCTATCATCGGAGTGAGCCATAACCAATGCTCCCATTAATCGTGTTGAAACACCCCATGATGTAGCCCATACATAATCCAGTTTTCCTTCTTTATCTGTAAATTTAACATCAAATGCTTTGGCAAAATTCTGACCAAGAAAATGTGAAGTACCTGCTTGTAATCCTTTACCATCCTGCATTAAAGCTTCAATTGCATAGGTTTCGATAGCACCGGCAAATCGTTCATTAGGCGATTTTACTCCTTTAATTACTGGTACTGCAAGCCAGTTTTCAGCAAAATCAGCATATACATTTATCATGCGTTCTGTTTCTTCAATAGCTTCTTGCATACTGGCATGTGCAGTATGTCCTTCTTGCCATAAAAATTCTGCTGTTCTCAGAAATAATCGTGTTCTCATTTCCCAACGTACCACATTTGCCCATTGATTAATAAGAATAGGTAAGTCGCGATAGGATTGAATCCAGTTTTTATAAGTATTCCAGATTATTGTTTCTGATGTAGGGCGAACAATAAGTTCTTCTTCTAGTTTGGCTTCGGGATCAACAACTATTTTATGTGTTACAGGATCGGTCATTAAGCGATAATGAGTTACAACAGCACATTCTTTTGCAAATCCTTCCACATGACTTGCTTCTTTCGAAAAAAAAGATTTTGGAATAAATAATGGAAAGTAAGCGTTTGAATGACCTGTATCTTTAAACATTTTATCTAAAGTAGCCTGAATTTTTTCCCAGATTGCGTAACCATAAGGTTTTATAACCATACAGCCGCGAACAGCTGAGTTTTCGGCTAAATCAGCTTTAATAACCAGATCGTTGTACCACTGTGAATAATTTTCTTCTCTTTTTGTTAATTCTTTAGCCATTATTGGTATAGTATTTGCTAGTTTATTAGTAAAAATAATTAGTTTTAAAGCAGCAAAATAACGAAATTAAATTCTATAAATAAAACAAAACAGGAGGTTCATTATGAAAACATTATTAAAAATATCCGCTGTTTTATCATTGTTTCTTATATCATGTTCGTCAGTGCAACAAACTGCCGTAAACGATGATTTGTATTATTCACCTAAAGATAAATCTAATACCAATGATCTTTACGCTTTTGATAATTCAGAAACAGGCAATGGTAAATCCTATATTCATAACAAGGAAATTGATCAAAAAATTTCAGCTCTTCTGGAAGATACTTTAATAAATAATTTGGATACTGTGCTTTATGAAGATAATAGTACTGGTAATCCTTATCAAGATATCGTAGTTGATAGTTATGATGAAGCATACCAAAGAAGGATTGATGCTAAATCAAGTGGTGCTTTACCAAATTTTTTAATAACGACTACCGATGATTATAGATATGCATCTATCTTTTTAAATGATCCATATTATACAGTTGTTATTTATGGAGATCAGGTATGGGTTGAACCGAGATGGATTTCTACAAGCTTTGGATTCTCCTCTTATGGATATAATCATTATTATGGGTATTATGGGTATTACGATCCTTACTATTATGATCCTTTCTACTATTCATATTACCGACCATATTATTACAATTATTACCGTCCTTATTATTACAACCCATATTATTATGGACATAATGGTTATTATGGATATCCATATTATATAAATAACAATTACTATTATGGAGATAATAATAACTGGGCAAGCTCTGGAAATAATTCATTTCGACGACGCGGAACAACTACCACTAGTCCTGATGGAAACTACAGAACAGAGAGATCATCGAGATCTTTGCCTGAAGAATATCTGGGAAGTGATATACGAAAAACCAGAACATTAAAAGAAGGTATTGATGGTCAAGCTACAACAATAGACAGTAGAACTACAAGAGTAAGAGAAAAACGTGATGGAGTTCAAGATCCGGATGGAATAACAAGAGTAAAAGAAAAACGTGAGGGAATTAATGATCCAGAAAGAAGCCCAAGAGTTACTGGTAAGGAAAACACAAGGGCAAATCAGGAAATTACAAGAAAAAGAACATCAACTGAAGGTTCAGCAAGTAATCAAACCTATACCAGAACTACAAGGCAAAGTACTTCTACCTATGATGCATCGAAAAGAAATAATTCGACCCGATACACTCGTCCTGAAAAATCGACATCAGGTGAGAAATCAGGTGTAAGTACCAGATCTTCAGGTTCTACTTATACACCTAACAGAACCAGTACACCAACAAGATCATCATCAGGAGGAAGCAAATACACACCTGCGCGCTCATCAGGGAATTCGAGCGGAACAGTAAAAAGCACTCCAACAAGATCAAGCTCTGGATCATCTGGAAATTCTGGATCAACCAGAAGTTCAGGTTCATCTGGAAATTCAGGTTCATCGAGCAAATCTGGTTCATCAGGCAATTCCAATAGTTCTTCAGGATCATCAAGAGGTAGAAGATAAAAATGGTTTAGAAAATAGTTTTCATAATGAATTTTGTTTTGTTTATTAATTATTAAATACACAATCATGAAAAAATTATATATCTCAGTATTGGCAATACTTTTAATAAATACTTATTTATTTTCACAGAGCATTTATGTTGATAATTCACTGCTTTTTTCACAAAACAATTATGGTGGAACTGCCAGATTTGTTGGTATGAGTGGAGCTTTTGGAGCCTTAGGTGGTGATCAGGGTTCGTTTTCAATTAATCCGGCCGGCATTGGTGTTTATCAAAGTTCTGAACTGGTTTTTTCGCCTGGAATGATGTTCGATAAAGCTTCATCATTTTATCTTTCTAATACCCTTGATGATAGCAAGTACAATATGAATATAAATAATTTTGGATTTGTTGCATCGTACGATTTAAGCAAGGAAGATACCAGATGGATTAACTTTAATGTTGGTGTAACTTATAATAAAACGAACAACTTTGGTCGTAATGTATTGTTTGAAGGAGTTAATAATTACTCTATTATGGAGGTTTATGTTAATAGCGCAAATGCAGGATTATGGGATGCCGATTATGAAGATTTATTCTGGAGAGCCTACCTTATTGACGAAGATATTGATACTATAAATAATACTTCTGAGTATTGGAGTCAGATTACTGATCAAATTATTACAGATCCAAATGGGTTTACCATAAATCAGAGAAAATCGATTCAATCCAAAGGATCAATGGGTGAACTATCGATTGCATTTGGAGGAAACTATTCGCATAAACTATATGTAGGTTTAAGTGTTGGAATAGTTTGGCTTAATTATAGTGAGTACTCATCACATTTTGAATATGAAAATGCATCAACAACAGATATTTATGATTTTCATAGCCTGGAGTTTAAGGAGAATTCAGAGATATCAGGTAATGGAGTTAATCTTAAACTAGGGTTTATTTATAAACCAATTGAATTTGTTAGAATTGGTGCCGCTTTACATACGCCAACATTTTATGAACTAAGTGACAATTATTATAATCAGGTTAAGTCGGTTTTTGATAATAACGAAAACTTTGATCCAAGATCTAATATTCAAACATATGAGTATACCTTAACGACACCATTAAGAGCTGTTTTATCTTGTGGATTCCAGATTGGTAAGTTTGGTCTTGTTGATATAGATTATGAGTTTGTTGATTACTCAAATATTAAAATGGATGATGAAGAAAACAGTCAATTGGTTAAAGAAGATAATACCCAGATACAAGCAATTTATCAATCAGTAAACAATATTAGAGGTGGTGCTGAATTTAGAACCGGTCCATTCTATTTAAGAGCAGGTGCAGCTTATTCAACCAGTCCTTATAAAAAAACAGATACATCGGTTAATCATGACAGCAATAGATTAAGTTATTCAGGTGGAGTCGGATATAGAGAGAAAAAGTTTTTTATCGACTTTGCCTATGCGCAAACAAATAAGGATTATCAGATTGGTGTTTTTGAAGGAAATCCTTATAGTGCAAAAATAAATACAACACAAAATAATTTCATTTTGTCATTTGGGTTTAAGTTTTAGGATTAGGATTTGTTAATTAAGATTACAGTAACTGTCTGAATATTAAAATTCAGACAGTTTTGTTTTTTCATATAGTTATTATAAATTGTGTTTTTATAAACTTTAAATACAAAAAACTTTGAGTATTAATGGTTAAATAATTATTTTCGTAGCTTGTAATTTTAATAAAGCTTGTGCTAATTAAATGCCCTGACTAAAAAATCAACTAATGGAAACTAAAGATTTTAAAAACTCTGACTCTGTTCATGATGAAAATCAAAATGAACTATCTTCATCAGAAAAATCAGTAAATAATGCTGATGAGAAGGAAAACTCAAAAACAGATGAATCAATTGATGAACGTATTGGGATTATATCAAGTAATCAAGAAGATTTAGAACCTTCGACTGAGATTGAAACTGAAGATTCTGATTTTAATGATGAAGCAAACGAGGTAAGTAAAATTTACCAGTCCGAAGATCAATCAAAAATTGAAATTGATTTTAATCTTTTTGAAAGAGATAAATTGGTTGAAGAATTAAGTAAATATGTTGAAACACAACCTATAAATCAAATTCGTCGTGAAGTAGAGGCAATTAAAGCAAGTTTTTATAAAAAACAAAAAGCATTAAACGAGCAAAAACGAAAACAATATATCAAAGATGGTGGTAATATCGAAGATTTTGTTCTTACCGAAGATCCATTGGAATTAGAGCTTAAAGAGCTTTTTAAGAAATACCGTAAGTATAAGGCTGAATTTAATCGTTCTCAGGAAAAAGATAAAGAATCTAATCTGGAGAAAAAATTTGCTGTAATTGAAAAACTAAAGGAATTAGTTACAAATAATGAATCTATTGGTGATACGTTCCAAGAATTCAGGGATCTTCAGAAACAATGGAAGGAAATAGGTCCTGTTCCTCAGCAACAACTTAAGGATTTATGGAATACATATAATCATCATGTTGAGAAGTTTTATGATTATATTAATATAAACAAAGAGCTAAGAGACCTTGATCTAAAAAAGAATTATGAATTAAAAAAGGAGATTTGTGATAAAGCAGAAAAGTTAATAGATAATTCATCAGTAGTAATTGCATTTAAATCATTACAAAAACTTCATAATCAGTGGCGAGAGATTGGCCCGGTACCAAATGATCAGCGTGATATTATATGGGATCGTTTTAAAGAAGCTACTAAGGAAATAAATAAAAAACATCAGGATTATTTTAAAAATCTTAAGGATGATCAGAAAAACAATCTTGATCAGAAGGCTGAATTATGTCAGAAAGCTGAAGAAATTCTAAATCTAAAAATTGATTCACATAAAAATTGGATTGACAAAACACAGGAGATACTTGAGCTTCAAAAGGTTTGGAGGACAATAGGATTTGCTCCAAAAAAAGACAATAATAAGATTTATGCAAGGTTTAGAAATGCCTGTGATAAGTTTTTCGAAGAAAAGAGAGAATTTTATGCTCAGAATAAAGAAGTACAAGATACAAACCTAACCAAAAAAGTTGAGCTTTGCGAAAAAGCTGAAAACTTTAAGGATAGTACAGATTGGAAAAAAACTACGAAGGAACTAATTGAATTACAAAAACAGTGGAAAGCAATTGGACCAGTGCCCAGAAAACAATCGGATAAGATTTGGAAACGATTTCGAGCAGCATGTGATCATTTTTTTAATCGTAAAACGGAGTTTTATACTAACATTGAAGGGGAATACGAGAAGAATCTAAAACTAAAACAAGATTTAATCGAAAAGGTAAAAAATTATCAGTTTACTGATGATCCAAATCAAGATTTCGAAGAACTGAAAAAAATGCAAGATGAGTGGGGTGAAATTGGTTTTGTAACTTTTAATATGAAAGATAAAATACAAAATGAGTTTCGCGAAATAATTAATAGCCAATTCGATAAACTCAAGATTGATGAGTCGGAAAGGAAGTTGCTAAAATTCAGATCAAGATTAGAGAATTTGCAGCATAAACCAAAGTCTGACAACAAAATAAGACATGAACGCGAAAAGTTTTTTAATAAAATAAAGAAACTTGAGAATAATATTACGTTGTGGGAAAATAATATAGGATTTTTCAATTCCGACTCGGCCCAAGCAAAAGAGATGATAAAGGATTATACAAACAAAATTGAGGATGCAAAAAAAGAAATCCAGATGATGGAAGTGAAAATCCGCTTGATTGATAAATCTGACAATGAGCAGGATCAATAAAAGAATTGTTTAACTTTTTAATTTATAGAAAATTGTCAGCAACAAAATATATTTTCGTAACAGGAGGTGTTACTTCTTCACTTGGAAAGGGAATTATTTCAGCATCTTTAGCTAAACTGCTTCAGGCAAGAGGTTATTCAGTAACAATCCAAAAGCTTGATCCATATATTAATGTTGATCCGGGAACATTAAATCCTTATGAACATGGTGAATGCTATGTTACCGAAGATGGAGCAGAAACAGATCTTGACCTTGGCCATTACGAGCGATTTATTAATTTGCCGACCACACAAGCGAATAATGTTACAACAGGACGTATTTACCAAACCGTAATAAATAAGGAACGAAAGGGTGATTATCTTGGAAAAACAGTTCAGGTTATTCCTCATATTACTGACGAAATTAAACGAAATATAAAGATCTTAGGTAAAAAATATAACTATGATGTGGTTATTACCGAAATAGGAGGAACCGTTGGTGATATCGAATCACTACCCTATATTGAATCTGTACGTCAGTTAAAATGGGAACTGGGACCTACAAATAGCTTGTTTATTCACCTTACATTGGTTCCATATCTTGCTGCTTCGGGTGAGCTAAAAACAAAACCTACTCAGCATTCTGTTAAGGTTTTATTGGAAAATGGGATTCAACCCGATATTTTGGTTTTAAGAACCGAGCATCCGTTAAATCTGGATATTAAGAAAAAAGTAGCTCTGTTTTGTAACGTTGAAATTGAGGCAGTTGTTCAGTCTATTGATGTTTCGACAATTTATGAAGTTCCATTATTAATGAAAGAAGAAAAACTTGATTTAACGGTGCTTCGTAAGCTTAATCTTCCTTTGAAAGATGAACCCAAACTAGCCGAATGGACTCAGTTTGTCGAAAAATTAAAAAATCCAAAGAAAGAAATTACGGTAGGATTGGTTGGTAAATATGTTGAGTTGCCCGATTCATATAAATCAATAATGGAATCACTTATTCATGCTGGTTCTGTAAATCAGTGCAAGGTTAAGATAAAGCGGTTGCATTCTGAAATTATTGACGAAAATAATGTTGCAGAAGTAATTAAGGATGTTCAAGGGATAATTGTGGCACCAGGATTTGGAAACAGAGGTATTGAAGGAAAAATAATTGCTGCTCGATATGCACGTGAGAATAACCTTCCTTTTTTAGGCATTTGTCTTGGAATGCAATGTGCAGTTATTGAATTTGCAAGAAATGTATTGGGATATAGTGATGCCAACTCAACTGAAATGAGCCGCATTACAACAAATCCGGTAATTGATTTAATGGAAGAGCAGAAAGGAATTACAGAAAAAGGAGGAACAATGCGATTGGGAGCGTATCCTTGCGATATTAAAAAAGAGTCGAAAGCATATTCGATTTATAAGACCAATCATATTGCAGAACGACACAGACATCGATACGAGTTTAATAATAGCTACCTCGATAGATTTGAAAAAGCCGGAATGAAAGCTGTAGGAGTTAATCCGGATACTAACCTTGTGGAAATGGTCGAAATACCTGAACATCGTTGGTTTATTGGTGTTCAATTTCACCCCGAATACAAAAGTACAGTGGTTAATCCACATCCTCTTTTTGTTGATTTTGTAAGAGAAATGAGTTCATACTAATTGAGGATAATACAAAAATAAATATTAATTCATAAAAATAAAGATTGTTAAAATGGATAGGAATTCGATTATTGGAATTATACTAATTGCGGGTATTTTGGTTCTTTATAGTATTTTAAGTCAACCATCTAAAGAGCAGATTGAGGAGGCAAAACATAAAAGGGATTCATTAGAACTGGTGCATCAAAACCAGCTAATGGAGGAAAAAGCAATGGAAGAAGCCAGAGCCCTAATGCCAAAACCCGAGATTAAAGAGGATGAAATAGGTACAGATCAATTAAAAAGCTTATATGGCAATTTTGCTGAAGCAGCTGAAGGAGTGCAAAACTTTATTACAATAGAAAATGATTTAATGAAAGTTAAATTAACCAATAAAGGTGGACGTATTTATTCGGTAGAACTTAAACAGTTTAAAACATATACACAACAACCCTTATTATTATTTGATGGTGATTCAACGGTTTTTGGATTGAACTTCTTTTCACAAAACCGAAGCATTATTACAAACGACTTGTTTTTTAGCCCAATAGAAGAAAATTCTTCGTATGTTATTGAGAATGATTCAAAATCTATAAAACTGAGATTGAATGCAGGTGAAGGAAAATACATTGAATATGCGTATACAATGTATCCAAATAGTTATAAAATAGATTTTGATATTAATTTTGTTGGTATAAATGAAGTAATTGCAGGTAACTTAAATGTAATTGATCTTAATTGGTCAGTATATTCGCCTCAGCTTGAAAAAGGAGCTAAAAATGAAAATATGTACACCACTATTGGTTACAAATTTTTTAATGATGAGGTTAATTCATTAACATCCCGTGGAAAAGATACTCAAAAAGAAGAATTAAATGAGAAAATAAAATGGATCTCCTATCAGCAACAATTTTTCTCTTCAATACTGGTTTCGAAAAACTTTTTTCCAAATGCAGTGATTGAATTTCAGAATTTGAAAGAAGATGATGAACCTGGTAAATACTTAAAACATTTTAAATCGACTATTGGTATACCTTTCGAAAATACTGAAAAATATACAGTTGCGTTAGAGTTTTATTTTGGACCAAATCACTTTAATACGCTTAAGGAATACAAAAATGATTTTGAACGTATCGTTCCTTTGGGCTGGGGAATTTTTGGCTGGATAAATAGGTTTGTTGTTATTCCTGTTTTTAATTTTCTCGATAACTTTAGTTTTTTGAATTACGGGTTAATCATATTGTTATTAACTATTTTTATTAAACTCATTTTATTCCCATTAACTTATAAATCATACCTTTCTACAGCCAAAATGAGGGTTTTAAAACCTGAGGTTGATGAAATAGCTAAAAAGTTTCCTAAACAGGAAGATGCTATGAAAAAACAACAGGCAACCATGGCGATGTACAAAAAGGCAGGCGTAAATCCAATGGGTGGTTGTATTCCTATGCTTATTCAGTTTATGGGCTGATGATCTTTCTTCGTTTGATTCAATTATTAATTTACCTTTTACTGTTCCATTCGGATATGGTGATCATGTAAGTTTATTTACCATTTTAATGGCTGTTGCAATGATTTTTACCACTCGAATTAGTACAGCTCAGATGGGGGATACAAACCAACAGATTCCTGGTATGAAATTTATGATGACCTGGCTAATGCCATTAATGATGATATTCATCTTTAATAGTTATTCATCAGGTTTGACCTATTATTATTTCTTATCGAACATGTTTACCTTAGGACAAACTTATCTTATGAGTGGTTTTGTTAATGATGAAGAAATCATGCGTAAGATTCATGAAAATAAGAAGAAACCGGTTGTAAAATCAAAATGGCAGCAGCGTTTGGAGGATGCTGCCAAAAAGAGAGGATATAATCCGAAGAAATAAACGGTTCTTTGATTATTAACAAACTCATTTCAAAATTATTAGCATTAGCAGTATTTTGAAGTGAGTTTTTTTTATAAAAAAGGGTAAAATAAAATTTGATAATTTAGGAAATTTAATACTTTTGCAACGCTAAAGTAAATTGTTCTTACAAATTTTGCCGATGTAGCTCAGTTGGCCAGAGCAGCTGATTTGTAATCAGCTGGTCGGGGGTTCGAATCCCTCCATCGGCTCAAAAATATGTTGGGGAGATACCTAAGTGGCCAACAGGGGCAGACTGTAAATCTGCTGGCGTACGCCTTCGTAGGTTCGAATCCTGCTCTCCCCACAATTATAAACAAGTAAAAAAGACAAAAGTAAAAAGAGAAAAGTAAACATAACAAGTTAAACTTTATACTTTTTATTTTATTCTTTAAATTTAAAAACGCGGGAGTAGCTCAGTTGGTAGAGCATTAGCCTTCCAAGCTAATGGTCGCGGATTCGAGTTCCGTCTCCCGCTCAAAAAAAAAGACTGCATAAAAGCAGTCTTTTTAAATTAAACCAATTCTTGTCTAAAATATTGGATATCAAACTATACTTTATAGCGTTTGATAATATTGCTAGTGGCGGTTTACAGAGTGCAACCATATAAGCCATTACGAAACATAATGTGCGATGCAAACCTTTGCATTCTAAATTGCCCTGTTATTTAATATAATGTTTATTGTGCAACGTTTTGCTTTCTTAATCGATGGTATCGTATAAGAATCCAAATCCCGAGAATTAATAATATTGATGCTGTAAAAATTGGAATATAAAATATATCAATAGGTTCAACGTTAATAGCTATCAACATTGAGCCAATAGATATTATTACAGCTGCCACCGCATATCCTATTTCGTCATAGAACCAAGTATACGGGAAAAGATGTGCACCGGTAATTATAGCATAAGCCATTATGAAATAATCAGGATATTTTATCAAGATAAAAATCAAAAATGGAAAATAGATCAATTGTGCAAAATTTAGCCATAATCCTAAGGGCTGTAATGCATTATCCTTAATTTTCCAATTTGTCTTTAAAATTTTAGAAAATCCTAATGCTAATGGTAGAAGAATTGCACCAATAATAAATGTAAATACACTTTTTTCGTAAGATGTATTATTTGTAAACTTCCAAATTAAAAATATTCCAAACCAAGTAATACCGGCTGCAAATATAAAATCAATTCCATTTTTGGCTTTTAACTGGATTTCTAATTTTAGCTTTTTAATGCTGGTCAAACTATCATTTTCTTTGTCGCTCATATTGTTTTTGTGTTTTCAAATGCAGCACCACTGTTGCTCTTCCATTTTGTGTGGGATTTCGCCCTTCATAGCTAAAGTTTAAAAATATTAAAAATGTTTGAGTATTCCTTCAACCCGCATAAAATGTGAACCGATGTTCTATTTATTTACTTCATTTCGTGCGTCTTTCCAGCCTGCATTAAAACCATTTTTGCAATCTTCCCAATTTAATAATGTGTTGATAACAATCACTGTTATTACTCCAATAAAGAAGAATACAATTTCACGTTTTGTAATATTAAATCTTTTCATTTGATTGTTTTTATTGGTTACACTCCTTGTCAGCGCCTGTGTAGGTTTGTTAATATTTTCCGAAAAATTTAGAAATATCAAAATATATAATTTTTTCTACACCATCAGCCGTCACTATGGTTATTATATCGTATGGTTTCTTTTTATTATAAGTGAGAGATTGTTCTTTAGAAGTATATCCTGGATAGTTCTGTCTAAGCCATGTATATTCAGCACCAACACCTTTTAATTCACTTCTCTCATTTATAACAATAGCTTTCTCAAATGATGAACCATCATTTTCATTCGTAATAGAAATATTTTCTTGATTAATTTGTTCGTTCGATAACTTTTTCGTTGTCGAACAAGAGATTATCAAATAGCTAAATACAAATAATGTTACAATCTTTCTCAAAGGTTATTGTTATTAAAGTGTTTCTCTATTATAAATTGTTTAAGCGAATTACATTGGCACAAACTCTTTTATAGATAAAATTCTTATTTTTCTTCCAACGCTTCCATCTCGCTCTGCAGGTGAGCCATTTTAATTGCGGTTATTGCAGCTTCTTCTCCTTTGTTGCCTAAACTACCTCCGGCACGTTCTTGTGCTTGCTGAATATTATCTGTAGTTAATACTCCATAAATAAATGGAATATTATAATTCATGTTAAGCTCAGTAATACCATGTGTAACGCTTTGGCAAACAAAATCAAAATGTCGTGTTTCACCCTGAATTACACAACCCAGGCAAATTACAGCATCAAGATCGGCGTATTCGGCCATAAACTGTGCTCCAAGTGTTAATTCAATACTTCCTGGAACAAACTTTACAAGAATATCATCCTCTTTTGCGCCATGTTTTATAAGTATTTCGTATGCACCTTTTAATAGAGCATTAGTAATATCGGTATTCCATTCAGCAACTACAATTCCAAAATGCATTCCATCTGCAGAAGGAACTGATTTAATATCATAATCTGATAGATTTTTTAATTTTGTAGCCATAGTATTTATTTTTTGTTTAAAATTAAGCTATACAAATAAAAAAATCCTGATTTCTCAGGATTTTTTTATTTAACATTTTGTGCTTATTATTATTTCTTTATTAATAGTTCAACTTGTGCAATATATTTTTCAATTTGTCGACCTTCAGTTGAATTAGGAAATTCAATTTCGATTCTTTTATAAACTTCTAACGCCTGATCATATTTACCAAGTTGTTCGTAAACAAATCCAACTTTTAACAAATATAGGGGAGTAGTAAAATTATTTGTAAAATCATTGGCTGCTTTTTTATAAAAAGTTAAGGCATCGTTCATTTTATCCAATTCCATATAAGCATCGCCAATAGAACCTAATGCGATTGGAGCAATCATTTTATCTTTTGATTCGAATTTCTTTAGGTATTCAATAGCATTTTCGTACTCACCCATATGCAAATAGCAAATACCACTATAATAATTAGCAAGATTTGCTGATTTTGTAATACTATAATCATCAATAATATTCAAAAATCCTAAATAATTACCATCACCATTAAGAGCCAGGTTAAATGAATCAACTGCAAAATATTGCTCAGCCATCCACATTTGTGCTGAAGCTTCTTTTTCTTTTGGAACAACAACAAATCTCTTATAACCCAGATATCCACCTACAATTACAATTATTGCCAAAATAATTATAGTAAGGCTTTTCTGATTTTCTTCAATATAATGTTCTGTTTTACTTAATGCATTTTCAACTGATTCAAACTGATCCTGATCTGAAATTTTTTTCTTACTCATTGTATTATTGATATTAATAATTTTTATCCTGAAATTTATGAATCGCAAATGTAATTCTTTTAGATAATTTTTAAAATATTTTGTTTATAAAAATTGATATTTAAGTTATGTATATTTTTTAATTTAGATGAATAAATCAAATCTTTGTAAAAAGTTTCGCTATAATGTATCTGAATAAGCTTTCATTAATCAATTTTAAGAATTATGGTGAGGTTGAAATTAATTTTTCAACTAAGATAAACTGTTTTATTGGTCGCAATGGAGTCGGCAAAACAAACTTGCTTGATGCTATTTATTATTTATCGATGTGTAAAAGCTATCTTAATCCTATCGACATTCAAAATATTAAATATGATGAGGATTTTTTTGTAATTCAGGGTGAATATAAACGAAATGAGAGTGTTGAGGATATTTACTGCGGATTAAAGAGGACTAAAAAGAAAATATTTAAACGAAACAAAAAGGAATACGAAAAACTTTCAGATCATATTGGCCTATTGCCTATTGTAATGATTTCGCCAATGGACAATAGCCTTATAACCGAAGGTAGTGATGAGCGACGAAAATTTATAGACAGTGTTATTTCGCAATATGATAAGGAGTATCTCGAACAATTAATACGATATAACAGGGCACTGGCACAACGAAACAAGTTACTTAAAGATTTTTACCAGACTCGTTCGTTTGATTCCGAATCTCTTGAAATATGGGATGATCAGCTTGTTCCGCTTGGAGAAAAAATACATTCGACACGAGTTAAATTTGTTGAAAATCTGATTCCTATTTTCCAGCAATATTATGATCGGATTTCTGAAAAACGTGAAAAAGTAGATTTGGTCTATGATTCGCAATTATACGAAGGTGAATTTAAGGATCTGTTAAAAAATACAATTGACAGGGACAGAAATTTCCAGTACACAACTGTTGGAATACATAAAGATGATTTAACACTTACTCTGAATGGTTTTCCAATAAAGAAAGCTGGATCACAAGGGCAGCAAAAAACTTTTCTTGTATCATTAAAACTGGCTCAGTTCGATTTTATTAAAAAGCTAAGTGGATTAAACCCGGTTCTTTTACTTGATGATATTTTCGATAAGTTTGATAAGCAGCGTGTACGACAAATTATTGAACTGGTGGCAGAGCATCATTTTGGACAAATATTTATAACCGATACAAATCAGGATAGGCTAGAGCCAATCTTACGCGAGATTGATATCGATCATAGTTTATTTATGATTGAGTCTAATGGAATTGTTGCCATTAACAAAATTGAATAATTTGATTCTACCATGCGAAAAAATAATACACAAAAAATTGAAGATGTTGTTAATGAGTATCTTAAATCACTAAATATCGATGGTAAACTTAAAGAAGTTCGTTTAATACGGACTTGGGACGAAGTGGTTGGAAAAACGATTGCCCGCTCTACACGCGAATTATTTATCAAAGATCGCAAGTTGTTTGTAAAGCTGAACTCATCAATTATCCGCAATGAACTATTTATGCTACGCGATGGATTAAAAAAAGCCCTGAACGACAGGGCTGGTGAAATTATAATTGATGAAATAATTTTAAAATAGTTATTTGCCCTTCCTTAAAATATCAATCCGTTTTTTTATCGATAATTTATGTTCATCGTCCGAAATAGACGGATCTTTTAAATCTGCGAATTTTTTACAAGGTAATTCTGAACAATCACCGCAATTCGAATAACTACGTTGATTTATTGAACAATCGAATAATGGACAGATTTTCTCAGGTAAATGATCTATTGCCCAAAATGTTTTTCCTTCAACCATAAAACAACCTCTACAAGGGTTATTATAAAAGGGGCATTCATTACAAATTAAACCACAAGCTGAAATCATACTATTTAGAGTTAAATGTTATTTTCAACCCAATCTTTTTATAGGTTCCAAAAACCACTTTTTTGGTTTGTTTTTTTAATTCAATCCAAATACAAAAGGCAGAATAAATATAACAATAATTGTCCAGACTGCATATATTGTAAGGTACTTTGCTACTGTTTGTTCTACTGAATCCAGTTGTTTGTTTTTAAAATATGACTTATATAAGTTTTTTGATATAAGGATCAGGTTGATAAAAATCAAGATATTTGAAACTAAAACAACAAATCGGTTTGGAGTTAATCCGTTGGTAACTCTTGAAATTATAGCTATTAATGCAATCGAATTTATTATAATTGCCAATGTAGCTAATAAGAACAAGATAAAAACATTCACATTCTTCTCTTTTAATTTGTCAAGTTCCGATATAGAAAATACAATAATTGCAAGTACTGCTAACAACATTACATTAAATAATAGTAACAAGTCTCTATCCTCTAAGATGTTGCTTGTTGAAAAAATCATTGAAATTAAATAAATGACAAGAGTTATCAGCACCAGGGGTGTAAATACCCGCGCGATAACAGGAGCAATTTTATTTGTAATATTTGGATATAATCGTATTAAATAAAATGAAATAATGGGTGCAGCCACACCACCAAATACTGCGATATACTCAAGATAAAAATTTTCTATATTCATATTTATTACTGAGAATAATCCAATAGTAATCCCGGTTAGAAGTCCTCCGGCTATCAGAATTAAGCCCGTCATGATTAGGAATTCGCCATTAAATCGTATGAATTCGATTCGCTTTATAGTGTTTTTATAATCGAAAGAAATAAACGACAAACCAAATAAACACCATAAAAATAAAGGAACATGAATGAATGAAAGCAGTATTGAATCACTTTCTGTGTTTGGCAAAAAATTTATAAAAAGAGATAATATCAATATAATTAAACCATAAATTATAATCCTGTTTTTATTAAAATTGCGGTTTTGCCAAAATGTGAATAAAATAATTCCATTAAATACAATTATTGCCAGATTTCTTGTATAAAAGAATTCCTCGTTTATTTGAGTGAAAAAGGCAGGAAGCTTGACTAAGAATCCGGTTACAAGAGAGAGAATGATCACAATCAATAGATCAAGTTTTAAAAAACCTGTAGTTTTTATCTCTGATTCTGAGGCCAAACGAATTTTCCAAAACCTAACTAAATCTGAATTATAGTCATCAGATATTTCGCCAAATGATTTAAAAAAATCCTGTTTGTTTTCCTGATACAACTTTTCGAGGTTTTCAGGATTATTAATATTCTCAATTATTCTTTTTTGCATAATTTCATTCTTTTATGTTGTTCTAACATGATTTATTTATACTAATTTCCCTGACTTAATAAATTTCTCCAATGCCTCAAGATGAGCATTGAAGGCTTTTTTACCATCCTCAGTAATATAATATTTGGTATTTGGCTTTTTGCCGACAAATGATTTTTCTACACCAATAAACTCTTCCTTTTCCAGCGCTTTAATGTGACTTGCCAAATTGCCATCGGTTACATCAAGATATTCTTTCAGTGAATTGAAATCAAGCTTGTCATTAACAGACAACGCCGACATAATGCCGAGCCTGATTCTGCTTTCAAATGCTTTATGTAAACCAATAATAGATATTTTCACTTTTCGTACTTGTAATGCAAATAAATACCATAAATGATATGAACAATCCCAAATCCAAATGCCCAGATTATTAACCCATATTCTACGAAGTATGAACTAAGCAAGCCTAATCCAATTTCAATAAGCCCTAAATTTTTTACCTCTTTATAGGTGTCCATACTTGCATTATACAATGCCAATCCATAAAATAGTAATGTAAATGGGGCAATTAAACCAATCAATCCCTGTGAGACTAATATAAGTATCAATAGTCCACCAACACTTAGAGGAATTAGCATATTAATAAGGAGTCTTTTTGTAGTTTGATTCCAGAGTTTCTCACCTTTTTTACTAGCTTTTCTATAGGAAAGCAAAGCTGCAGTAGCTATTGCAAAAATTAAAATCACAGTAGCTAAAAAAATAACCTTTGGCAAATTTGTTAATAGGGTTCCAGAATCGAAGGTGTTGTATACTACTTTATCAGGATTAAATCCCAAAATTTTGTAGGCAATATATGCGCCTAACAGTGCATAGAAACCAGCAATTATGCCTGCCCAACCCGATAGTGAAAGGAATTTGGAAGAGCGTTCCATCATTGAGCGTATCTCAGCTATATCCCGAATATAATCCTTTTCGTTTTTCATATTCAAAGTACTTTTAAATGCAAAGTAAAAATAAAAATTTCATATAAGCAAGAACTGCTAAAATTATTTATGATTTAATGATGAATGGGATGAAATTTTTGGCAATAAAAATTTAAACTTCTAATACCGTTCACGTTGGTTAAAGAAGAAATCTGCTTCGCGTTGCATGTTCTCGATCGAATCAGAACCATGAATAGCATTGCGTTGAACCGATTCGGCAAACATTTTTCGAATAGTTCCTTCTTCAGCTTTAGCAGGGTCGGTATTTCCTATAAGTTTTCGAAAATCTTCTATTGCATTTTCTTTTTCAAGGAGTAATGCCACTATTGGTCCGGAACTCATAAAGTCCACTAATCCTTCATAAAATGGTTTACCACGATGCATTTCATAAAATTTTTCAGCTTCATCGCGTGTAAGTTTTGTTGAACGAATAGCAGAGATTCTGAATCCAGCCTGATTTATTATGGCTAAGATGGGTCCAACATGATTTCTTCTGCAAGCCTGTGGCTTTATCATGGCAAAGGTATATCCTAGTGGCATAGTTTTTTTTTTAGTTCTATTACCGAAGATATAAAATTTTTACTATTAACTTAAAATCTGAATGGATTATTTTATCTTTGATAATTGTGAATTTTTATAATTATGCTGCAAGTGAAGGCCTTAGATAAAAAAATGATTTCAGATCTTAAGCAATTAATTGATCAGTCGAAAAATCCCTTAATTATTACACATTATAATCCAGATGGAGATGCCATAGGATCAATGCTGGCGTTGTATCATTATCTCGTTAAAAAGGGAAAGAATCCATTTATGGTTTCTCCAAATGATTATCCTGAGTTTTTACATTGGATGCAAGGCAATGATAAGGTGACTGTTTACAAAAGAAACACAGGAACAGTTATAAATGCTTTAAATGCTGCTGATTTGATTTTTGCTGTTGATTTTAATGATCCTGAAAGAACTGAAGGGTTAGAAAAATATATTAACGAAGCCAAAGGTAAAAAGGTAATGATTGACCATCATCCTGAACCTACCAATTTTGCTGATCTGGTCATTTCAGACATAAAATATAGCTCAACTGCCGAAATGATTTTTCATGTTATTGAAAGCCTTGATGATGAAAATTTGATTGATAAGGCTTGTGCCGAATGCATTTATTGTGGTATTATGACTGATACTGGATCATTTAATTATAATTCGTCTAATCCATATACCTATTATGTTGTTTCAAAATTAATTGGTTTGGGCATTAATAAAGATCGCATATATTGGAATGTTTATGATAACTTTTCGGCTGACAGAATGCGTTTGCTGGGATATTGCCTGTATAAAAAGATGGAAGTATTTCCCGAATATCGAACTGCATTCATCAGTTTAACGAAAAAGGATATACAGGAGTTTAAGTTTGCACCCGGCGATACAGAGGGATTTGTAAATTATCCCTTATCAATAAAACGTATAAGGTTTACAGCTAGCTGCAAACAAAATTGCCGAAGATTACTTTAATGGAGGTGGACATCTTAATGCTTCTGGTGGTTATTCATATTCGTCATTAGATGAAACGCTAAAAAAATTCAGAGATTTATTGCCCAATTTTAAAACTGCGCTAAATGATTTCTTATAAATGGCTCTCATTTTATGGTTTAATTGGATTTGCTATTTTATTTTCATATTGTAGAAATAATCAAAATGAAGAAAAAGCAATTCCCCGTGATTATAAGCAAAAACTGGAAAAAATAAACAAAGTTTTACTCGACAAAGATACAGAGAACATCCAGCAATTTATAAAACGACGCGGATGGGATATGAAAACCTCCCAGAGCGGTTTGTGGTATATGATTTATAAATCCGGTGAGGGAGAAAAAGTTAAGAAAAATAACCTGATTGAGCTTAAATATAAAATATGGTTAATTGATGGTTCGCTAATTTATAGTTCTGATAGCCTCGGAATAAAAAACTTCAGGGTTGGACAGGGTGGAGTAGAACCTGGATTAGAGGAAGGAGTACTTTTATTAAATCAGGGCAGTTGTGCAAGGTTTATTTTGCCGCCACACCTTGCTCATGGAATAGTAGGTGATGGTGATAAGATTCCGGGCAGAGCAATATTGGTTTATGACATTGAAGTAATTAGATTAAATCAGTAGACAAGTAAATTGTAAAATTGTATTTGGTAAATTGGTGTACGATAATTGATATTAAGTTCAATATATTTTTTTCATAAAAAAAACTATCTTTGAAAAAATACACTAACATAGAAAACATGAATAGAAAACTTATCCTACTTCTGATTTCTCTATTTTTATTAAATTCATGTGATTATTTTACAAATTATCCGGGTTACAAAAAATCAAAATCAGGTTTTTATTATAAACTTGAAAAATTTGGCGAAAGCAATCAAAAGGCCAAACCTGGTGATTATATAACTGCAGATATATTGTATTCAACAATCAATGATTCAGTTTTTTTTGAAGGTCGTCGAAAATTACAGATTACTGATCCATCTTTTCCAGGATCAATCGATGAGTGTTTTTTAATGCTTGCTCAAGATGAGAAAGCTACATTCATTATATCTGCTTCCGATTTTTTCACTAAAACCCTCGAAACAACGGTTCCTCAATTTTTGCAATCGAGTGATGAAATGAAAGTAACTATTGATATTATTGAGGTTCAGACAGAAAACAACTATTATCGCGAAAAAGAAGCATTTCTTCATTGGATTGAAGATTTTGGTGATTACGAAAAAGTTATTTTAAGGCAGTTTATTGAACAGGAAAAAATTGTAATTTCACCTACTTCAACTGGTTTGTTTCATTTAGTAATTAAGCAAGGCGAAGGTGAATCAGTTCAGATGGGTGATACAGTAACTGTTCATTATGAAGGTAAGTTTTTGAATGGCAAATTTTTTGATTCTACCAAACGACGAAACTCACCTTTTCAGTTTGTTTATGGTCGCAAATGGCAAGTTGTTGCAGGTTTAGAAGAAGCAATTGGACGAATGAAAGCAGGAGAAAAATCAATTTTTATTTTGCCATCTCAGATTGGATTTGGAGAAACAGGTTCATCAACGGGTATTATTCCACCCTATACATCCACCATTTTTGAGGTAGAACTGCTCGAATTAAAGAAAGGGCCACGTGATAAATCACTTGATTTAAATAAATATGATTAAACATAAAACCCTGGTGAACCAGGGTTTTCTATTTAATATGATTGGTATTCGTATCGATATTGCATTCTGTATTTGTAAGAAACATAATAAACCTCAACTTTTTCAAGTAATCCTTTCGAGCTATATGTATATGTTTTTTGGGAGTATTCAGTAGGATCATCATCATACCATCTTTCCTCTATCAGATTGCCATTAGAATCGTACTTATACGTATTATTGATATAAAAATTTCCTTTTGGTTGTTCACGTTTAACTTCAATAATGTTCCCTTTTTTATCATATGAATAGTTCTCCATATAACTAAAACTTTCTAAATCGTATTTGGTTTTTTGAGTCATTAAATTGCCGTCAAAAACAAAATAAAACTGTTCAGAAATTTTTCCATTAACATCATATTCAACAGTTTCAATAATATTATTGTTTTTATCATAGACATTAATTATTTTACCTAATACTCTTTTGTCCTGATTTAAAATGGTAACAGTTGATTTATTGCCATTATACTCAAATGAACGAATCTGAAGTATATTATCTAGCGTATCAGTTTTGATAATTTCCTGCAGACGATCTTTAGAATCATAATTGTATTTTATTAATTCATAATCACTTCCATTAAATCTTTCTTCTGATATCTTTTTGCCCTTATTATCGTATGTGAAATTTTGCTTAAGCAAAATTTTGCCTTCCGAAACTTTGTTATTAATATATTCAATTCTATTTTCTTTATTATCGTATTTATAACTAAGTTTTTGATCAATACTACCTTTTTTCCCAGCAGAATAATAAATTTCTTCAATTATATTTCCTTTGTGATCGTATTTTTTTGAAAAATTCTTGTAACCATCCTTTTTAGGTTTTCCCTTTTCGTACTTATGATTCCATTGGGTTTGTACCTGAATACGGTTTTTTACAAGATTTTCTTTCCAATTAATTTCGCCTGGCAGTTGAGCATTTGCCATACAGGTAATAAAAGAAAAGGTAATAAAAAATACTAATTGTTTCATTTTCAGATTATTCAGTTTGTATTCCATAAATCTAGCTATCAAATATAAGGCAAAAAAAAATAATTTCAAGTAGCTGTTTATCTCTATTGCAAAAATTGTGCATAATTTACTTTTTTATGAAAAAGAATTCAATTGGTTTTAATATCTAACCATTCTAATAAGTTATAAAAATAAATTGACTTCGTTTTTTTTATATTGTATCTTGGAGTTTAAAATAAATAGTTGATTTTCTATCAACATTGAACCTCCCTATCCTCTTTCTTGTTCGAATTATTTAATTAACACATAATCAAATATTTATGAAAAGAAAAATCGGTTTAATAATTGTTTTTGCAATATTATTTTGCAACTTTGTTTTCTCTCAAATACCCGAATCTTTTAATTACCAAGCGGTCTTGCGCAACAATTCCGGCGAACTATTAAAAGACCAAAGTGTTACTATCCAGATTTCAATTATTAATGGTTCTTCATCAGGATCAACAATTTATCGCGAACAACATAGTAAAACTACAAATAACTTTGGAATGATTGACCTTAAAATTGGAACAGGAACAAGTAATTTAGGTTCTTTTAGTGATATTGTCTGGAGTACTTTATCAAAATTTATTAAAATTGAAGTAAATACTGGCACTGGATTTATTGATCTCGGTACCTCACAAATATTATCGGTACCTTATGCATTATATTCAAAAACGGCCGAAAATATTGATAAAGATGTACTTTATTTTACCGATACAGATACGTTATTTGCTGTAAAAGACAGAGAAGGCAATGTGGTTTTTGTTGTTTTTCCTGATGGGGCAAAGGTTATAACAAATCCAAATGCAAAAGGATCTGTTGGCGGTTTTGCCGTTAGTGGTCGCACACCAGCAAAGCAAGAAGAAGATTACTTTCAGATTACTCCTGACAGTACTCGTTTTTATATTAATGAAATTTCAGAAAAAGGCAGCGTTGGAGGATTTGCAGTAAGTGGACGAACACCGGCAAAATCAACCTTAAATGATTATTTAATTGTAACAAGCGATAGTACGCGAATATATGTAAACGATACATCAACAACAAAAGGCACTGTTGGTGGATTTGCAGTAAGTGGACGCACACCGGCAAAAGGTGAATCACAAAAGTTTTTAGATTTGACCAAAGCAAACTATTTTATTGGTCATGAGGCTGGAAAATCGAATACAGATGGATTATATAATTCGTTTATTGGGTATAAATCCGGATATTCAAATACAATAGGTGAAAGAAATGTGTTTTTAGGTTACTATTCCGGATTTTCAAACATTGATGGAGCAGGCAACTTGTTTATTGGCGATTCCTCAGGATATTCAAATATAGATGGTTTTTACAATATCTATTTAGGTAATTTAAGTGGCAAATACAACACATCAGGGTTTCAAAATATTGGTATTGGTGTAAAGGCCGGATACAAAAATTCAACAGGGAACCGTAATGTTTTTATTGGTACATTAACAGGACAAGAAAACACCGAAGGTGAAATGAATGTTTTTATCGGTAATGCTGCTGGAACTTTTAATACAATTGGTAAAAGCAATGTTTTTATTGGTCGTACCTCAGGGTATAAAAATTCCTCAGGTGAAGATAACATAATGATTGGGAATGCTGCCGGACTTGAAAATACAACAGCAAGCAATAATATTTTTATGGGTAATTCGGCCGGAAATAAAAACTTAACAGGGAGTGAAAATATATTTATTGGTAAAGAAAGCGGATTTTCGAATACCGAGGGTAAACTTAATGTATGTATTGGTTATCAAAGTGGCTACTCACTTACAACTGGTAACTATAATTCTTATCTGGGATTCTGGACTGGTTATCATAATACAATAGGTACTTTTAATACTTTTATTGGTGCACAAGCAGGAATGTACAATACCGAGAGTAATAATAATACTTTCATTGGGTCCTATGCTGCTGCTGACGATACCTGTGGTTGGGATAATACATTTGTAGGTGGTGCTGCTGGAAGATATAGCTCGGGGTATAATAATACATTTTTAGGTTCAATTGCAGGCGAATCTACTCTTTACTCACACGATAATGTTTATGTAGGATTTCTAACTGGACGAAATAACCTATATGGAAATTATAATGTTTTTATTGGTTCAGCCACTGGGTATTGGACAAATGGTGATAACAATTTATTCATAGGTAGGTCCGCTGGTGAATATGCACAAGGCAGTAATAATATATTAATTGGATTTAGAGCTGGTTTTTATAATAATAGTTCCAATAAACTGTTTATTGAAAACTCAGATTCAGACTCAACACTGGCTTTGATATGGGGCGATTTTAATGAGAATATTTTACGGTTTAATGGATCCGTTGCATTAGGTGGTTTACCTATAGAAAATACGAATTTAACCATAAATAACGATGCAAGCAAAGGAGCAATTGCAGTAAAAGGTATTGGTGATACATATAATTACTCACAAGTTAATCTATATTCGAACGAAGGACCAATTTCAAGATTATATGAAATTAACCATAACAAATCAAACAATTTTAGCATTGTTTATTACGATGGCACCGATTGGAATACTCGTTTTGTTATAAATACACAGGGAGATTTTACCTTCAATGGAAATCAAACAATTAGTAGCGATTCCACATTTGTAAATATTTACCCAAATAGCGGTGAACTTGGACGGAAATCTACAATAAATCTACATGGAACCTTTGGTACGGGTACAATTACCGATTATGGAACCAGAAGTTTAGCCCAGATTCAAGCTGGTTGTAACGATAACGAAGCATGGGGAGGAGCATTTTTACGCATACTCGGTATTACTACTGATGGAGGTACTCCAACTGAATGGATGAGAATAAATACTGAAAATGGCAATGTCGGTATTGGCACGGATAGTCCTGATGAAAAACTTGTTGTCTTTAATGGTTCAACAACAGGAAAATATACAAGCTCTGGCTGGACTCATTCATCTGATCTCAGATTAAAAGAAAATATTAAACCGATTTCTAATGTTCTTTCAGACATTAACAAGTTAGAAGCAGTTCAATTCAATTTTATAAATGATCAGGCAAAAACGCCACAATTGGGTTTTATAGCTCAAGATGTTGAAAAAATATTTCCCGAATTAGTAATTACAGATAATAGCGGCTTTAAAAGTATAGCCTACGATCAGTTCTCTCCGCTATTGGTAAAAGCAATAAATGAACAGCAAACACAGATTGAAATATTGAAAACAGAAAACAATGAGTTAAAACAAAAACTAAATGAAATTATACTCTTACTTACAACTGAGAAATAGAAATAAAACCAAATGATAAAAAAACCTGACATACTCTTCTGCCAGGTTTTTTTGTATTAATCAATATTAACATTGATTTAAATAGTAGAAACCAACTTGCTAAATTCAAAATAATAAGATATCTTAATCCTCAAACAATTAAATTTAAAACTATGAGAAAGTTTATATTTTCTTTTAGCTTCTTGATTTTTATAGCAATATCTTTAATCGGAATTGCTCAGGTACCTGAGGCTTTTAATTACCAAGCAGTAATAAGAAATAGTTCGGGTGAAATTATTAAAAATCAATCCGTAATTATCAGAATTTCAATTATTGATGAATCAATATCGGGCCCAACAATTTTTAGTGAGACCCATAGTAAAACAACCAATAATTTTGGTATTGTAAATTTGCAAATTGGAAATGGCAGTCCTGTTATTAGTGCATTCCCTTCAATAGATTGGAAAAATTCTGCTAAATATATCAAAGTTGAAGTTAATATAGGCAGCGGATATATAGATATGGGTACTACAAAACTTTTATCGGTTCCCTATGCATTGGTTTCGAAGGATGTAATAAATAATAACGATGCCGATGCTGACCCGGAAAACGAACTACAAATAGTATCAATTTCTAATGATACAATTTTCTTAAGCAATGGAGGTTTTGTAAAACTACCTGCCGATCAGGTTGAAGATGCAGATGCTGACTCAACCAATGAAATACAGGATTTAAATCTAACAGCAAATGTGTTGACCATAACCAACAAAGCTAATCCTGCACAGATAAGCTTGGCTCAATATGTTGGAACCAATACAGATGAGCAACTATTGAATTTGACAGGAACAGATTTAACCATATCAAATGGTAATACTGTTGATTTAAGCCCTATACAAGATGGAGTAAATGATGCAGATGCAAATCCTACAAATGAATTACAGAGTCTTACCTTAATTGGCGATACCTTAAAAATCAGCAATAGTAACCAGGTTATCTTTCCATATGATAGTAGTCGATGGGCTGCAAATGGCAATAAACTATATTATAATACTGGTAATGTAGGAATAGGAACAAATGATCCTTCAAGTATGCTCGAAGTAAAATCATCAGGTACAACAGGAGCATTGTTTCAGGTAATAAATGCCAATAACGATACAGTTTTTGCAGTTTATCCTGATGGAGTAAAGGTGTTTGTAGATCCGGATACAAAAGGAAAAGTAGGCGGATTTGCAGTTAGTGGACGAACACCGGCCAAAGCAGGTGAAAATGTAGACTATTTCAGGGTTACACCCGACAGTACGCGAATATATGTAAACGATTCAATAGGTACTAAGGGCAAGGTTGGTGGATTTGCAGTTAGTGGTCGTACCCCAGCAAAGGGAGGAATAACAGAGTATTTTTCGATTAATAAAGACAGCACTCGTATTTATATAAATGATACATCAAGTATAAAAGGAAAAGTAGGAGGATTTGCAGTAAGTGGTCGTACACCGGCAAAGAGTCAGGGTAATGAGTACCTATTTGTAAATAGAGATAGCACACGTATTTATGTAAACGATTCATCAATTACAAAGGGTAAAGTAGGCGGATTTGCAGTAAGTGGACGAACACCTGCTAAAGGAGAATCTACCAAATTTATGGATATGACCAGAGAAAATTATTTTATTGGTCATGAAAGTGGTCAAAAAATTACAACAGGTAAATATAACTCAACACTTGGTTATCAAAGTGGATATTCTCTTCAGAATGGAGAAAGTAATTCATTTATTGGTTACCAAAGTGGTTATAATACCAACTCAGGGCTCGGAAATCTATTTGTAGGTTACCAATCGGGCTTTGTAAATCAAGGGGGTAATTATAACACATTTGTTGGTTATCAGAGTGGTTTGTCAAATTCTTCTGGTATTAACAACACATTCTTAGGTAGTTTTTCAGGATTATTAAATACTATTGGAAGCTACAATACATTTGTAGGAGATTCTGCAGGTTATAAAAATTTAAATGGAACTCAAAATTCATTTTTTGGAGACAAAGCCGGATTAAATAATGTAGATGGATCAAATAATATATTTATTGGAAATAGATCTGGTTATGGCAATTCTGGAGGCGATTCATGTATTTTTATAGGGAACCAGAGTGGATTTGGAAACAACATAGGTAATTCTAATATATTTATTGGCAATAGTAGTGGTTATCATAATTATAATGGGGAAATGAATATTTTTATGGGTTATTATTCTGGATACCAAAATGATCAAGGTTCATATAACGTATATATGGGATATAAGTCGGGTTTTAATAATTATTCAGGTTCGATGAATCTTTTTCAGGGTTTCCAAGCAGGATATTCAAATTTTAATGGATCTTATAATGTTTTCTTAGGTTACCAGGCTGGCAGATCTAATTATAATGGGTCTGAAAACGTTTTAATAGGTTATAAAGCAGGAAAGTCTTTAACAAGCGGAGCTGCTAATGTTTTTATTGGCTATAGTGCTGGTGAAAATGCCACGGGAGGTATATATAATACTTTTATTGGTTTTGAAACAGGAAAAATAAATTCATCAGGTGAATCAAATAATTTCTTTGGATTTCAAGCTGGAAATAAGAATACAATAGGAGGGTCTAATTTATTTATTGGTAATCAGGCAGGTTATGAAAATAATGAAGGTACACATAATGTTTTTATTGGTAATGCTTCAGGATTTAATAATAAAAAGGGTGGTTCAAATGTTTTTATTGGAGTTGAAGCTGGTCGAGATAACGATTCAGGATTATATAATGTTTTCATTGGTAGGGCTGCCGGATTTAACCATACTTCAGGAAATTACAATGTATTTCTTGGAATGGGCACTGGTCATGGAAATATAATAGGTAATTATAATACATTTATTGGACCTGATGCAGGAATAAATGTTGCTTCAGGTAACAAGAATGTAGTTATAGGATATAAGGCAGGTAGATATGTTACTGGAGATAGTAAACTTGTGATTGCTGATAATGATACAGTAAACCTGATTTATGGTGATTTTGTTAATCAACAGGTTGTAATTAACAAACAGCTTGGAATAAATGTTACTCCATATCTTGTAGGTTCATATGCACTAAATGTAAACGGAACAATGAAATTGGGCCCTAATGGATCGACGATAAATAACATCATTAGACATACTTATACAAGCGTAGGTACGGGAGATATAATTGGTGACGGCAGTTTTAAATACACATTTAGTGTTTCTGGAGCTACTGTTGGTTCAACAGTTATGGTTTCTCCCCAAATTGAGCTACCCGATGGAATCGTTATTAGTTATGCAAGAGTATCTGCTGCCGAAACTGTGGAAATCAAAATTCAGAATACAAAGAGTACAACTATTGATTCTGCATTAGGAGGCTTAAGCTGGTATGTTACTATTATTGAATAATCATTTGCATCTTATCAATTTCTATTTAATTGATTTTTAGTCGTTAATTCTTAAAATAACTACGATTAATAATTCCTCTTGATTTTTATATACGGAAACGTTATCTTTATTTCTTATTTTTTTAAATCTATTGAATATGAGAAAGATAATTGTTTTCAGAAAAAAAATAATAAAAATAATTCTGATTTGTTTGTTCCTTATTTTTAATGGCAATACCATTATTAAGGCGCAAAATGTTACAGTTACCGATAACGAGATATATTCAGCGGATAATTCTGCTATGCTCGATGTGTATTCGACTACAAAAGGTATGTTAGTGCCAAGGCTTACAACAATGGCAAAGGATACCATACATTTACCTGCTACTGGACTAATTGTATATGATACCGGATATAATAGCTTTTTCTATTATAATGGTACGAATTGGGTTAAAATACCTCAGGTAAATTCTTTAGCAGGGTCAGAATCAGCCTTATTTGCTGTAGTTAATGCTGCTGGCGATACTGTTTTTGCAGTATATAACGATGGTGTTAAAGTAACAGTGGATGAAGGATTAAAAGGAACAGTAGGAGGTTTTGCAGTTAGTGGACGAACCCCCGCAAAATTAGGCGAAGAAATAAATTATTTTCATGTAACTCCAGATAGTACAAGAATTTACATAAACGATACTTCATCAACCAAAGGAACAGTCGGCGGTTTTGCAGTAAGTGGACGCACACCGGCAAAGGCTGGAGAATTTGATTATTTACGAGTAACACCTGATAGTACGCGCGTTTATGTAAACGAAAGTTTAACTAAAGGAACAGTAGGTGGTTTTGCCGTAAGTGGAAGAACTCCAGCAAAAGGAGGAATAAATGAGTATTTTTCGATAAACAAGGACAGTACCCGAATTTATATAAATGATTCATTAGCTACAAAGGGAAAAGTGGGCGGATTTGCAGTTAGTGGCCGAACACCGGCAAAGAGCCTAGGTAACGAGTACTTATTTGTAAATAGCGATAGTACACGAATCTATGTAAACGATTCATCAATTACAAAAGGATCGGTTGGAGGATTTGCTGTAAGTGGCCGCACGCCAGCAAAAGTAGGATCTGCAAAATTTATGGACATGACCAAAGAAAACTATTTTATTGGTCACGAAGCTGGCAAATCAAATACCTCCGGACTTTACAATTCGTTTATAGGATATCAGGTAGGTATTACCAATACCACCGGAAGATATAATTCATTCATGGGTTACAAAACAGGAAATGCGAACCTTGATGGAGAAAGCAATGTGTTTATTGGTAACGAGAGTGGTTATACCAATCAAACTGGTGATAATAATACATTTATGGGTTACAGGGCTGGTTATACCAATAAAGTCAGTTATAATTCATTTATTGGTTACCAGGCAGGATATTCCAATGATACTGGTCAATACAACTCCTTTATGGGTTACAATGCTGGTTATTCAAACACCAAGGGAAATAGTAATGTTTTTATAGGAAATGAAAGTGGTAGGACTAACAGCGAAGGAAATCATAATGTTTTCCTTGGATTTAATAGTGGTTATACGAATGCGACCGGACATAATAATACTTTTCTGGGACATGTTGCCGGGTTTACTAATTCGACTGGTTCAAATAATGTTTTCTTGGGCGATAGTTCTGGTTATAGTAACATATCAGGGGAGCAAAATATTTTCCTTGGGAATGGTAGCGGTAAAGCAAACTCCCAGGGTAATTACAACGCATTTATTGGTTATGAAGCAGGACACTCAAATACCACAGCAAATAATAATGCATTTATTGGATATCAGGCGGGTCGGTATACTAAAGTCGGCAGCAAAAATGTCTTTATAGGATACCAGGCAGGGTATAAAAACGTTGGTAGTGTTGAGGGTCCAACCCAACCTGGAAATAATAATATTTATATTGGTGATCAGACTGCATACAATAATACTACAGGTCGAAGTAATGTATATATTGGGCATAATGCTGGATTAGGAAGTAATCCAATTAATACCGGTAATGCTCCACGATTTAATGTTTATATTGGTTATCAGGCAGGGTACTTAGAATACCAAGGAAGAAACAATGCTTTTATTGGTTATCGGGCAGGATATTCAAATTATTCTGGTGGTTTTTCTACTTTTATTGGCGACCAGGCCGGGTACACCAACTATAGCGGCAGTAATAATACATTTATTGGTAACCAGGCTGGATATTCCCACTATTCAGGTAATAGTAATGTAAATATAGGAGATTATGCAGGCTGGTCGAATGTAACTGGTGACGGAAATGTTTTTCTGGGCTATTATGCCGGTTTTTACGAAACAGGTAGCAATAAGCTGTTTATTGATAATCAAAACAGAACTAATGAAAACCTTTCAAGGGCCAATGCCTTAATTTACGGGGAATTTAATGCTACCACAAGTAGTCAACTTTTTAGGATTAATGGTAAAACTGAATTTAATGGTAGTGTGTCAATGCCAATTACAACGGTGACTGCAACCACTACACTTGGTGCAACTCATTATACCGTTTTAGTAAACAGTGCCTCTGCCGTTACAATTAATTTACCTACGGCTACTACATGTTCAGGCAGAATTTATGTGATTAAGAATATCAGTTCCGGAGCTGTTACTATTGATGGAAATTTAACTGAAACTATTGATGGTTCAATTACCAATACCATATCAACTCAATTTGAAAAGAGAGTTATTCAATCAAATGGAACAAATTGGTTTATTATAAACTAAAGGTTTTCTAATTATCAACCATAAATAATAAAATAATGGCAACAAAAAAAACAACACTCACCAGTAATAAAAGAGGTAAACAAATTACTCAACTTAGAATTCCTAAAAGAGACTACAGCACTCATCTTGTTGTGCAATTTCGTGAAGGAATAAATGTACCATATAGCAAAGATGCTGCAAAATCAATTAAAGATTTTAAAGTCGGACCATGGGAAAAATTAGAAAAAAAGTATCCGGGTATAACTATTAGCCCTCTTTTTTCGAGCGTAAAACCTGAAATACTTAAAAGACTGATCAGTAAAGCTAAAGAGATGGACCCAACATACAAAGAAGGCCGATTCTTTCAGTATTTCAGTGTTGTTTGTCCTGTTGAATCAAAACCACTTGAAATTCTTGAAGAACTTTCAGAATGGAATAATATTAAAACAGTTAAAATAGCCAGTAAATATACACATCCATCGGTAAGTTATAATGATGAAGATAGAGCTGGAAATCAAAATTATTTAGATGAAGCAACAATCTCAGGTGTTGGAATTGGAGCTAAAAATGTTTGGGATAGTACCACTATTTTAGGAAGCGATGGTGATGGTATTAGATTTGTTGATATTGAAAAAGGTTGGACACTTGACCATGAGGACTTAGGATTAGCTCCTTCAACTTTGATTGGAGGTACAATTGATGATACAGCTCGTGCAGATGGAACATCAGTACTTGGAATAATATGTGCTACTGATAATGGAGACAACTGCATTGGTATAGCTCCGAAATCTGCAGTTAAAGTAATTGCATATTCCGATACTCCATCGATTACTGAATATTCTCTTGAAGATGCAATTATTTTAAGCTTAACATACCTGGGATTTGGTGATGTATTACTAGTCGAAGCGCAAAAAACACTATCCATTCCTGGAAACGATTATGATGGATGCAATGTTCCTGTTGAAGTTGATCCAAATGTTTTTGATGCCATCCGGCTTGCAACTGCACTTGGAATTGTAGTTATTGAACCCGGAGGTGATGGTGATAATTCAACCACATTTGTCAATTTTGATGAATTGCAGATTGGTGGTCAATATATACTTTACCCAAGTTCTACTCAATACCATGGCGATTCAGGAGCAATATTTGTTACAGCTGCACACTCGGATGTTACAGCTGTAAGTGCAGTAAATACACATGAGATTATGCCTTGGGCCCCCAAAGGAGAACGCATTGATTGCTATGCTTGGGGAGAATTTATATATACTTTATCATCCGATTCTTCAGGTGCTATCGACCAATATACCGATACTTACAGAGGAACTTCTGGAGCCGCTGCTATAATTGCCGGAGCAGTTTTAAACATGCAAAGTATGGCAGTTGCTGGACAGGGATACAGATTTAGCCCATTACAAATTCGCAACATCCTTCGTGATTCCACATACGGTACGCCTCTTTCTCACGATCCGGGCATAGGAACGTTGGAAAGTCTTCCTATTTATATGCCCAATCTTTATCAATTTGCTGAGCATGCTTTAAATACTTTACCAGATATATATTTGCGCGATTTTGTTGGTGATAATGGAGAACCACATGAGGGTGCTATGGCCTGGAGTCCTGATATTATTATTAAGAATAGTGAAGTTCCTGATCCAGCCCAATACTTTTTAATTGATAATCCAGATAATAATTCATTAAGCGATAATCCAGCCCCTGGAGCAAATTGCTATTTGTATTTTAGGGCGCTTAATAGAGGAGGAATAACTGCAACAGGAGTTAAGGTTCGAATTTTTTATACTGATCCATCTACTTTAATTACTCCTCAATCTTTAATTGAAATAGGGGTATTCGATTTTCCAGATATTCCAACAGGTGATATTTTAACTTTATCAAGCGCACAATTATGGACTGCTCCAAGCACTGCCGGACATTACTGTTTTGTTGCGTTTATTACTTGTGATCAGGACAAGTATTTCGATCCAATGGGTCTTGTGGATTATTTAACAGCCAATCCTACAAGTTGGACATGGAATACATATTTTGATTTTATTCGAAATAATAACAATGTAACCTGGAAAAATTTTGATATTGTTGAGATGAAGAAAAGTTCTTCAACTCCTATACCAGAAGAAGAACCAGTAGAAGAAGAAGTTATTGCACCAGATCCAGACCCAATTCAAGAAGAAGATCCAATTAACGAAAACGAACCAACACCCGGACAAGAACCAGGTACAGATCCAGAGGAATTACCAAAAGATGGTTGGTTAAGATTAGACTTCTTTTCGCCAGGATTACCAGATAGAGATCAAAAAATGAGTCTTGAGGTACTTTCTAAATTACCTAAAGGAGTTAAGGTTTTACTTCAAATTCCAATTGCTTGGAAAAAAACCGTATTTAGAGGATCTCCTTATGTTCTTCATAATAAAAAAAGAAAAGTTGGATTTGCTCCAATCAAACCGTTAGGTAAATCAAAATTAGAAAATATCACATTCAGGGCCAATTCTAAAACTGCATTAAAATTATTTGTTCATGTGCCTGAAAAGCTGAAAAAACAAAGCTATATTATTGCTGTAAGGCAGATGCTCGAAGGAAAAGAAGTTGGTAGATTCACATGGAAACTTGTTCCTCCCAAAAAACGTTAAATAAAACCAATCAAGAAGCCTGTGAAAAGAGCAAAATAACGAAC
>JAIFLC010000137.1 GCA_020049295.1 Bacteroidota bacterium
AGCCCTGGCTGCCAGCTTTGGCGAATTTCTTTTGTAGATTTCTTATGCTTTATTTGCTCCTTTAGTTGCTTTGTGCCAGAAATATTATAAAAATAGGTATTAAAGAAATCTTCCTTGCTTGAGGTTTTATTGTAGCTGTTTATGAGCCAATCAATGTTTATCTTTTTTGATTTTATCAATTTTTCCAAAGGATAGGTTCTTAAATCAACACCAAAACATTGCTGATCTTCGTGTGGTGGATATTTACTGGCTCCATCAATTCGACGTGGGGTATAACTAAAAGATGAATCTTTATATTCGGGTGCTCCAAAAACCTGAAATGGAAAATCTGTTCCGCGGCCAACATTCAATTTGGTCCCTTCGAAAAAACCAAGCGATGGATATAAATAAACCGATTGCATATTGGGTAAGTTGGGCGATGGTGCCACCGGAAGTTGATACAACGAATCATGTGTGTAGTTTTCGCATAAAATATAACTTAAGTTGCAGCGCACTCCTTTTTCGAGCCATCCTTCTCCATTTATCATTTGGGCATATTCGGCAATTGTCATCCCGTGTACTATTGGTACATTATGCATTCCAACAAATGATTTGTGATTGTTTTCCAGTACTGGTCCATCAACAAAATAACCATTCGGATTAGGCCTGTCCAAAATCAATAAGTCAATTTTGTTTTCAGCACAGGCTTCCATTACATAATGCATGCTAGATATATAGGTATAATATCGTACTCCAACATCCTGCAAATCGAATACTACAAGATCAATTCCTTTTAAATCATCAGCATGAGGCTTTTTATTATTCCCATAAAGTGAAATTACCTGTATCCCTGTTTTTTGATCAGTAAAATTATATACATGTTCTCCTGCATCTGCCTTTCCTCTGAAACCATGCTCGGGACTAAACACTAACTTGATATCTATACCCAACGAAACTAAGCTGTCTAATAAATGAGTATTATTTATCAGACTTGTATGATTGGCAACAAGAGCTATTGTTTTGTTTTTTAATAAAGGTAAATACTTTTCGGTTTGTTCGGCTCCGGTTTTTATTTTGTTACCATTGCTATTGTTGACGTATGCACAACAATTAAGCGATAAAGCCAAAAATAAAAAGATAATCTGAGATTTAAATTGCATTTATTATTAGCTAATAAAATGCCTAAATTAATATTTTTATTACGATTGCAATAAAACTTAATCAAAAAACAGCACTAGTCAGTTTATTATGAAATGAATAATACACAGATAAATTCTTTATTTTTCAATTATAGATTAATCTATTTTTCTTGAAGAATTTACCATATCAGCACCATTAATCAATAATTTGCTTTTCTGTTTTTCTAATCATGAACCGATCATATAAAAACAGCAAGAATGCAGCTCCACCACCAATGGCTAACAGTACAATCCATATTCTATTTGGATGGTAGGTTGTCCATAGATAATTGGTCATCTCTGTTTGAGTCATGTTTAAGAGTTCTGCTGATTTGTTGTAAAAATCGGTTTGTGTAAAACTCTCAGAAATCTCAGGTACTGATAATCCTTTTGCTAACAAATCACCTTTTAAAAGAGTGAGTTTATCCGCCATTCTTCCGTAAACACTGCCCGAAATAAAACCAGCCATTAGGTTTCCAAATGTTACAGGCAAATAAGCACAACCCATATAAAGAGCAATCTTATCTTTTGGAGCTATACGACCAATATATTCGGTAACTTTTGGCGATCCGGCCATTTCACCTATCCCAAAAATAAAAATCGAAGCAATAATAAAAAACGGATCGTTTGTTGAGATCGTTAAGGCCATACCAATTGCACAAACCAAAAATCCGGTCATCATTGATGTTAATGGACGCCATTTCATTATAATGGTAGAAACCACAATCTGAAACATGATAATATACATAGCATCGATATTTGTTATGTATTCAGCTTTTATCGTTCCGTCAGCTGACCCAATTTTGCTTGCCAGCCATGGCCAAACATCATTGATTACGTTGTAAAGAGAACTTGTATCAACCCATTGATCAATAAAAACCGGTAAAGTATAAAATAGTTGATAGTACATTGACCAGAATCCGGCAACAATGACAAGGAAAATAATGAATTTAAAATCACTTAATGCAATACCAATATTTTTGAAAATGTTTTTTAATGATTGAAAGAATGGTAAATCAGATTTTATTCTGCCGGGTTCTTTATAAAAATACAGAATAGGGAAATTCACGGCAATGAATATGGCGCTTAAATAAAATACTGCTTCATACGATATTTTAGAGAATTGAAGAGCGAATAATGGTCCTACAAAAGCTCCTATATTTACCATCATATAAAAAAGCCCAAATCCGATCGATGCTGTTTCATCATCCGTAGTTTTTGAAACCGTCGCAGTAATTATGGGTTTAAACAATGATCCTCCGATTGCAACATATAGAAAAATTGCAAAGAACGATCCAAATGATCTGCAATAAGGCATTGCAAGAAATCCGGTAAAATAGATTACAAATGCAATAAAAAGTATTCGTTTAAAACCATATCGGTCGGCGATAGCGCCAGTAATTATTGGTAGAAAATACAAAATGGCTGTTCCAATACCCATAATCAATCCTTTTTCTTCCTGGCTTAGTCCTAATGCACCTATATCGGTAGATTTTGTTAGGTAGTTTGCTAGTAGCATATAAAATCCATACCAGGCCCATCGTTCAAAAAGCTCCATGGTATTGGCTATCCAGAATGTCTTTGGGAATTTCCTGAAAACTTTTGTTATTGTTGCCATATTATTTTTTTATCAGTTATACAAAGATGAGTTTTTAATCGAAACAAAAAAAACAACAAAATAAAAAATGAAAAACCATTTGACAAAGGAAGTTTTATTGGGTTTAATATTCTGTATAACAATATTTGTAAGAGTTATAGAATACATGTTTTATATCATATAAAAAAAATCAAAAGAAATGGTGAAAATGTAAATCGAATACCTATTTTTGCACCCTGAAAAAAGGGTAAATTTTTTTAGGTAAAATTTTTAGGGTTAGTGAAAAGAGAATAGTTCTTAGAACTGTTCTCTTTTTTATTTTCGAATAATTGGTACCAAAGTCTTTAATTTGAATAATTTTGTACAACAATTTTAATTATTAAGTGTTATAAATTAATGATCACTTATACCAGATAAAATGGCAACAAACAAAAAAGTAATTTTATTAATTCTTGATGGTTGGGGAATAGGAAATAAATCCAAGTCGGATGTTATTTATAATGCAAATACACCCTATATCGATGGTTTATATACAAAATATCCTCACTCGCAGTTATTAACTTGTGGCGAAAATGTAGGCTTGCCCGATGGTCAAATGGGTAACTCCGAAGTTGGACACCTTAATATTGGTGCAGGTCGTGTGGTTTATCAGGATCTGGTTCGTATTAATAAGGCAATCGAAGATAATAGTATTGCTAAAAATCAAACTCTGGTAGATGCATTTACATATGCAAAAGAAAAAAATGTAGCAGTTCACTTTATCGGATTGGTTTCCGATGGTGGCGTGCATTCTCAAGATAAACACTTATATAAATTGTGTGATTTAACCAAAGATTTTGGGTTGAATAAGGTCTTTATTCACGCATTAACCGATGGTCGTGATGTTGACCCTCGTTCAGGACTGGGATTTGTAAAACAATTGCAGGATTATTTAAATAAATCAAATGGAGTAATCGCTTCATTGGTTGGTCGTTATTACGGGATGGATCGTGATAAACGATGGGAGCGTATTAAGGAGTCTTACGATCTCATGGTTCATGGCAAAGGAAAACAAACCCAGGATATTGTTAAATCTATTCAGGAATCTTACGATGCCGGAGTTACCGACGAGTTTATCAAACCTATTGTAAGCGTAAATGAAAAAGGCCAACCTGTTGGAAAAATTCAGCCTAATGACGTAGTTATTTGTTTTAATTTCCGCACAGATAGACTTCGTGAAACAACAATTGTGCTTTCACAAAAAGATATGCCTGAACTTGGTATGAAAATGATGCCTTTGTATTATGTTACGATGACTCGCTACGACGAAACATTTAATAACGTACATATTGTTTACGATAAAGATAATCTTGAAAATACGATAGGTGAGATTGTTTCACGAAATGGTAAAAAGCAAATTCGTATTGCCGAAACAGAGAAATATGCGCATGTTACTTTCTTTTTCTCGGGTGGAAGAGAAATTGAATTTAAAGGCGAAAAGCGAATCATGATCCCTTCACCCAAGGTTGCAACTTATGATTTGCAACCCGAAATGAGTGCGCCTTTGGTTAAAGATGCTATTGTTGCCGAATTAAAAAAACAGGAAACTGATTTTGTATGCCTTAACTTTGCTAATGGTGATATGGTTGGTCATACAGGTGTGTATTCGGCCATTACAAAAGCAATTGAAACTGTTGATAAATGTGTTTCCGAAGTGGTTGAAACAGCAAAAGCCAATGGATACGAAGTCATTATTATTGCCGATCATGGAAATGCCGATTATGCTGTAAATGATGATGGTTCCCCAAATACAGCCCACTCATTAAACCCTGTTCCATTTATTGTAGTCTCAGATAGGTATAAAGCAGCAACTAATGGTATTCTTGCCGATGTGGCTCCAACCATTCTGCATATGATGGGAATAGATATTCCTTCAGAAATGACAGGCAAAGTTTTAGTAAAGTAATTAATAAAATGTTTTATAATGCTTCAAATTGGCGATAAAGTTGTTAGCTTGGAACTGCTCGAAGAAAAATTTATTTGTGATCTTGATAAATGCAAAGGTCAATGCTGTGTTGATGGCGAATCGGGTGCTCCTCTCGAAGAGGGTGAAAAAGAATTAATCGAAAAAAGTTATCCAGCATTTAAAGACTACCTTAGAAAAGAATCAATAGAATCAATCGAAAAACAAGGATTTGCAGTGGTCGATCGGGATGGTGAATTAGTAACACCATTGCTCAATGGCGAGGAATGTGTTTATGTAATTTTCGAAAATGGAATAGCAAAATGTGCTATTGAAAAAGCTTTTTTTGAAAAGAAGATATCATTTAGAAAACCCATATCGTGTCATTTATATCCTGTCCGATTAAAGAATTTGTACGATAATATCGAAGCAGTTAATTATCATAAATGGAGTGTTTGCGAACCGGCAAGAGAGCTTGGTTGTAAAAAAAATGTGGTAGTTTACAAATTCTTAAAAGATGCCTTAGTTCGCAAGTTTGGTGAGGATTGGTATAATGAACTTGACGAAGTTGCAGAGCAATACAGTAAGGAAAAAAAGCAAACAAATAAAAAATAATTTATAAATTGTGTACTCAATTAAGGATTAATAAATAAAAATCTACAATAATGGAAAAAGTAAAACAATACATTGAGTCGAACAAAAAACGTTTTTTAGACGAGTTGTTTGAGGTAATACGAATCCCTTCAATTAGTTCAATCGCCGATCACAAACCCGATATGATAAAAACAGCTGAGCATATTAAAAAAGCCTTGCTAGCTGCTGGTGTTGATAAGGCCGAGGTTATGCCAACAGATGGGAATCCTGTAGTTTATGCTGAAAAGATGATTGATCCTTCAAAACCAACAGTTCTAGTTTATGCTCATTATGATGTTATGCCGGTCGATCCAATTGAAAAATGGGTAACAAAACCTTTCGAACCAGTAGTTAAAGATGGTAAAATATGGGCTCGTGGTGCCGATGATGATAAAGGGCAGGGCTTTATGCATATCAAAGCATTTGAGGCAATGGTGAAAACCAACTCGTTGCCTTGTAATGTTAAATTTATGATCGAAGGCGAAGAGGAAATTGGTTCTGCAAGTCTTCCTGCATGGCTCGAGAAAAATAAACCCATGTTGAAAGCTGATATAATTCTTGTATCAGATACAGGTATGATTGCTCCAACTATACCCTCTATTACTACAGGTTTACGTGGTTTATCATACTGGCAGGTTGAAGTTACTGGTCCAAATCGCGATTTGCACTCAGGATTATTTGGCGGTGCTGTTGCAAATCCAATTAATGTATTGGCGAAAATGATTAGCAAAATGGTTGATGAGGATGGACATATTACTATGCCTGGATTTTATGATGATGTATTAGTAGTTACTCCAGAAGAACGCAAAAAAATGGCCGAAGCTCCTTTTAATCTTGATGAGTATAAAAAAGCCCTTGATATTAAAGAAGTCTTTGGAGAAAAAGGATATCTTACAACTGAACGTACTGGTATACGACCTACGTTTGATGTTTGTGGTATTTGGGGTGGATATACTGGCGAAGGAGCTAAAACAGTGCTTCCTTCAAAAGCATTTGCTAAAATTTCTTCTCGTTTAGTGCCTAATCAAGATAATATTAAAATATCGAAAATGTTTAAAGAACATTTCGAAAGCATCGCTCCTGATTATGTAAAAGTAAATGTTGAATATTTGCATGGCGGACAAGCCTATGTTTGTCCTATTGATTTACCGGCCTACCGAGCTGCTGAAAAAGCATACGAAGAAACCTACAAGAGAAAGCCGGTTCCCGTTCGCAGCGGTGGTAGTATTCCAATCGTTTCTGAATTCGAAAGAATTTTGGGTATTAAATCTATTTTGATGGGATTCGGACTAGAGTCTGATGCAATTCATTCACCAAACGAGAATTATCCATTAGAGCAATTCTATAATGGAATAAATACAATACCTTATTTTTATAAGTACTTTTCAGAAATGAGTAAGTAAAATACAATCTAATTCAAATTTAGGACTTAAGTCCTTACATATATATTTATTATTAACCCCAGGCTTAAGCCTGGGGTTAATTTATATACTCATGGACTGGGCTTTAGCCCTATTTGCGAGTTTTTAAAAATATTTTATTACACAAAGCTTAAGAGTCTGATGTTTTTGTCAGACTCCTTTTTTTTCTGATTAATTTGAAAATAGTAAAAAAAATAAACATATAGTAAAAAAATGGGGGTAAGGCTATAAAAAACATAAAAAATAAATTATAATTATAAAAAAATAGGGGGGTAAGAATAAAAAAATATATATTTGTAACAGAATGATAAAAATTGAATTTCAACTTATACTTTATACCTTATAACTTATAAATTCATTAATTATGTCCGCAATCAGATTAAAAGCATTAGAGGAAGTGTTAAACAGGAAACCTGTTTGGGTTGAACTTCCGGCAGTTAAGACATCCGAATATTTTGGGATGAATGTTTTCGATAAAAACAAAATGCAAGAGTATCTTTCGCGCGAAGCTTACGAAAGTGTTGTTCAAGCTATTAATAAAGGCATTCGTATTGATCGGAAAGTAGCCAACCAAGTTGCGTCTGGAATGAAATCGTGGGCTATTGACCGAAGCGCAACACATTATACACACTGGTTTCATCCATTGAGCGGATCAACAGCTGAAAAGCACGATGCTTTTTTCGAGCCAGCAGATAATGGCGGCGTGTTAGAAAACTTTCAAGGCGAAATGCTTGTTCAGCAAGAACCCGATGCTTCTAGTTTTCCAAGTGGAGGCTTGAGGAATACATTCGAAGCCCGAGGATATACCGCTTGGGATCCATCATCACCTGCATTTGTTTATGGAAATACATTGTGTATTCCGACAATTTTTGTATCCTATACAGGAGAAGCTCTCGATTATAAAACACCATTGTTAAAATCATTAAATTTTATTGATAAAGCCGCAGTTGATGTTTGTCAGCTTTTTGATAAAGATGTAAACAAGGTTAATGTTACCTTAGGCTGGGAGCAAGAGTATTTTTTAATTGATAATGCCTTATTTAATGCACGTCCTGATTTATATCTCACAGGTCGCACGCTTATAGGTCATGCTTCTGCAAAAGATCAGCAATTAAGTGATCATTATTTTGGTTCTATTTCAGATCGAGTAACTTTTTTTATGCGCGAATTTGAAATTGAATCATACAAACTGGGTATTCCAATTAAAACAAGACATAACGAAGTTGCTCCAAACCAGTTTGAGTGTGCTCCTCGTTATGAAGAGGCTAATTTGGCAGTTGATCACAATCAAATGCTTATGACAGTGATGGATAAAGTAGCTAAGAAGCATAACTTTAAGGTTTTGTTCCACGAAAAACCATATAAGGGGATTAATGGTTCCGGTAAACACAATAACTGGTCGATGCAAACTGATACAGGAAAGAATCTATTGTCACCAGGCAAAACACCCAAAACCAATTTACAGTTTCTTTCTTTTTTAATTAATACAGTTAAGGCAGTTCATGATCATGCTGATTTGCTAAGAGCAAGTATTGCAACTGCAGGTAATGAATACCGATTGGGTGCACACGAGGCTCCACCAGCTATTATGTCTGTGTTTATCGGATCGCAACTTACTTCAATCCTTGATCAGCTCGAAAAGAGAGTTACAAGCAAAAAAATGACTCCGGACGAAAAAACAGAATTAAAACTCGATATTGGAAAGATCCCAGAAATCCTGATGGATAATACAGACAGGAATCGTACTTCACCATTTGCATTTACCGGTAACCGATTTGAATTCAGAGCAGTTGGTTCATCTGCAAACGTTGCTGCACCAATGATTTCTTTAAATACGGTAGTCGGAAACCAGCTTGTCCAGTTTAAAAAAGATGTGGATGCTTTAATGGATAGAAATGTTAAGAAAGATGAAGCAATATTTCAGGTTTTGAAAAAGTATATTATCGAATCCAAAAAAATCCGGTTCGAAGGAAATGGTTATGGTCAGGACTGGGTTAACGAAGCTGAAAAAAGAGGATTGTCAAATATCTCTAACATTCCCGATGCCCTAAAAGCATTTATGACAAAGAGTACAACAAATCTTTTCATAGAATCACAAGTGCTTTCAGAACGTGAGCTTGAAGCAAGATATGATATCAGACTCGAAATTTATGTTAAACGTGTTCAGATCGAAGCACGTGTATTAGGCGATCTAGTTAGAAATCATGTGATACCTACAGTTATTAAATACCAGAATGTTCTTATTCAGAATGTGTTGGGATTAAAAGATATATATTCTAAGGATGTATTTGATCAATTGGCTTCGACACAGATCGAAACAATAAAAACCATTTCTGAACATATGACTGTAATAAAAAACTTAGTTGAGGAAATGATCGTTGCACGCAAAAAAACAAACGAGCTTGATAATATAATTAGAAAAGCAGATGAATACTCAAAAAATGTAGCTCCCTATTTCGATAAAATACGTTACCATGTCGATAAACTGGAATTAATTGTGGATGATTCGATATGGCCATTTCCAAAATACCGCGAAATGCTGTTTACAAGATAGTAATTGTATTTAGTAATGTTGAGAAATTGTCTTAAAAATCGTTTTAAGATCATTCATGCGTTTTGTGTTCCTTATTGATTCCTCCGGATTCCTCTGTGTAATAATGATTTATTTATTATATAGAGATCTGCAGAGGATTTTTAAGGTTCCTTCTTTTACTTACATAATAAAACCAATCTGATCGCGTATTAATAAATAGGTGATAACTCTGTTAACCCTATATTTTTATTTTATTTAAAAAATCTTACTTTTACATTTTACATTCAAGTAATTTAAAAAGATTATGATAAAGAAGGCTGCATTTGTTATAGGCATTTTTTGCATGCTGATATATATTCCGGTATTGGGTCAAACGACAAAATCACGTAAAGCACTCGAATATTATGCTACAGGGCAATATTTTGCATCTATTGACCTTTTAAGAGATGCCTACGGCGATGAAACTGATGCCAATGTAAAACTCGATATCACATTTAAGGTTGCTGAGTGCTATCGGCTTACGTCTCAACCTGAGAAAGCTGAGGTTTGGTATAAACGAGTAGTGCAGAAAAAATTTGGTAACCCATTAATATATCTGTATTATGCCGATGCATTAAAAACAAATGAAAAATTTGATTTAGCCATTGAAAACTACAAAGAATATAAAAAGCTTGTTCCCGATGATCCTCGTGGTGAAAATGGTGTAAAATCATGTGAGCTAGCTTCGAAATGGAAAGAAAACCCTAGTGGGTATAAAGTTGCTAACATGAAATTTTTTAATACCAAGGAGAGTGAGTATTATCCTGCCTACGCAAATGCTGAATATACCGAGATGTTTTTTACATCATCGCGCGAAGAATCTACAGGGAAAGAAAAACATGGAAGTACTGGTCAAAATTTCTCGGATATTTATAAATCTGTTCAGGACAAGCAAGGCAAATGGAGCACTCCTGTTCCACTTGGTGAAAATATAAATACTGAATATGAAGAAGGGGGAGCATCACTGAGCAAAGATTTTAATACCCTATTTTTTAGTCGATGCGAAAAGGTGAAGAAAGAAGCAATGGGTTGCAAAATATTTCAATCTGTTCGAAAAGGTGAAGAATGGAGTAAAGCCGAACCTTGGAAATTAAACGATGATAGCATTACTGTATCACACCCAACTCTTTCTGAAAATGAACTTGAGCTTTATTTTGTTTCTGATATGCCCGGCGGACTGGGTGGGAAAGATATATGGAAAGTAATTCGCGATAATCCCTCTGCCGAATGGGGTACTCCCGAAAATATGGGACCAGTAATTAATACTCCCGGGAATGAGATGTTTCCTTTTATACATAATGATGGTACATTGTATTTTTCTTCTGATTATCATTTAGGAATGGGAGGACTGGATATTTTCCGCGCCATCTATATAAATAACAGATTGGAAATTGAGAATATGCGATATCCGGTTAATTCTACTTATGATGATTTTGCAATTGTTATTGAGAAAGAGAATGAACGTGGTTATTTTAGTACATCCCGAGATGGTAACGATGAGATTTATTCGTTTGTATTACCACCTCTTAAATTTAATATCGAAGGCGAAGTTCGCAATGAAAAAACTGATCAGCCATTGGCAAATGCAACAGTAAAATTAGTCGGAAGTGATGGTATGACATTAGCATCAGAGACTTCAGCTGATGGAAAATTTAAATTCATGCTTCGTCCAAATACCGATTATGTTTTTGTAGCTTCTAAAAAAGGATTCTTAACCGGTAAAGCAAAAGAAACCACAAGAGGATTAGTTGAAAGTAAAGAGTTTAAATCAGAGATTAAGCTTTCATCAATTGCAGAACCAATTGAATTACCAAATATTTTCTACGATTTTGCAAAATGGGATTTACGACCTGAATCAATGGTTGCTCTTGATAAGTTAGTCGAAACACTTAATGATAACCCAACCGTTACTATTGAATTAAGATCACATACCGATGCCCGTGGTAGTATCGAAGTTAATATCGATTTATCTCAAAAAAGAGCTCAGTCAGTTGTCGATTTCTTAATTGAAAAAGGAATTGAACCGGCAAGGTTAAGAGCAAAAGGATACGCTGCAACAATGCCAAAAATAGTTGATTCGAAATTAGCTGCTCAATACCCATTCTTAAAAGAAGGTACTGAAATTACTCAGAGTTATATCGACTCATTACCAACTGAAGAACAAAAGGAAGTTGCTTATCAGATAAATCGACGTACCGAATTCCAGGTATTATCGACTGATTATAAACCTGCAAAATAGCAAATAAGAAAATCCCGCAAAAGCGGGATTTTATTTGATCTGATTCAAAATTAAATTTTAATTCGTATTAACAAATTAGTAACTTTGCATTTTTAACATTTCCATTTCAAAATGGCCCAAGACTCAAGATATATTAAAAGAGGAGTTTCAGCTTCGAAAGAAGATGTGCATAATGCTATAAAGAATATTGATAAAGGTTTATATCCAAAAGCATTTTGTAAAATTATTCCCGATATTCTGGGTGGCGATGATATGTACTGTAACATTATGCATGCCGATGGGGCAGGCACAAAATCATCACTGGCATATATGTATTGGAAAGAAACCGGAGATTTATCAGTTTGGAAAGGGATTGCTCAGGATGCAATAGTTATGAATCTCGATGACTTGCTTTGTGTTGGCGCTACAGAAAATATCCTTTTGTCATCAACAATTGGTAGAAACAAAAATCTTATTCCGGGCGAAGTTATTTCTGCTATTATTACCGGAACAGAAGAATTGCTTGCCGAATTACGTGATCTTGGCATCTCAATTTTTTCTACTGGTGGCGAAACTGCTGATGTTGGTGATTTGGTTCGTACAATTATTGTTGATTCAACGGTTACTACCCGTATGCTTCGGGCTGATGTTATCGATAATTCAACCATTCAGGATGGAGATGTAATTGTCGGACTATCATCATCAGGGAAAGCAACATATGAAAAGAATTTTAACGGTGGAATGGGAAGTAATGGTCTTACTTCTGCCCGACATGATGTTTTTTCGAAATACCTTGCCCGAAAATATCCCGAAAGCTTTGATCCCCATATCCCCATCGAGTTTGTTTATTCAGGTAAATATAATTTAACAGATAAAATCGAAAAACTTGGAATTGATGCAGGCAAACTGGTTCTTTCACCTACACGAACCTATGCTCCTGTAATGAAGAAAATATTAGATTTACACCGTAATAATATTCATGGTTTGGTTCATTGTTCAGGTGGAGCTCAAACAAAAGTGCTTAATTTTATTGATAATCTTCATGTTGTAAAAGATAATTTGTTTGCTATACCCGAGTTATTTGACATTATTAAGAATGAGTCTGGCACTCCCTGGGATGAAATGTATAAAGTATTTAATATGGGTCACAGAATGGAGATTTATATTTCGAAGCAATATGCGGATGAAATAATAGGAATCTCTAAAGAATTTGATATTGATGCCAAAATAATTGGTTATTGCAAAAGCTCAGAAAAGAAGCAATTGACAATAATTAGCAAGTATGGTGAATTTCAATATTACTAAATTTAACCACCGAATCAATTTAATTGTTAATTTTGCGGCGATTTTATAGCATAAATTTATGAGTAACAATATAATATTAGATAAATTACAAGGTATTAAGCTTCGTTTTGAGGAAGTGGGGCAATTGCTTACTGATCCTGCGACTATCAGTGATATGAAAAAATACATTAAACTGAATAAGGAATATCGTGATCTTGAGCCATTGATTGAAGCTTACAATGAATATAAGAACATTTTAAGCAATGTAGATTCTGCTAAAGAAATCATTGCAACCGAAAAAGACGAAGATCTTCGTGAAATGGCAAAAGCAGAGTTGGATGAGCTGGAACAAAGAATTGATCCTCTCGAAGATCAGATAAAGCTTTTATTACTGCCAAAAGATCCGCAGGATACTAAAAATGCTATTGTTGAAATACGTGCCGGAACAGGTGGCGATGAAGCAAGTATTTTTGCAGGTGATCTTTTCCGTATGTATACAAAATATTGCGAAGATCGCAGATGGAAAGTTGAAGTTACCAATATCAGCGATGGTACTGTTGGTGGATATAAGGAAATTGTGATGAAAGTTTCTGGTGACGGGGTTTATGGAGTATTAAAGTATGAATCAGGTGTACATCGTGTACAACGTGTTCCGCAAACCGAAACACAAGGCAGGGTTCATACTTCAGCAGCCACAGTTGCTGTACTTCCTGAAGCTGAAGAATTTGATATCGACCTACGAATGGAAGATGTTCGTAAAGATACCTACTGTTCATCAGGACCAGGCGGACAATCCGTAAATACAACGTATTCAGCTATTCGTCTAACCCATATCCCTTCTGGTATAGTGGTTACTTGCCAGGACGAAAAATCGCAGATTAAAAACTTCGACAAAGCATTGGGTGAATTACGTACCAGACTTTATAATTTGGAATATCAAAAGTATATTGATGAGATAGCTTCGAAACGTAAAACAATGGTTTCTACTGGTGATAGATCAGCTAAAATCAGAACGTATAATTATCCTCAGGGTCGTGTTACCGATCATCGTATAAATTATACTGTTTACAATTTGCCAACTATCATGAACGGTGCAATTCAGGAGTTTTTGGATCAGTTGCAAATGGCCGAAAATATGGAAAGGTTGAAGGAGGCTGGAGTTTAAGAGGAGAATAGGCATAGGGGTATAGGGTATAAGGGTATAATAATTTTTGGGAAAAATTTTCAAATAATAATTAGATCATAAAAATTGAACTTCTTAGAAGATAATATAAGTGAGGAACAAATAAATCCTTCTCAAGTTGAAGATGTAAATCAGAAATATAATGAGAATAGAGACTTTACATCACTTGAAGCCTGGAAAAAAGCAAGGCTAGTTAAGTTGTTTTTTTATAAAGAAGTTATTCCAGCCCTCCCACCAGAAGAAAAGTTCAATCTTAATCTGCAAATTAGAAAAGCAAGTGTAAGCGGAACCGCAAATATTTCTGAAGGATACGGACGATATCATTATCAAGAAGGAATACAATTCTATCGTATTTCACGTGGATCAATTTATGAATTAAAAGATCATCTTATTACCTGTTTTGATCTTGACTATATAAGCAAAGAAACTTATGATAAAGGAATTATTTTAATTGAAGATGCTAAAATAACATTAAATGGTTTTATTAAATTTGTAAAATTACAATTGGAAACAAAACAAATAAATAAGAGCTAAAATATTAAGTATACCATTATACCTTTATACCTTTATACCCTATACCCTTATACCTATTTATGAACTACAATCAGCTTGTACAAGAAATTACCAAAAAGAGATCATTCCTTTGTGTAGGACTTGATACCGATATAAATAAAATCCCTTCATTTTTAAAAAAAGCCGAGAATCCAGTATTTGAATTCAATAAGCGAATTATTGATGCCACAGCCCAATATGCAGTGGCTTTTAAATTAAATACGGCCTTTTACGAATCAAATGGAGTTCAGGGTTGGATAGATCTTGAAAAAACAGTTAATTACATTAAAACATATTATCCCGAACTATTTGTTATTGCTGATGCCAAACGTGGTG
>JAIFLC010000036.1 GCA_020049295.1 Bacteroidota bacterium
TTTTTAAGGAAAAATTATGTTTTTCAAAAAGATAGCCTTGTAGTTTATAATATTGAGCATCTAAGAAGTAAATAGAATCTTAAATAATCAGTGCCTTATCTTGTTTTGTTAATTATTATTATTCATACCCTTTTTTATTTAGAATAATTTTAAATTTGCATTCTGATCAGAGTAAGAGTATGGAATCCGGAAAACAAAATGCACGCCGATTGCCACGTTGGATGAAAATGCAGATGCCCAAAGGCGAATCGTATTCAAGAGTTAAAAATATAGTTAACCAACATAAGTTACACACCATTTGCACCAGTGGTAACTGCCCGAATATTGGCGATTGCTGGAATCGCGGTACAGCCACTTTTATGATTTTAGGAGATATTTGTACGCGATCATGCAAATTCTGTGGTGTTAAAACTGGCAAACCTCTGCCTCCCGATTCTGAAGAACCAATGCACGTAGCTGAATCTGTTCGATTAATGAATATCAAACATTGTGTAATTACATCAGTTGACCGTGATGATCTTGATGATGGTGGTTCTGCTTTTTGGGCTGAAACTATTAAAGCAATTAAAAGAGTAAATCCAGAAACAACAATAGAAACATTAATTCCTGATTTTGATGGAGTTAAAGAACTAATTGACAACGTTATTGAAGCCAAGCCAGAGGTTATTTCGCATAATCTCGAAACTGTTGAAAGGCTTACACCACAAATAAGATCTCGGGCAAAATATCGTCGTAGTTTAGAAGTTATCAGGATTATTGCCGAATCTGGTGTTACTGCTAAATCGGGTATTATGCTCGGATTGGGCGAAACAGAAGAAGAAATATTTCAAACAATGGATGATCTTTTAGCTGTTGGATGTAAGGTTTTTACTATTGGTCAGTATCTGGCTCCAACACTCGATCATATTCAGGTTAAAGAATATGTTACTCCCGAAAAGTTTGAAGAATACAAGCAAATTGGTCTTAAAAAAGGTTTTCGTTTTGTTGAAAGCAGCCCGTTGGTAAGGTCTTCGTATCATGCCGAATACCATGTTGAATCAAACAAAAAATAGAACAATGAGTTTAAAAGTAAAATTTGAAGATTTAGGTTTGATTGACTATAAAAAAGCCTGGGATTACCAGGAAGAGATTTTTGCTGAATATTTAAAAGTAAAATCTGAAAGCAGGGACTTGCCCGAAGATAAACAAATTATTATTGAAGGGAAAGTGATTTTTTGTGAACATCCACACGTTTATACCTTGGGAAAAAGTGGAGAACAAAATAATCTACTCATCGCTGATGAGTTTTTAAAAAAGATAAATGCAACTTATTATAAAATAAATCGTGGAGGCGACATTACATATCATGGCCCGGGCCAGATTGTTGGATATCCGATAATTGATCTTGAACGATTTAACTTGCAGGTGAAACAATATATTGCTAACTTGGAGCAATCAATTATTTTTACTTTAGAAGAATTTGGAATAAAGTCGGAACGATTGACAGGAGCAACTGGAGTTTGGTTAGATACAACCGTTCCCGGAAAAACAAGAAAAATTTGTGCAATAGGTGTTAAAGCCAGTCGTTTTATTACCATGCATGGTTTTGCTTTTAATGTGAATACAAATCTTGAATATTTTAACTACATTAATCCTTGCGGATTTGTTGACAAAGGAGTAACATCAATGGAGAAAGAACTCGGACAAAAACAAGATTTTAATCTTGTTAAGGATATTCTTAAAAAGAAAATGGAAAAAGTATTCGGAATGCAATTCTAAAAGATGAAAAATATGAAACAATATATATGGAAAAAAGATGGGTTCTCAAACAAAAAGGGAGAAAAGATGATGTAGAAAAACTGGCACAAGAATTAAATATCGAACCTGTATTAGCAAACCTCTTGGTACAAAGAGGTGTTAAGACTTTTGAAGATGCCAGAAAATTCTTTCGACCAGAATTAAGCGATCTTTACGATCCCTTCTTAATGAAAGACATGAACCTCGCTGTTGATCGCATTGAGAAAGCGATTAAAAACAACGAAAACATACTGATTTATGGCGATTATGATGTGGATGGAACTACATCAGTTGCTTTAATGTATTCTTTTATAAAGAATTTTTATCCCAATATTGATTTTTATTTGCCCGACAGATATAGTGAAGGATACGGTATATCATTGCAGGGAATAAAATACGCCATTGAAAAGGACTTTAAGCTTATCATTGCTCTCGATTGCGGGATAAAAGCAAATGAGAAGATTGAGTTTGCTAAGCAGAATGGTGTCGATTTTATTATCTGCGACCATCACTATCCTGGAAGCGAAATTCCCAAAGCAACAGCAGTTCTCGATCCTAAACGTCCGGATTGCAGTTATCCGTTTAAGGAATTATCGGGTTGTGGAGTCGGATTTAAACTGATACAAGCTTATTCACAAGTAAACAATTTACCTTTCGAAGGATTAACCGAGTTTCTTGATCTAGTAGCCGTAAGTATTGCCTCGGATATTGTACCAATTGTTGATGAAAATAGGATTCTTGCACATTTTGGCTTAATCCAGATCAATAAAAAACCTTGCGAAGGATTAAAATCCATCATTCAGATTAGCGGATTAGCTGGAAAAACAATTGCTATCGAAGATATCGTATTTAAAATCGGTCCCAGAATAAATGCTGCAGGAAGAATGGAGTCTGCTCACAAAGCTGTCGAACTTCTTTTAGCTGTAACTGCTGCCACAGCTAAAACAGGAGCAAGCGATGTGGATGACTTTAATGATGCAAGAAAGAATATCGATCGATCCATTACTCAGGACGCCCTACGAGTATTATCAAGCGAATCAAAAGATAGTAAGCAAAAATCAACTGTTTTGTTTAATTCAAAATGGCATAAAGGAGTTGTTGGTATTGTTGCATCAAGGTTAATAGAAACATACTATCGCCCAACAGTTGTATTAACTGCATCAAATGGAATGGCAACTGGATCGGCTCGTTCTGTAACTGGTTATGATATTTACCAAGCAATTGAAAAGTGCAGTGATCTGCTCGAAAATTTTGGCGGTCATATGTATGCTGCAGGTTTAACGATGAAAATAGATAATGTAGATAAGTTTAAAGCGCGCTTTGAACAAATTGTTTCGGATACGATACTTGACGAACAACTCATTCCTCAAGTTGAGATTGATTCGGAGCTAAGACTAAGCGAAATAACACCCAAGTTTTTCAGAATTTTAAAACAGTTTCAACCTTTTGGACCAGAAAATATGGCTCCTGTATTTTTAACTGAAAATGTTTCTGATAACGGTGAAGCCAGAGTTGTTGGCCCAAGTAAAGAGCATCTTAAATTAGGTATTATTCATGAGGAAGAACCTTTTAAGGCATATCCTGCAATTGCTTTTCAACAAGGTGATTTTTTCGAATACATCCGCTCAGGCGATTCATTTGATATTTGTTATTCAATTGATGAAAACAATTTTAGAAACAAATCAACAATTCAGCTTAATATTAAGGACCTAAAAATCAATAATAGAGACTAATAAAATAATAAAGGAGAGTAAATTTTGCTCTCCTTTGTTTTTGATCTCTTATTCGCTTGTCATAATAAATAATGGCTGCAATTCAAAGCTTTTATAAAATGGTCTTAATCTTTCGGTATTATAATGTTTTGCCAGATTAACAACCTTTTTCGAATTGATCACCACCTCTATTGGAATATTATCGTATCGACCATTACTAAGAACCACTAGTCGTCCATGAATACCTTTAAGTATAAGATCTAAAGCAAGATTTCCATAAGCCATAGGAACTATAGAATCTATTGCATCCGGATCGCCACCACGCACAAGATATCCGAGCTTCTGATTGATAATACCAATTGGTTTACCATTATTAAATTTGGGTGAAAATTCTTTTAGTTTGAGCGAAACCAAATCTCCTATTCCTCCCAGTTTTGCATGACCAAACGCATCTCTATCCTGAGCTTCGAAAATCATATCACTCCCTTCGAACATAGCTCCTTCAGAAACTAAAACAACTGAATATTTGCTTGGGTTATTAAATCTGTCTTCAATTAATAATTCGGTCAGTTTTTCCACATTGAATTTATATTCAGGAATTACACAACGGTTTGCAGCACCAGCCATTGTAGGCAACATTGCAGTAAAACCGGCATACCGGCCAAATACCTCAATTACGAGAAAACGCTCATGCGATCCGGCAGATGTTCTCAGGTTATTTGTCATCTGAATAGTTCGGGTAATACATGTACTAAATCCTATGCAATAATCTGTTCCAGGAACATCATTATCCATGGTTTTAGGAATACCAACTATTTTAATATTTTCTCTATATAAACGAACAGCATAACTCAACGTATCATCTCCACCGATTGGAATAAGATAATCAATACCCAAAAACTCGATGTTTTTTAGTACTTCTGGAGTAAGGTCGTTTTTTTCTTTGTTATACCTGGTTTTTAAATGCTCAGGGACATCGTACTTTGTAACTTTTTCAGGATTTGTTCTTGAAGAATGTAGAAATGTGCCTCCTGTTCGGGCTGATTTGTTTACTAGATTTTCGGTAAGAACCAGAAAACATTCTGAATTATCAAACTTTTTATCTCGGATAATATTTACAAGACCAGCCCATCCGCGACGAATACCAATTACCTCATAACCTTCGCGTAAAGCTCGAATTGTTACAGCCCTAATTGCTGGGTTTAATCCGGGAACATCACCTCCTCCTGTCAGAATTCCTATTCTTCCTTTTTTCTTAATTACTTCTGCCATGTTCATCCATATTAAATTACAAAGGGTTAATTTACAAAATAATAAAATTAAAGCAAAGAAAATGTATCCGTTTAATTACCTTGACGATAATCTCATTTACAACCAATATCATTTAAAATAAGTTTAAAGTGGATTTTAGCAACAGAATAATTTAGGGGAATAATACCATTTCAAAAAAATAGTAATATTTTTATCTCCCAATTGACAAGAATACTTGCATGATAAAAACTCTTTCAATAATTATTCCGGCCTACAACGAAGAAAAAACGATTAATCAAATTCTCGATAAGGTAATTGCCGTAAATCTTGGAGAAATTTCAAAAGAAATAATTATTGTCAATGATTGTTCGAATGACAGAACAAAAGATATCATAGAAACTTATATTAAAGATCATTCCTCGGAAAACATTCGGCTAATTAATCAGGAAGTAAATCAGGGTAAAGGAGCTGCTTTGCATAAAGGAATTTTAAATGCAACGGGTGAATATTTAATTATTCAGGATGCAGATTTGGAATATGATCCAAATGAGTTTATGGATTTATTGCAGCCAGTTCTTAAAGCAAATGCTGATGTAGTTTATGGATCAAGGTTTATGGGTTCAAATCCTCATCGTATTTTATTTTTCTGGCATACCATAGGTAACCGTTTTCTTACCTCTTTGTCAAATATCTTTACTAACCTGAACCTTTCCGATATGGAAACGTGCTACAAACTAATGCGGACAGAAATTGTACAAAAATTTAATCTTAAAGAAAAAAGGTTTGGCTTTGAACCAGAGATCACCGCAAAATTATCAAGAGTTCCAAAAATAAAAATTTACGAGGTTGGGATATCATATTATGGTCGAACCTACGAAGAAGGGAAAAAAATCAACTGGAAGGATGGATTTAAAGCTATCTACTGCATTTTTAAGTATAATTTATTTTCACGAAAATAACCATGAGGATTAACTACAGGGTAAGATGGCTTATTTTTATCTTTTCGGTATTGTTTATTCTATTCGGATTATTGGTTTTATTCAGTACTTCGGCTGAAGGAGGTGCTGATAATTACGCTCATTTCAGACTCGCCCGTTATGCTTTTAAGTACCCCGTATTTTTTCTCGATCACTGGGGCAAACCATTATTTACTATTTTTAGTTCTCCTTTTGCTCAGTTTGGATTTATGGGTATTCAGTTTTTTAATGTTATTGCCGGATTACTTTCAGCCTTTTTTGCCTATTTAACCGTTCGCAAACTCGAATTTAATAATGCATGGCTGGTAATTATTTTTACCTGTTTTGCACCTGTTTATTTCATTATTATGCTTTCGGGATTAACCGAGATTCTGTTTAGCCTAATTCTGATATTTTCAATTTATCTTTTTTTCGATAGAAGATTTTTTGCCTCATCGATTATAGTATCGTTCATTATTTTTTCGAGAACTGAAGGTTTTATGTTCCTAATCCTGTTTTTAGTTGGATTTATAATTGAAAAAAAATGCAGGGCTATTCCATTTCTACTAACAGGTTTTGTTTTTTTCAGCATTCTTGGATATTTTGCTTTGGATGATTTTTGGTGGTTTATAAATCAAAACCCATATACAGGAGCAAAAAACATTTATGGATCGGGAGAATTAACACATTTCATTCAAAATACTAAAAAGATTAACGGTATTCCATTGGCTATTCTGGCAGGATTGGGGATTATAAGCATTGGAATAGATTTATTCAAAAAGTCCAAAAGAACACGACAACTAACCATGGAGATTGTTCTAATTTTATTTGGTTTCCTTAGTTATCTGGCAGCACATTCAATTGCATGGTGGCTAGGTATTGGAGGTTCTCTCGGGTTAATTCGCGTAATGGCAGCAGTTATTCCTTTGGCTTCAATACTGAGTTTGCGTGGTTTCAATCTTGTATTCGACTGGTTAAAATTCAATCAGTTTGTTCAACTTGCATTAAAAATAGTTGTTTTAATAATTGTAATTAAAGTTCCTTACGATTTATATTCATTGCCAGTAAAGCAAGACGGTCGAGAAAAGTTGCTAACAGAGGCTGCAGATTGGGTAAAACTGAATAAGCTTACAACTCAAAAAATTTACTATTACGATTTGTATTTTATTCACCAGCTCAATGTAAATCCATTCGATCAGAATGTCTGTTTTGAGAAGGTGCCTGACAAATTAAATCCCGGATTAAATATGCCCGAAGAAAGTATTTTGCAATGGGATGCACATTTTGGTCCAAACGAAGGACAATTGCCTCTCGATTCGTTAATAAAAAATCCACGTTTTAAATTACTAAAAATATTTAAACCTCACGAACCATTTAAAGTACTTAATGGGTATGAATATGAAGTATATATTTTCCAGAGAACGGATTTCAGCTAACAAAAACTTTTAGAATTGCTTAAGAATAATAAATATACATTACTGGTTTTTCTAATTATCGCTCTGGTATATATCTGGACCGTTTTTAACATTTCGAAATGGCGCAAAAACCTAGTTATAAATAACGATATCGTCTCTTATTATTCGTATTTACCTGCTGCATTCATTTACAACGATTTAAGTTTTAGCTTTGTCGATAGTTTACCTGCAGGTTTCGAGGGTCGAATATGGGTTCAAACAACTCCATCCGGAGATCGGGTACAAAAAATGACAATGGGTCTTTCGGTTTTATATGCTCCTTTCTTTTTTACTGCTCATCTAATAGCTCAAATAAATGATTATGATGCAAACGGATACTCCGAAATTTATAGCATGTTTTTATGCTTTGCCGGATTATTCTATGGATTACTTGGTTTATTTATTCTTTCGAAAATCCTTTTGCGATTCTTCAATGATAAGATAACTGCATTGGTAATTTTGATCCTGGCTTTTGGAACAAATTACTTCTATTATGTTACCAACGAAGGTGAAATGTCGCACTCATTTTCGTTCTTCCTTTTTAGTTTGTTTTTTTATTTTTCGTTGGAATGGAATAAAAATCAATCGATAAAAAATACTATTTCACTTGGGTTAACTGGTGGTTTAATAATTTTGGTAAGACCGACTAACGGAGTTGCTTTATTAGTTCCGATTTTATTTGGTATTTATGATTTAAAAACCTTAAAATCAGCCTGTAATTTGTATGTTAAAAACTGGTTTAAATTACTAATAATCGGTCTAATTGTCTTTTTAATTTTTCTTCCTCAGCTGCTTTATTGGAATTATGCAACTGGTAATTTTCTATTTTATTCGTATGGTAAGGAAGGATTTTTCTTTTCAAAGCCACAGATAATAAACGGTTTATTTAGCTATCGAAAAGGTTGGCTTGTTTATACACCAATAATGCTATTTGCTATGGCAGGAATTCCTATACTGTTTAAAAAGATGAAAGATTTTTCAGTGGCGATAACCATCTTTTTTATCTTAAATATCTATATCATATTTAGTTGGTGGAGTTGGTGGTATGGTGGGGGATTTGGAGCGCGTCCTCTTATCGAATCTTATGTATTTCTTTCTATTCCGTTGGCTGTTTTTATTGATTTTATATTTAAGCAAATAAAACCTATAAAATACCTTTTTGGTATTTTAGTTTTTCTTTTTCTTAGTCTCAATCTATTCCAAACATGGCAATATCGTCGAACAATAATCCATTGGGATTCGATGACAGAAGAAGCCTATTGGGCTGTTTTTGGAAAACAACATTTCCCTGAAAATTATAAAGATTTAATTCAAACACCCGATTATCAAAAAGCTCTAGAAGGTGAAACAGAAATTCAAAAAAAATAATTAATTTCTTAACCATCGGCTATTACCCATTTTTTTATTGTAAAATGATTTATTCCTTAAAACTAATTATGAGAAGTAATTGGAGTCCTTTTAATTACAATGAATAAAATTGCAGAAAGAATAATCAAAAAAGTTACTAAGCTTACGTAAAACCCCCAGACTATTTTTTGGGGTCGATATTCAAATTTTACGATACTCTCACCTGCATCAATCCAAGTTGACATAAAAGTGAAATTTGAAACAATGATTTTACTTTGTGTATTATTAACCGAAACTTTCCAACCAGGATATGAATTCTGAAGATAAGATAGCAATTGCTTTTTATCTGTTTTGATTTTAATTTCTATCATATTGGGGGAAAATTTCAATATTTCAATTTTATTACAAGACAAAGTATCGTAAAAACTTGGATCAATGATATTTTCTGCACTCAGACTATCAGCAAGAAAAACAACTGGATTATTAAGAGCCGGAATGTAATTCCCTGTTTCCTGCGATGCTAAAGTCGTTTTTAAGAAATATGGTGTATATCCATCAAATGTCGGCTTTTTATAATACATGTTCATATTCCGCCATAAATAAGGAATTGGGATGTTTGAGTTTTCTGAATTAGCAATTATTTTTTGATGTAAATCTGGTTTAGGAAATCCCTCAGGTAAATTCTTTAACGCATTTTGAATTGGGTTTGGATCTTTAAAATCTATAATCGTATAATATGTATTAAGCTGAACAGATAAAATCATATCTGCAATTGCAATAACCAAAATGATATAGGAAAAAGCTTTTAAAGAGTGCTTTAAAAATGAAAAATACAATAAACTTAGCAATGAAATCAATATTGCTGCTTGTAAGAATATTCGTTCATTGATTGTTGCTGAGTTATAAAATCCGTTAAACTTCAGAAATAGGAGTTCCTTAAATTTCCATTTTTCAATAAAAAAACTGTTATAAATAAAAAAACCTATTATAATCAACGTAAGACCTATGAGAAGATATAAGATTGTTTTATCCTTTTTATTTGACATTGTGAAGTTATTGTATCCAATACCACCGACGAGGATGAAGGAAGAATAGGCAAAAAACCGAAACACCACAGGAAATCTAAAAACATCCATAAATGGCAAATAATAAATCCACTTACGAAACGGGAAAATATCAGCCAATGCAATACTTAACAAAAACAATCCAAGCAGGAAAAAGCCAATAGCTTTTTTATCCTTAATAATTAATGCATAAGTTATAAAAACAATTAAAACGACTCCAATATAACAATTCACCATTGAGAAATCAGTTCCATAAAAATCAACATTAGCAGTAGTTGCAAAAGGAAAAATAAAAGAAATTAATGCCTGGTAATTTAATGGATATGCTTGAACATAATCAATAGAAAACTTATCAGCTCGTGAAATATAATTTGATAATTCAAAAGATGAAATTAAAACTACTACACTCAAAAAAAGGAATAACAAAACAATCCAGCCATTTTTTATTAAATACGAGGCAATAGATTGTTTAGACGAGATTTGTTTAAATAAATAGTAAATAAATATCCCAAATAGAATATAAGAAGTAATAATAAAAAAAGCAGGATATCCTCCGGAGAGCATAAAATATAAACAGATTATAAAAAACAACCCGGTTAGAATATCGTTCGTTTTACAAAACTTAACATAAAAATAAATTATAAATGGAAACCATGCCCCACTTACAATCCAGCCAAAATGTTGCGCATTACTTATAAATAACCCCGAAAACATAAACGATATACTCGTAAGAATTTTAGTCTTTCTATTAAAAGCTAAGAGTTCACCCAATTTATAAACTCCCAAAGCTCCTATTAAGAGATGAAAAAAATATTCATACTGCAATGTTAGCAGATCATTACCAAATGCAAGTCCCAATATCCAACTTATTGGATACCAAGTCATAGGATCAGCTGATTGAGGAAATCCAGATGTAAGAAATGGATTCCAAAGGGGCAAAATTCCATTTCTTAAACATTCAGAAGTAAAATACCTCCATGGAAGATTGATGTCAATAATATCCCATTTCATAATATTTTGGAAAAAGGCAATTTGCCACATGCCAAAAGTTAATACAAATACAATGATTAATATATCCGTGAGAACTGGATAGTTGTTTGAAAAACTCTTTACCCTATTTGAAATTAAAAACATGAGAGAATATTAACTAGTGAAAATACAGAATTATTTTATGATTGAAAACATCAATTATTAAATGTCTCAGGATTGAAGAGTCATAAACAATTGATAAATATCACCATGTGAATAATCTATTTCGAAATTGGATGGGCATAAGCGATAATATCGTTGCCTGTAATTTCTTTATCACATAAAATTATAAGTCGCTCCAAAACATTTCTGAACTCGCGAATATTTCCTGTCCAGTTTATTTTTTGAAGTTCTTTAATAGCTTCAGGCTTTATTGTTTTTTTAGGAACCCCATAATCGGTGCAAATTAAACTATTAAAGTGTTCCGCAAGCAACGGGATGTCATCCTTACGTTCATTAAGCGATGGAACATGAATAAGAATTACACTTAATCGATGGTACAAATCTTCGCGGAAACTATTTTTTTGTATTTCTTCTTTGAGATTTTTATTTGTAGCAGCAATAATCCGAACGTCAACATTAATATCTTTATCACTCCCAACTCTAGAAACTTTTTTTTCCTCGAGTGCTTTAAGAACCTTGGCTTGTGCATTTAGACTCATATCTCCAATTTCGTCCAGAAATATAGTACCGGTATGGGCTTGTTCAAATTTTCCCTTTCGTTGTTTATGAGCAGATGTAAAGGCACCCTTCTCATGGCCAAACAATTCACTTTCAATTAATTCAGATGGAATTGCCGCACAGTTAACCTCTATAAATGGATTTCCGGCTCGTGAGCTTTTCTCGTGCAGCCATCTGGCAACAAGTTCCTTACCAGATCCATTATCACCAGTAATCAATACGCGTGCATCGGTAGGTGCAACTTTTTCGATCATGTTTTTTACTTTATTTATTGCATCTGATTCACCTACAATATCGTATGTTTTATTTACCTGTCGTTTAAGTATTTTCGTTTCCTTTATCAACGAATTTCTATCCATGGCATTTCTTATAGTAACCAACAATCTATTTAGATCGAGGGGTTTTTCAATAAAATCATATGCTCCCTTTTTTATTGATTCTACTGCAGTATCGATATTTCCATGACCTGATATCATTATTACTGGAACGTCAGCAGTTTCAGAAATTATATCCTCTAATACTTCAAGACCATCTTTTTTAGGCATTTTTATATCCAACAATACCACATCATATCTATTTGTTTTAAATAGTTCCAATCCTTGATCTCCTTCGCTTGCCAAATCAACCTCATGCTTTTCGTATTCGAGTATTTCTTTTAATGTTTCGCGAATACTTTTTTCGTCATCGATAACCAATATTTTTGCCATACCTTTATTATTTAGCCATTTATTATTTTATCAATCATTCCTTCTTTTAATGCAAAGGATGATTGAACCAAGGTTTTAATTTCAAGTTTCTTGATGATAAAATTAACAAAAATACTTGCCAGTACAATCATTTCTATTCGCACAAATTCTAACCCTTTAAAATTTAATCTTTCTTGATAAGTTGATTTTAGAAGATGGCTATGAAGTTCGAAGTAATCTAATAGATCAATAACAAAACTATTTTGATTCTTAATCATCTTCTTATCCAACACTTTGTGTTCAATAATCATTTCTCTTAATGAATCAAACGTACCTGAAGAACCAATGAGTCGCTTTGGTTTAAATTTCTGTACAGCCTGATATAATGAATTTAATTCTGAATCTATGTAATCCTCAACTTGTCTAACTTCCTCTCTTGTAATGGGATCAGATGGATTAAATCTATCAAGAAGCCTTGCGATTCCAAGATCAAAACTTTGTTTCCAGTGCAAACCTGATTTATTTACTATAATAAATTCATTACTACCACCGCCTATATCCAGCAAAAGATCGTAACTTTGGTTAAAATTAACAGTCTGTTTTATGCCTCTATAAATTAACTCCGCCTCTTCATCACCCGTAATAATTTGAACATCAATACCAAACTGTTCTTTAATCACCCTTACTAATTGTCTGCCATTTTCGCTGCTTCGTATCCCGGAAGTTGCTGTAGCAAAAACTTTGTCAACCTCATATTTATTGATCGATTCAACATGTTTTGCTATTCCATCTAACGCACGCTGAAAAGCTTCCGGAGTAATTTCTTTTTTATTAATTCCTCCTTTACCCAATTTAACTCCTGCCTTATCATTAAAAACTATTTGATATTGATTATTGTTACGTATTTCTGCAATAACCAGATTAAATGTATTTGTCCCTAAATCGATAACAGCAATTCTCATAGATATAAAAATAAAAAAACTATCTGCTAAATAAACAGATAGTTTTGAAAAAATAAAGCATTAATGAATAAATTAATATTTATATCGAATCCATTTCCAGAGTTCTTTATAATTTATTTTTTTGCCATACATTAATATACCTGTTCTATAAATCTTACCAGCAAGCCAGGTTGTAAAAATAAATGTTAAAATAAGTAATCCCATTGATAGTGCTAGCTCCCAAAAAGGAACTCCAAATGGAATACGCACCATCATAACTATGGGTGATGTAAATGGGATTATTGAAAACCAGAATGCAACAGAACTTTCAGGAGTCTGAATAGCATTCATCATAACAAATATTGCCAGAATAAGAGGGATTGTTATCGGTAACATGAATTGCTGGGTATCCGCTTCGTTATCTACAGCAGAACCTATAGCAGCAAACAAAGAACCATATAATAAATAACCACCAATAAAATAGAAAATAAACATGGCAATTACGATACCGAAATCGAAAGACTCCAGCTCTTTAAAAACACTTTCAATCCCCTCCACATTTTCCTGCGGAACGGCTAGCTGAGCTTCTTCGGGTAAGTTTTCAGCAAACAAATCCTGAGTAGCAGCCTGTTGTGCAACAATTTCCTGAGCATTTTTTGTTCCTAATTCAGGGAATGCAAACGTTTTAACTCCTGCAACAATAGCAAAAGTAAGAATGATCCACAATAAAAACTGTGTTAATCCAACCAATGCCACACCAACAATTTTACCCATCATTAATTCAAAAGGTCGTGCAGAAGATATAATAATTTCAACTATTCGGCTCGATTTTTCTTCGATAACCCCTCTCATAACCTGAGATCCAAACATAAAAATGAAAAAATAAATCAGGAATCCACTTGCATATCCAATACCCATAGCTATTTCGGTTGATCCCTCTTTTTCCTTTCCATCTTCGGTCCATTGAATTGTTCTAATGGACACATCCGATTTTATTGATTTGAGAATATCATCATTAATTCCGGCAGCGCGTAACTTTTGATTTTTCAGCTCTTTCTCCATCGAGCTTGAAATGTAATTTTTTACTGCAAAGCTCGGTTGCTTTTCAGAAAATAAATGTACGGCACTTGGCTCGTAAGTAATACTTGGTAAAATATGTAAAACAGCATAATAATCAGATTTTGCAAAACTTGCTCTAACATCGTTTAGTGTTGTATTTTCGAGAAATACAAACTTAATATAATCTGTGTCCGCTATCCTTTTTTGAATTGCATTATTACTATCAACTCTATTATAAAATACTTTAGAACTATCAATTACAGCAATGGTTTTTATATCAGTATCTTCCATTGAGGCAATCCAGGCAGGAGCTATAAAAAGAGCGGCAAACAATATCGGCCCAAGAATGGTCATAATAATAAATGATTTCTTTTTAACTCTTGTTAAATACTCTCTTGATATAATTAATCGAATTTTATTCATGACTTTATTGATTTAACTACTTGTTTTTATTTGCATTAACTACATTAATAAAAATATCATTCATACTTGGCATAACCTCATTAAATGATAATATTTCAACAGTTGGAAGTATTAATGACAATAATTCGTTTTTGTTGGTTTGATGAAGCAATTTAATTCGAACTGCATCTTTTCCATTAACTTTTAATTTGTCTACCACTTCATAATGTTCATTAAGTGAATTCTGAAGTTTTTCAGATTCTCCATTAAATAAGACCTCATAAATATTAGATTTATATTGATTTCTAATATCATCAATCTGTCCTTCGAGAATATTTTTCGATTTATTTATTAATGTAATATGATCGCATAAATCTTCTACTGTTGACATATTGTGAGTAGAAAATATAATGGTAGCTCCATTTGCTTTCATGTCGAGGATTTCCTGTTTTAACATGTTTGCATTAATCGGATCGAAGCCACTAAAAGGCTCATCAAATATGAGTAATTTAGGTTCATGTATAACAGT
>JAIFLC010000049.1 GCA_020049295.1 Bacteroidota bacterium
CAATGTATTTTGCAACAACTACAACAGCAATAAAGCTTAGTAAAGCATAAATAATGTTTACGTCAAGGTACATCTGTCTTTCTTCGAAAACCGCGATTAATGCAATAAGTCCTAATGAACCTACGGTAAGTACATCAAAAGCGATTACTCGATTTACGGTGTTTGGTCCGATTAAAAACCGGATAAAAACCAAAGCCAATGCTAAAAGCATAATACCGCCTGCAATTAGCAATAATAGTTGCGTTAGATTACTCATATATTTTTAATAATATTTTTTCGAATTTTTCAGAAATGTTCTTAGCAGCCAGTTCAGGATCACCATCGCAGCATACTTCTATCCAATGAATATACAAGTAGTTCTGCTTAATATCAACAACAAATGTACCTGGTGTAAGTGTAATAGAGTTGGCTAGTATTAGTCTTGCAATCGGACTTTTCAAAGAGGTTTCAATACGAACAATTCCCGGTTTAATTGGCAATTTGGGATTTAAAACCCTAAATAAAACATCAATATTGCTCATTATGAGTGCTCCAATAAATACCAGGATATACCAGAATGAATACATTAAACCGGATGGAGTGAGTTTTACTCCTTTAAAAATATCAGTCGAAGGACCAAATAATAGAATAGTAATAAGAATTACAATGGCTCCGATGATTAGTGTTAGTGGGTCGAATGTATTGTTCCAGAGCACCCAGAACAAAGTAAGTATAAGAAATAATACGAATCGTGATTTTATTTTTTCCATTGGTTAGTTTTTTATCGATTCAAGTTACGTAAATATTTTTATTTTTTTATACACAAAAGACCTAAAAGTCGATTACATAAATTGCTAATATCAATGTTTTCAGGATTCAGTAAAAGTTCAACATTTATAGCTACAGGAATACCCATATACACTAAAGAGAACGCTTTGTAGTCGATGTTTTTATCGAAAACACCTTCCCGAACACCATCGATAAGTACCTTTTCAATAATATCACGCTGGCCAATAAATATTTTATGTAATTTGCTTTTTAAGTCCTGATCGTTATTTACTGCAGCTTCAGATAGCATTAAAATGTTTATTCCTTTGTTTTCGATATTAAATGATATAGTCCGACACATCAATTTCTGCAATTTTTGATCCGATGGGAGAGGTTCTTCAAATATCTCTTTTAATGCACCAAGAAGTTGATTTTCTACATCCTGAATAATATCGAGAAAAATTTCTTTTTTTGAGGGATAATGACGAAAGATGGCAGCTTCGGTTATTCCGATTTCTTCGGCAACACGTTTTGTAGTGCATTTTTTAAGGCCATCGTGATAAACAATCCGCAATACGGCTTCTTTTATCTGTTCTTTACGAATTTCGGTTTTTTGTTTCATGTAAGTAAGTAATCACTTACAAAAGTATTTTCTTTTTATTTTTCCACAAAATTTATGGCATTTATTTTTTTAGGTTTTAAAACATATATTACAGAAGATGAGACAGGATAATGCTACTAGAGCGAAGAGCCTAAGAAATTGATGTAATAAATCACATCATATATAAATAGGTATACAAATTTAAAAACCTGTTTTTACCATTTTTATAAAGCAATGATAGAAACAGGTTTTTATTTTAATACGTAATAGAATAATGTTATCCGTATTCACTTATTTTTCGAAGCAGATCATAATTGGCAATAATTACAGATTTTCCGGTCATTTTAATAATCCCGTCATCTTTAAATTTCTTAAGCATTCGAATTACACTCTCGGTTGACATACCGGTAAGCTCTGCCAATTCTTTTCTTGAAAGATTCATTTCAAAATCACGATTTTTAAATATTCGTTCTGATAAACACAAAATTATATCAGCCATTCTTCCGTAAAGTTGTTTATGTGTTAAACAGAAGAAACGACCATATGTCTGAAGCGAATTCTCACATAAAATATTTATAATGGAATTTGCAAACACCACATTTTGTTTTAATACTTGTCTAAAAATATTGATGTCAATTAAGCTGGCAGTTGACTCAATATATGCCATTGCCGAATAATGAAATACATTGTTCCCTTCAAATATTGATGATAATCCTATAATATTGCCTGATGTAATAATTTTTAAAATTAAAGAATCGTTTAAGCCTTCAAGATAAACTTTTGCTAAGCCATCATTTAAAATAATAACATGCGGAGCAAAAGTTCCATGTTTACATATTACTTCCCCTTTTTTATACCGAACATCGATTGAATTTTTATTAATTAAAACTATTTCTTCGGGTGTAAGCATATCAAAGCAAATACACTTGGCATTGCTTACGGTACAACTGTTTAAGGCAGAAAAGTTTTCCATAAAAATATAAAAATATAAACCAAAAGTAAGAAATATAACAACGAATCAGAAAAAAAGTTGATCTAAATCAGTTTTTGTCCTATTCAATCTCATAATTTATAGCGAAAGTATATCATCCTAATTTTCTTATTCTATGTTAATTAAATAACAATCTTTACAATGATGAAAAGTCATATTATAGAATTTTCATCAGAAAATAAGTATTTAACACTAAAACCAATAATTATGGGGAAAAATAAAAAAATGACAATGGCTCTTTATTCAGGGAGTATTGATAAGCTTACTGCTGCAGGTGTAATTTTAAGTGGCGCTGCTGCTGATGATATGGATGTTGATATTTACGTCCTTTTACAAGCAGCACGTGCATTTAAAAAAGAAATAGCTACTAATAAGGATAAGCTATTTATGGCTGAAAACAATGAATTACGTATCGAGTTTTTAAATTCATTGAAACGCTTAAACGTAAAAGAATGGCATGAATTTTTTAAAGAAGCCAAAGAAATCACGAATGTAAAAATTCATATTTGCGGATTGGCTGGTAAAATATGGGGCGGAGAAAAACTAGACGATTTCATCGATTTAGCAGATGATATTTGTGGTATTAGCGAATACATTACATCTGCACAAGAAGCTGATGTGCATTTATTTATTTAATTAACTTAAAAATGGGAGAAAAGATAATGACAACAGAAGAATTAAAAGCATTAAAGATTGACAAATCAGTTGATGCACGTGGAACAGCATGTCCAGGACCACTTTTAGCAGCAAAAAAGGCTATTGGAGAGATTAAATCAGGACAAATTATGGAAATACTGTCAGCGGATGAAGGTACAAAAAAAGATATTCCAAAATGGGCTGCTAAACAAGGACATGATTATCTTGGGACAATCGAAGAATCGGGATTCTTTAAAATCTATATGAAGAAAAACTAAGCAACCATGGAAAACACAGATAACCCAAAGATTCTGGTTTTTTCAACGGAAAAAATTTCGGACCCCGCTATTGATCTGGCGGGGCTCCTTAAAAAACATTACCCTGCAACAGTTTATACTGTGAATGTACCTTGTTCAAGTGGTATAAAACCCAAATGGATTTTGCATGCATTCGATAAAGGATTTGCCGGAGTTTTTATAGCTGCTGATGGAACCGATTGTGCTTTTAGCGATACATGTTCTGAAAAAACTTCAGAAATTGTAACCCAAACTCACGAAATAATGAAAGCACGCAATATGGATCCTGCACGCCTTAAAATGGCTGCTATATGTTCTGTTTGCGCTGAGTCTTTTGTTAAACACGTGTCTACTTTCCATGCTTACCTTTTAGGTAAACAGGAAAACTAATATTAAAAAGAATTCATTATGATAAAATCAGAAGAATATGATGTACTTGTTATAGGAGGAGGGATTTCCGGAGCCGAAGCATCAATAAATCTTGCTAACCAAGGATTTAAAGTTCTTATTGTAGAAAAGGATTTATCAGTTGGAGGGAAAATGATTCATCTAAGTAAAGTTTTTCCTACACTTGATTGCTCTGCTTGTATAACAACTCCTAAAATTTCGCAAACAGCACGTCACCCGAATATTACCATTTATACGTATAGCCAGGTAAATGATATTGAAAAGAAATCCGAGCATAATTTTCAGGCAATCGTGACAAGATATCCAAGGTATGTTAAAGAAGAAGATTGCACCGGATGTCAGATCTGCGAAGAGAAATGTCCGGTAGTTGTTAACGACCAGTATCAATATGATTTAGTTGGACGTAAAGCAGTTTATGTACCATTTAGCATTGCCAACCCAAGAGTTGCAGCTATTGATATTGAAAACTGCAGCTTTTGTGGTGCCTGCGAGAAAGCTTGTCCATCAGAAGCTATTGATTTTAGTCAGGAAAAAATAGATATTCAAATAAATGTAAAATCTGTTGTTATTGCAACAGGATTTAGACTTTTTGATCCACTATTGATTCCCAGATATGGATTTGGAAAATACAAGAATGTTATAACAGCAATGCAGATGGAACGACAATTAGTTCCAACAAGACCATTTAATCATGTTTTAAGACCCAAAGATGGTAAAATGCCCGATAAAATAGCCTATGTTTTATGCGCTGGCTCACGAGATGAAACTATTGGAAACCCTATTTGTTCTCAAGTTTGTTGCATGTATTCTGTTAAGCAAGCCCAACTTCTTATGGGTGCTTTACCCTTGGCCGATATTACAATTTATTATTTAAACATTCGTTCGTTTGGTAAAGGATTTAACGAATTTTATCAACAAGCTAAAGATATGGGAGTGAATTTCATTAAAGGCAAAATTGGTAAAATCACTGAAACTGATAACGGAAATTTGCTCTTGCGTTACGAAGATATTATAGAAGGTGTTGTAAAAGAAGCTAAACATGATTTGGTAGTTTTATCGGTTGGTATTCTTGCAAATCAAGGAATCTCATCTATGTTTAAAGATACGCTTGAACTTGATCCATTTAACTATATAAAACAATCTGATGAATTAGCAAACCCAGCAAAAACAACGATTAGGGGTGTATATGTTGCAGGAACAGCATCCGGGCCAATGGATATTCCAGATTCCATTTTATCTGCAGGTGCTGCTTCTGCAGAAATTGCAGGTTATTTAAGACTAAGGAGATAGTTATGAAAAATAAAATTGGAGTATATATTTGTCAATGTGGTTCAAACATCTCAGATTATGTAGATGTTGTAAAAGTAAAAGACGCTGCATTAAAAGTAAATGGAGTTCATTTGGCTAAAACAACCATGTTTGCCTGTGCCGATTCAACCCAACAAGAAATCGCAAATGACATTAAAGAACAAAAGTTAGATGCCATTGTAATAGCTTCATGCTCACCTAAATTACATTTATTTACTTTCCGCAATGTGGCTATTCAGGCTGGACTAAATCCATATAATTATGTTCAGGTAAACATACGAGAACAAGGATCGTGGGCTCACTCCGATAATAAACCTAAAGCAACAGAAAAGGCTATACAATTAGTTCTTGGAGGCATTGCACGAGTAAAACATTCGAAAGAACTCGATATGATTAAAATACACTCCGAGAATGCTGTAGCAGTTGTTGGAGCTGGAGTTGCCGGAATGAGGGCTGCACTCGAACTAGCCGAAATGGGTTCCGTAGTTCATTTAATCGAACGCGAATATTTTGTCGGAGGAAGAGCATCTCAATGGAATGTATTGTTTACAACTAATGAAACAGGCCAGCAGGTTGTTTCTCGATTATATAACCAAATAATTACTCACCCTAAAGTTACATTGTACACCGCTACAAATATTGTTTCAAAAAAAGGCAGTGTAGGTGATTTTACCTTAACCTTAAAAACAAAACCTCGTTATATTAATCCGGAATGCAAATTAGACCTAAAGAAATTCCAGTTAGCAATAGATAAATGTCCAATTGAAGTAAATGATGAGTTCAATTTTGGCATAACAAAACGTAAAGCCATATTTAAAAACTACGATAGCGAATTTCCCGAAATACCTGCTATTGATTACGATGCATGCAATAAATGCGGCGAATGTGCTAAGCTTTGCGATGATATTGATCTTAATCAGCAACCACACGAAACAACAATAAATGTGGGAGCAGTATTATTAAGCACCGGATTTAATCCTTACGAACCTCCTGTTGGAGAATTCGGTTATGGCGAAGTGGATAATGTGATCACATTACAGCAATTTAAGAGATTAATTGAGCTTAGTCCCGAAAAACTAATTTATAAGGGAAAGGAAATCAAAAATATTGCTTACATCTATTGTGTAGGTAGTCGACAGGTTGATGGTGATAATAAGTATTGTTCACGCTATTGCTGTACATCGGTTATACACACAGCAATACTGGTAAAAAACAAATATAAGGGGATACAGAATTTCCATTTCAATCGTGGGATAAGAACTTATGGGAAACAGGAAAAATTGTACCATGAGGCATCTGAACAGGGAGATATATTCCTTCAATCATTTGAAGATGCACCAACACAGGTTGAGAAAGTTGGAAACGAAACCATTGTTAAAATAAAAGATATATTAACGGCAAACGAAGAACTCGAAATGAGTGCTAACTTGGTAGTTCTAGTAACAGGTATGGTTCCTCGTGAAAATGCTGATATTGTTAACCTTCTTAAAGTTCCTATTGGTCGCGATAAGTTCTTTAATGAAATACATCCTAAGTTACGCCCTGTAGAAACAGTTATTGATGGAGTATTGATTTCAGGAGCCTGTCAGGCACCACTCAATATCACCGAATCTGTAAAATCTGCTTTGGCAGCAGCATCAAAAGCGAACTCATTAATTAGCAAAGGCGAAATAGAACTTGAGCCAACCATGGCAATGGTTTATAATGATAAATGTACCTGGTGCGGCAAATGCTCTGCAGCTTGTCCGTATGATGCAATTTCGATAAAAGAGTATAATGGCAAACAAATAGCCCAAATAACTGAAGCTTTATGCAAAGGTTGTGGAATGTGCTTGCCGGTTTGCCCTGAAAATGCTATTGATCTTATCGGTTATACCGACAAAGAAATGGAAAGTATGATTGAAGCTTTAATAAGCTAAAAACAAATATTATGGGAAAAACAATTGATATAATTAAGCAAAAAAGAAAAGTTTCCGAATCGGTAAAGCAGAATATTAAAGACTTTAATGCGATGAAAAAGAAGATTTTAGCTACGATGGAAATTGAACATAAATCTATCCCACAAATAGCTGAAGAACTTCAACTTCCGTTAGATGTCGTAACCTATCATTTAATGACACTTCAGAAATTTGGATTTATTGAAGTAAGCGAATTAGATGATATGGACGAATACTATTTTTATAACCTGAAAAAGTAAGAGACATGGCAAAGATAAATCCTGATTTTGCAAAAGAAATTTTTAAATATGGGAATACTGATTTCCAAGCATGTTATAATTGTGGTAACTGTACCGCTGTATGTAGTTTATCTGATGAACATAATTCTTTTCCCCGGAAAATGGTAAGAGCAAGTGTTTTAGGATTAGAAAAAAATATTCAGAGTTCATTAGATCCTTGGCTATGTTATTATTGCGGTGAATGTTCAACAACCTGTCCCCGTGGAGCAAATCCAGGTGAATTAATGATGTCGTTGAGACGATATTTAACCGCTTCATATGATTGGACGGGTTTGTCAAAGAAATTTTATACATCAAAAATATCGGAGTTAATTGCAATTTTTATTTTTTCAGCACTAATTCTGGTTTTATTTATTTTTTATCATGGGCCAATGGATACAACACTTACCGAACAAGGTGGTGTAAAACTAAATACTTTCGCTCCATGGAAAACAATTGAAATAGGTGATTGGATTATGGCAGGCCTATTATCTTTCTTTTTAATTACTAATGTTTTTAATATGTTTCTTAAAGTGATTATTAAAGATAAGACTGTTAAAATTCCATTAAAATTATATTTTACAGAATTATGGAAACTTATTTTTCACTTTGCAACTCAATGGCAATTTAGAAAATGTAATACCAAAGACGATAAGCCAAGTGACGTAAAGAAAACTTTAACGTATTGGATTATGCATTGGTTACTTATGTCGAGTTATATAACATTATTTACAATGATTGTAGGATTTTTATGGTGGTTCCAAACAGACGAAATACATAATTGGTGGCATCCACAAAGATTATTAGGATATTACTCTACTTTAGGATTGACTATAGGTATTATTTATTTCTCAATAAATAGGATTAAAAAAGATATCGAAAAAAGTAAATTTTCACATTATACTGATTGGACTTTCCTGGTGTTATTATTTCTAACCACCATTTCGGGTATACTGGTTCATTTATTTAGGATAAACGGAATGCCTTATGCAACATATTATATGTATGTTTTTCATTTAATGGTTCTTTTTCCTATGCTTATGATTGAAGTACCTTTCTCTAAATGGTCTCATTTGGCTTATCGACCATTTTCAATTTACTTTAATAATTTAAAAATCGCAGCAAGAAAAGAAGAATAAGAAAGATCAAATAAAAAGTAAAAGGAGATTATAATTGGTCTCCATTATTGTTTCCCTATTCTCCCTTAAAATCCATTTTGTAAGGACCTTTTTGTTTATGTTCTAATGGAACATTAGGAATCCATTCCAATGGAAAAATATCTTTCGGTTCAAGTTCAGTTATTTTATAAAAATCAGGCTCCCCAAGTTTATACCAAACGCTATCAATTTTAGTATATATACTATCACTTATTAATAATGGCTCTTCTGTTTTTTGCAACCTGAAACTAGCCTGTAATTCTATTCCATTTGCCAGATATACTTTTCCCTCACATTCGTATTTTCTTCCATCAATCGGTATTCGCTTAAACCTTTCCTTTTTTGAAGCACATGGACCAATCCAAACGAAAACATCTTCTTTTTCGGCAATCTGTATTGCATACTTCTTAATATCTTCGATTTTTAGGGACATTCTCTTTTTTTTAAAGCTAAAATATGTTAAAACATGTTCTTAAGCATAAAATATGAGAATACCTTCATCATTTTAAAAACTGATTTAAGTCAGGTTTTATGCTGATTCAAATAAAATATAGATTGGTTTATAAATAAAAATTAGGTAAAAAATACAGATCGCAAAATTTGATTATGATAAATATTTGATGGTAAGGAGATTATTAATTCAATGTATTTCCAGTTAATTTCTCGTACTCTTCTCTCATTAGTTTGAGTTCTTCAAAATTCTGGCGAATTTCTTCTTCCTTTTCGCTCATTAATTGCTCTTGCTCTTTATATTTTTCAATAAGCTGAAGGTTTTTCTCATTCATTCGGGTATTATTCAGTTGAGAGGCAATATTTAACGCAATGCGTTTTACAAATTCGGTTTCAAGTTCGGTGAATAATTTAAAACTTGCAATCTCGAGCATACCAAAAACATTTTCTTCAATACTTAATGGAACAATAATTAATGATTTAGGTTTTGCTTCACCCAGACCTGATTTGATTTTAATGTAGTTTTCAGGAACATCATTAATAATCATTACTCTATTTTCTGTAAATGAAGCACCCATCATTCCAGTATTGGTATAAACTTTTAATTTGTTTTCACGAACATCATTGCTGCATCCAAAATCGGAAACCAGCTCAAGATATGGTTCTTTTGTATCAAATTCGTTTAAAACATACAACACACCGAAATTTGCTCCAACATATTTAACCAGCTTTGAAAGTACCTTATCACTTAATGCCTTAAAATCATTTTTGTTATCAGCCAGAATATCATTTATTTGAGCTATACCAATATTTATCCAATTTTGCTGTTGTTCTTTCTTTTGATGAAGAATTAAAAGATCATGCTGCGATTGTAATTCTTTTGTACGTTCGAAAATGTTTTTCTCCAGATTTTCTTTTTCATGAGTTAGCTGGTTACTTAAATGTTCGTTTTGATTTATTGCTTTGGCAGATTTATATGTAATAGTTATTGACTGGATTACCATAAAAGTTACAAGGCCATATGGAGCAACATAAGCTGTCTGGATTATTCCCATACTGCTTAATACATCATTAATGGCTGTTGCATAAAGAATAAACATCCCAATAAAAGTAAACAAAGCTGTTTCGCGTTTACGCAGAGCAGACAGCAGAAGTACTCCGAAGGTAACATACAATCCGCCGATAAGTATATAAATCTCGAATAAGGTCCTAAATTTTCCATAAAAATTTGCAGGAGTAATAAAAACCAGAAGTGTCACAAAAATACCAAATGCGATTAAAGCATTCTTCATTATTTTAGGGAAATCATCTTTAAATAAGCTGTAAAAAAATAATGCAAATAATGGAATTGTTCCAAAGCCAGAGAAATTATCAAGTTTTACTAATAACTCCCAATTTATGTTCGGGAAAAGATACGTAATTATGCGGTCTTCTGTCGATATGTTTCTCAAAATCATTACAATACAAACAATGCTGAAATATAAATTGGAAATATCGTTTCGACGGAATAAATACATATTAAGGTGATTTATTCCGATTATGAGGATTATCCCAATAATAATAAGATTGAGAATATCCATCCATCTTGAGCTTGATCTTAAATTATCAAAAGTGCCGAAATATATAGGTTTTTGCAAACCTGCTCTTTGATGCGAGAAATTTGAAACCTGTAAGATAATTTCTATTTTATCTGTTGGACCTTTCTCGGGATCAAGAATAAATGGGATATCCTGATATTTAAATCGGGGCTTCGAATTACTTTCAAGGTTTCCTACTTTGCCTGTTTCAGATAAAAATTCTCCGTTAATCCAAAGTTTATAATTTGTAAATACTGAAGATATTTTTAAACCATAAATAGTACGTTTATTATCAGGTAATTTTTTAATATTTATCCGATAGGTAGCAAATCCTTCGTTTGAAAGTTTGGTGCCCTTTACAATGTAATTAGTCCATGATTTAGGTATCTTAACATAAGTAGGTATAACAGCTTCTTTTTCAGAAATAAAATCCTTAGGTTCTAATAGTTGTTCCCAATAAAATTCACATTCACCTTGAAGCTTAATGTTTTTAGATTTTTCAATATCAATAACACTCAAATCTAAAACACCTTCTTTAATCTGAGTATTAAACTCAGAAAATGCAGATACTGATATTAAATAGAATACTAAAAATACAGGAATAAAGAATCTGAATTTCATGGTTTTGATTTTTCAAAAACTAAAGGTTAAATCTAAGATTTTTTTTGAAATGTAGTACAACAATTGAAATCATTTTTTAGTTGAAGCAATATTCTTTGAACAAAAACCTAAGTTTTTAGTATATTAGTCAGAAGCATTAACTATAATTTATAAATTCACTATAAAAAGTTTTTTTGGAGAATAAGCAAATCATTACCAGAAAAGATCTTAAAGAAATTGCTACTCTATTTCTTAAGTTAGGAAGTGTCGCCTTTGGTGGACCTGCAGCTCATATTGCAATGATGGAGAATGAAGTAGTTAGAAAGAGAAAATGGATGAATCATGAACATTTTCTTGATCTTGTGGGAGCTACAAATCTTATTCCAGGACCAAACTCCACTGAAATGACCATGCATTGCGGTCACGAAAGAGCCGGTTGGAAAGGTCTTGTTGTGGCTGGTGTTTCGTTTGTTTTTCCTGCAGTAATTATAACCATGGTATTTGCCTGGTTGTATCAAAAATACGGACAACTGCCTAATGTAGAGCCATTTATTTATGGTATTAAACCTGCAGTTATTTCAATTATCGTTTTTGCGGTTTATAATCTTGGTAAAAAAGCATTAAAGAGTATTGAACTTGGTATATTGGGCTTAGCCACACTTATTGCATGTTTGCTTGGTGTAAATGAAATTGCAGCCTTGTTTTTCTTTGGTTTTGCAGGTATTCTGTTTTATTTTTTTAAAACTATAAGAAACAACCTGAATAGCCTTGTGCCGATAATTGGAGTTTCATTTTTCCAATCATTAAACCTTACTATTTTCTGGACTTTCTTAAAAGTTGGATCAATACTTTACGGAAGTGGATATGTGTTGTTTGCATTTCTTGATGCTGAGCTGGTATCAAAAGGATTCCTTTCGCGACAAGAACTTGTTGATGCTATTGCCGTTGGTCAGTTTACTCCAGGTCCGGTTTTATCAACAGCAACATTTATTGGTTGGCAATTGAATGGATTCTGGGGAGCAATACTAGCGACTATTGGAATATTTCTTCCTTCATTTATGTTTGTGGCTTTACTAAATCCGTTAATACCAAAACTGAGAAAATCAAAATACATGTCGGCATTTCTCGATGCGATAAATATTGCCTCGGTGGCTGTAATTCTTTCCGTAGTAATTTCGATGGGAAAAGAAACCATTACTGATTGGCGAACTATTGCTATTGCATTGCTAAGTTTTGGTGCTATAATCGTTTTTAAAAAATTAAATTCAGCATTTATAGTGATTGGAGGAGCCCTGGTTGGTTATTTATTGTATTTGATTTGATTTTTCAAAGAGAACTAAGCCCTACGAGGATTTCAAACCCTCGTAGGGCTATTTTAAATAAAATTTATTTCACCACCATCATCGATTTAACATGATGCTCCCTATCTGTATCAAGCATAATGTAATAGATTCCATTCGACAGATTTTCAGATGTAATATCAAATTTATAGGTTCCTGATGCAGTATTTTCATTTACAAGCGTTGAAATGGTTCGCCCTTGAAGATCTTTTATCTGCAAAATAACCGGAGAACTTTCTTTCAACGTAAATTGTATTGTTGTTGATTCCGAAAATGGATTTGGATAGTTTTGTTCCAGCATTATCATCGATTCAACAATCGGAGTTTCAATTCCAGTGGCTGTCATCGAAGGGCTCCCTGCTGCAACCCATGCTGTATAAATTAATTCGGCCAGAGCATGTGATGCATCTTTAAATAATTTAATAGTAAAATTTTTTGAGTAATTCCAAAGGGCCGTTTTATACTGGCTTGAATAATAATCACTTGAAATACTTTTTGCATAATCATCAGCTGCAATTACAGAATCAACGTAAATATAATTTGCATAGATATAATTAAATATATACTGGTTAATATCTCCAACTGTCGAAATATTCTCTCCTGAATAGGTAATTTGTGAAATATAAGAGTTTATCATTGTTGATTCGTAGCGCGAATGAATCCCATCATTGTCAGTATCATAACCATTATAGTTTCTAGTGATATGCAAAGGCATATGTCCATCGGCAACATAATGTCCCAAATCTGAGGCAAATAATACTGCTTTATTCCAATCTTTTCTTTGAAAACAGCTTTTTAATGAATCATATGTTGTAAGGGTAGCCCAAGGTAAAATACCATTATCGTAAACAAAAATGCTGCTATGGGCAGCAATAGCTCCGCTTAAAGTTTGTGGTATAGTCCCATTAGAAAGAAACTCTGAGTAGTTATCGATATCAATGTAATGTTTTGGACCTTCGCTGCTATCCCATGCTTTTCTATCATCGGCATCTGATGCATGGTCGGCTAGAGTATTGGTCCATGAATAGAACTGACTCATTTCCTCATTAAATGATAAAGATGAAGCATAGTTTATTTTATAATGTCCTGTTCCGCCCCAGCTAATCAAAACAATTGCAAGAACGATTATACCTATTCCGAAGATTAATTGTTTTTTCAAATTAATTAGTATTAATGAATCACACAAAGGTAACCTATTTAGTAAGAACCAGATTGTCTGTTAAATAGTAAAAACTATTTTTTTACAGGTATTTTTTAGATATTTGTTCTGTAAAAAATCAAAAAAATATGAAAATCATTGGATTGTTAGGAGGAATGAGCTGGGAATCATCTCTTGTGTATTACAAAATTGTAAACGAAAAAGTTAAAGAAAAACTGGGAGGGCATCATTCATGCGAATGTGTTATGTACTCAGTCGATTTTGATGCTATAAAAAAACTACAGTTCGAAGGCAACTGGGATGAACTTACTCATATTATGATTGATGCTGCAAAAAAAATTGAAAAGGGTGGGGCGGAAATGCTTACTATTTGCACCAATACAATGCATAAAATGGTCCCCGATATTGAAAAAAATATTTCGATCCCAATAGTTCATATTGCCGATGCAACAGCAGAAGTAATCAAGGCGAAGGGAATTAAAAAAGTGGCTTTGCTTGGTACCCGATTTACCATGGAACAGGATTTTTATAAAGGTCGGTTAACTCAAAACCACGGAATAGAAGTTTTAATTCCCGAAGGTAATGATTTGGAACAAGTACACAATATTATATACAATGAGTTGGTATTGGGTGAAATTAAACAATCCTCAAAAGAAATTTACAAACTAGTAATTCAAAAACTTGTCGAAAGAGGAGCGGAGGGAGTAATTCTAGGCTGTACAGAAATACCTTTGCTTATTCAACAAGAGGATTGCACAGTTCCGGTTTTTGACACTACCCAGATACATGCTGAGAAAACAGTTGAGTTTGCGTTGAGATAAACTTACCGATTTCTTTTATAGGAATAGCCCTACGAGGGTTCGAAACCCTCGTAGGGCTATTTTTGTTTTTTTATATAACTATTTCATAATATCTTACGTCGAACTCAGTTTAATTAATAAAAAATCCCGACGAGGGTTAAAAACCTTCGTCGGGATTATAAAAAATAAATTATTTCTTAATAAATTGTTTTACCAATGGTTCTTTTTCATCATCTACAGAAATGATGTATGAACCTGTGGGTAACTCAGAAATATTAATTTCTTTGTCACTTCCTTCAATATCAACAGATTTAATAAGCATTCCGATCAAATTATAAATGCGGATTTTGCCATATATTGTTCCATTGTTTACTCCAACAGTGATATAATCAATAGCAGGATTAGGCCATACATTTATTTGAGTATTTTCTTCATTACCCAGTAATTCAGCAAATGGAGTTTCTTCAGATAAATTAATCATGGCTGCATTTACAACATTTACTGTGTAATCTTCCACTTCGCCATAACTGAATGTTTCGCAAGCAGTTGGTGCAGCATTATATTTCATGGTTACTCTC
>JAIFLC010000028.1 GCA_020049295.1 Bacteroidota bacterium
GAATTAGCATCAAATTCAATATGCGATGGCAAAATTTCCAATAAAGAACTGCTATAAGAATTTCCTGAAACGTGTATAACTGACTTTTCTTCTTTATTACCTAAAGCAAAATTCTCACATTTCCAGTTCTTGTCTTCGATGGCATTCTTAGTTAAAAGCGCATAAGCCGTGGTTAACGGTTCGAAAGATATAATTTTCCCTTGATATCCAATACGACGCATTAACGATGCATATTGTCCAATATTTCCCCCTATATCTAGCAAAACACTTATTCCAAAATGATTTAAAAATAATTGACGGGATTTAAGCTCCTCACTCAAATTTTCTAAAAATACTTTCTCTGCATCAATTGGTAGAATTCTTTGAATTTGTATGTTAAAATGTCTCAAAAAACGATTTATTCGTAATTTCATTTTAAAATGTATTTGTTTATTATATATTTAATACTTTTATACTTTTTATGAATAGAGGGGAAGACTATACTAAAAAGTGATTTATCATCATAGAAACTTTTTGCAATAATTTTTAAGATGTATGACTGTGTTATATTTTGGGGCAAATTAATAGTTTTATTTCCCGAATCCATCTTTACATGATAATCATCAGAAACTCCACACCTTAAACCACTACCATCAAAACCCATATTATATGTTTTAGAAGTTACGGGGTACAATGTAAGTTTATCATAAAGCAATTGATGATAACAGATCCGTATATCAAGCGCTTCGAACTCTTTACAAGAATCACTTTTTAAAATATAATACAAATCTTCACCATCTTCAATATATTTCTTAACGTTCTTTGGATTATTATTTAACTCTGAAAACCGATCATATTCTTCAAAATTTATTTCGTCCCATTTCTTTTTCCATGTTGCAAAACCCCATGCACATTGACGACGATTTACCCATACATCTTGTTTGTAAAACCAAGGTAAATGAATGGGTGGTGCATATCCGGTTATTGTTACAATCCGATTATCATTTTCATAGGCATCCAATGCACTATTCATATATTCCAAAAAATTAACTGATGTAAGAATATCATCTTCCAAAAAAATAATTTTTCCAAAATCAGTTAGAATAGAGTTAATGGCTTGAAAGATTGATTGATGTGCACCCAAATTCTTATCCCTAAAAATAGGTATAACTTCTTTAAAACCCGTTATTGTAAAAACATATTTTCGTATATCATCTACAATTTCAATATCTTTAGAAGAGAAAGCTGCATCTGATACAATGTATAAAATAGAATTTTCTGCCAATCTGTTCTTCGACAAAGCTTCAATGCATTTTACAAAATGTAGTTTTCGATTATATACAGAGACTAAAATTGGGGCTAAATTCATTTGAAAATTGCTATATTTAAAATTTATCCTTTAATAACACTAACTATCAGGTCAATTTGTTCAAAAGTCAATTCAACATAAATTGGCAAACACAAGATTTGATTGGCAATTTTATTTGCTACCGGCAAATTATTGGGGTCTGATGAAGGTAAAGTTTTATAGGGATAAAGATTGCTTATCAGAGGGAAAAAGTAACGACGACTAAAAATGTTATACTCTTTAAGTTTTTCGTATAACTCATCCCTATTCATTCGATAAATTTGTTCATCAATTACAATTGGGAAATATGAGAATACATGTGTTGTATTTTCAATATCATTCATAAAACGAATCCCTGGAATATCAGACAATAAAATTCGATACCGTTCAGTAATGGTCTTACGAATTGAAATAAAATTATCAATGTACTTCAATTGTAATAAACCGTATGCAGCTTGAACCTCATTGAGTTTAGCATTTATACCGGGTTCTTCAATAACTGTTTCTCCCCTAAATCCAAAATTTTTCAAATTGTCAATGTGACGCTTCATTTCTTCAGAATGCGAAATAATTGCTCCACCTTCTATTGTACTATAAATTTTAGTTGCATGAAAACTCAAAACTGATAAATCTCCAGAGTCTAATATTGAAATTCCATTATTTTTTACACCAAAAGAATGAGCTGCATCGTAAATAACTTTTAGTTTATATTTATCAGCTATTCTCTGAATTTCGTCAATTTTACAAGGATTACCATAAACATGTACAGGCATTATAGCTGTAGTTTTAGAGGTAATTGCTGCTTCAATTTTTGCTGGATTTAGATTTAAATATTCCGGTTCAATATCAATAAAAACCGGTGTAATTTTGTTCCACCATAGTGAATGGGTTGTAGCCACAAAACTAAATGGAGTTGTAATCACTTCACCTGAAATACTTAACGCTTGTAAAGCGGTAATAAGAGCTAATGTGCCATTAGAGAACAAAGAAATATACTTCACTCCTAAATAATCAGCTAACTCTTGTTCAAGTTGTTGATGTAATGGTCCATTATTTGTAAGCCAATTATTCTCCCAAATCTGTTGTAAATAGGGTATAAACTCTTCTAATGGAGGCAAAAATGGTCTGGTTACATGAATTACTTCATTTTTCATTTATTACAAATTAATTCTAAATTTTAATCCAATCTTTTGGAATTAAATTAATTACTTCCAATTTATTAGTCCATTTTTTTGGTGAAATTACTGTTTTTTCAGGATTTTGGTTTAACCATGCCCCCCACCAGCTAAAAGTACTATTTGCAATGATATTATGTTTACATTTACTCATTAAACACATATCCTGCCAACTATCATTTTCTTTATTACAATCAACAAAGAATATATTTTCCAAAACCATATTCTCTTTTGCCCATTCTATATCATCTGAAAAAACAAAATAACGCAGACTTTGGAATTTTTCATTCATCAAATTTATTGCATTATTATAATATTCTAAAGTGCAAATATTTCCAAAATAATCATTATGGTTCAAATAGTCTCCTCTTCTTATGTGAAGTGATACGGAATTTGATAAATCAATTTGCGAAAGTATATTTTTAGAACTTTCATTTAACTTTTCAATGCTGAACTTAAATTTTGCTCTTATTGTTTCTGAAAAATTTTTAAAATACAATTCAGATTGCCAATAACCATCATAAATAAGGAATGGATATTTTATATTTAAGTAAGCTGAATTAAATTTACCATAATCTTCTTCCTTTTCAACAATTAATTTGAATAATTTTTTTTTCAACAAAAAATTATAAAATTTCATTTGTCTCCTATAATACTTGTAACTTCTATTTCTTATAGCAGAAAATATATTGTTAATTTCGAAACCATTATGAGCAAACCAAGAATCTAACGGATCAATTAATATTATACTTAAATTACTTTTTTTACTTATCATCAAAGAAAAAGCAAATTCAAACATTTGATTACCTAAACCACCTTTTATGATTACAATTTTAATCATTCATTCTAAATTTACCATCTATTAATAAAGGTCCAAAATCCGGTGGGGCAATTTCACCTGTTTTGTAATAATCACCTTTTTCTACTTTCAATTCTAAAACGTTATATAAACAATCAAAAAAACCAGTTGTACCATTGTCCTTCATTATTGAATATGATATCCAATAACTACCTTCATTTAACGAAAGTCTTCTAATTATTAGTTCAAATTCACCTTGAGATTTAGAAATATCCATACTATCACCTGTAAGGCGATTATGAATCAAGGTTAAAGGTATTTCATTGGTATCGCGTATAGAAAAAGCAATATTTACGTTATGAAATACATGATTCACAGTTTTCTCAAAGCCTAAAACTATTTTAAAATCCTGACCTGAAATTACTGAATTCAGAATCTTTCCATCAAGAGTTGTAATTTTTATTTCAGTTGCTTTAATCTCCATACTTCCAACTCTATCCAGTCTATCTGGAATAAGAATTTTAGTATTTTGCTTTGAATAGTTTAAATATCTGTCAACAACACTATTTATTGATCCGGAATAATCTATTCCACCATCAATAAGTAATATACCTTTATTACATAAACTTTTGATAGAACCCATGTTATGACTTACAAATAATACTGTCCTTCCTTCACCTTTGGATACGTCTTCCATTTTTCCAATTGCCTTCTTCTGAAATTCGGCATCTCCAACTGCTAAAACTTCATCTACAACAAGAATTTCAGGGTCAAGATATGCTGCAATTGCAAACCCTAAGCGCACAGTCATCCCACTGGAATATCTTTTAACAGGAGTATCTATATATCGTTCCACACCTGAAAAATCAACTATTTCATCAAATTTTCTGTTTATCTCAGACTTAGTCATCCCCATGATTGCACCATTCATATATATATTCTCTTTTCCCGTCATTTCGGGGTGAAAACCTGTGCCAACCTCTAGTAATGAGGCTATTCGACCTTGAGCCTTAATTGTACCGGTAGATGGTGCCGTAACTTTTGATAAAATTTTAAGTAAGGTTGATTTGCCTGCTCCGTTTTTTCCAATAATTCCCAATACATCGCCCTGTTGAACTTCAAAGTTAATATCCCTTAAAGCCCACACATAATCGCTTATGCCTTTATGATCTCTTATATTTGTTTCTCCAATTCTCAAATATGGATCTTCCTTTCCTCGTATATTCATTGTAAACCAACGGTTTAAATCATGACTTAGAGTATTAGTTGATACCAAACCTAATCTATATTGTTTACTTATATTTTCAAATTTAATTGAAGTTGACATTTAAATATCTATATTTTTTTGTGATAATTATAATTAACAAATAAAAAACAAATTTATTTTCAAAATAGCTTTCAAATTACAAAGAAAACTGCATTTTATTATGGCAAATCCATAAAATCAATTTGATTTAAGAAATTTCTCTCCCGAAATTCTACTTCTGATAATCTTTGCGGGGTTACCATATGCAAGCACATTATCCGGCAAATCTTTTGTGACTAATGAACCAGAACCAACAACTGTATTTTCTCCAATATTGATTCTATCCATTATAATTACTCCTAATGTGATAGCAGAATACTTTCCAATATTAACTTTCCCTCCAGTAATAGAACCAGCTGATATGCTTGCAAAGTCCCCGATAGAGGAATCATGTTCTAACTGCGAACCTGTAGCAAAAAAACTGAAATCACCAACTACACAATTAGGATTAATTATACAACCTGCCATAACAACAACTCCCATACCCATTTTCACATTCATACCAACAATTGAACTGGGGTGTATAGTATTTACAAACTTAAAGTCCGGAACAATTGCTCTAACACAATCAAATACTATTTTGCGTGACCAATTGTCACCAATGGTGATTATTCCTGCTTGTATTTGATATTCTTCAATAAGCTCATTCAACTGTTCTTGTCTTCCAATTATTTTGTATCCTGATATTTCTGTTCCTATATCTTTAATGGAATCCACTATCCCAACAATATTATATTTACCTTCCTTAATAATTATATCAATACAATAACTCACTTGATTTCCACCACCAAGTAGTATTATGTTTTTAATTTTGTCGTTAAGTTCAATTGATGTTGACATTTTTCAATCTTTATTAAATAATGAGTTAAATGATTATTTCTGAAAAGGTCATGCTATTAATACATCAAATTCTTTTTTAAGCCTTTTATCTTGATAAAAAGATTAAATAACAACTTGGTTTTTGAGCAAATAACTCGTAAATTATAATGATTTATTTTTTGCCCATAAAATTTTGCTCTTGTATAATCGTTTGAATTATATGAAAATATCAAATATTTTTCATTTATATAATTGTTCCATTCGTTCTCACTATATTTTAGATCATCAGGTAATTGTTCACAAAGATATTGATACATTATTCTATCTCTTTCAAATTTTTTCTCTAAGCAATTGAAATCAACAGGCCTTGTTATCGAATTTTCAGTGTATCTGTATGTTACGGTCGAAATATCTAAATGGTAAAAATTTGTATGTTTTGCGATTATTACCCAAGTTTCCCAATCTTGTATTGGAAAATTATACTTAATATAATCATCTAAATTCACATATTGTTCAATTAAAGAATTTCTGAGAACAACAGAGCTTGTCAATAATGAATATTCATCTTCAAAAAGTGAAAGTAAGAGATTCTTTTTTATATGATTTTTAATTGTATGCTCTTTAAACTTTTTATTAATAATATCTTCAGTTCTATAATTGGTATGAACAAGACCTATATCTTTATTTCGTTCTAAAATATCAATTTGTTTTTGAAGCTTTTCATCATAATTCCAATAATCATCGTCATCACATAGAGCCACGTATTTCCCTTTTACAAGTTTCATTAAATTGGCCCAATTATTTCCAACACCTTTATTTTGTTTATTGAATACCAATGTTATTATATCTGGAAATTTACTTTGGTAATTATTCAGAATTTCTCTGGTACCATCTGAACTTTCATCATCCCCAATTAAAATCTCAATAGCAAAATCTCTTTTCTGATTTAAAACAGAATCTATAGTTTGGCTAATAAATTGTTCTCTATTGTAAGTGCAAATTACAACTGAAACAAAAGGAATCATATCGGATTGTTTTCGAGGAAAAATCAACATTTATATATATTTTTTTAAAATTCGTTATGACTTTGTGCCCACAAAGATAGTATTTATAGGTTTAACATACAAAGAATTTGTTATTATAATTAGCTGCAAACCAATTAAATTCTGAAATGATTTTGGTTTCAAAAATAACTATTTAACAGTAAAATCTGTCAATTTCATTTGGTTGAGCCTATTATGAAAGTCATTATATTTGTCATTCAGCACATTTGTTAGAAAAATTTGAACCAGATTCCTGAATGGTAATCAGGCTATATTAATACGTTTATATTATCCACCTTTATTTTAAGTATTTCTGGTTTGTGTCAAAGGTCATTATTTCCTTTCAGTATTCTCACAAAACTACTGCTGCCCCTACAATTACCTTAAGTACTTTGAATACTTATAAATGTTGTAGAATTCTAAATCACAATCGAATTCATTATTTCGATTTCTTCTTTAATAAATCCTGAATAAAAGACATTGTGTGTATAATTGGTTTTGAAAAAAAGGGATATTTCAATATAATTTTGTTTCTGTATTTTAAATACGGAAATAGTTCATTAATAAAACCACTATTCTCTTTTATGATATTAAAAAACAATGAAACATCAGTATTCCCTAATTTTATAAGCGGTTTCAAAAATTGATTTATTCTCCAAATACCACCCTCGTAAAGTACTAAACTAAATTTATTATCTTTTGATTTAATTTCTTCTGAAAACTTAATTATTCTCGAACCTACAACAAAACATTTTTGATACAACTTATTAAAACCAAACGGAGTTGACATAGTTGATGCTGGATTTTGTCTGTAATAGTAATAAAATTTATCTATCATATGAATTCTATTGGCGTAAAACATTGAGTATAATGTATGAAGATCATCTTCACCATAACCAATTTCAGGATAAAATAGTGACTTTGAAATCAAGTAATTTCTATTATATATCCTTGCCCAGGATTCAATTTGCAACTCCCATGGATTAGTAGTATTGTAATATTGTCTACCATCGATACAATTAGCATTTTCAATGTTATCATCCCGGTAGGGTTTACGATTACTTCCGTTTACATCTACTTGATAACTGTTAAATTGCAACACATCTAAGTCATTAACTAACAACATATTTAACAATTCATCAAAAATATTATTTTCCACATAATCATCCGGGTCAACAAACCAAACATAATCACCCTTAGCTACGTTTAAACCTGTATTCCTAGCAGCTCCTTGTTGTTTATTTACTTCATGATCCATCAAAATCAGGTTTTGATGTTTCTGCTGATAAGATAAAATGTAATCCCGTGTTGAATCTGAAGAACAATCATTTATGCAAATAACTTCGTATTCAGTTTCAGGAATATTTTGGTTATACAAGCTATCTAAACATTGTATAATGTATTGATCAACATTGTAGCAAGGAAGTATTATGGATAGTTTTAGTTTACTCATTATTTCATAATCATTCGTTTGTAATTTCTAATTAATCTTAGAGGCTGCATAAAAATCAAATTAAAAACTTTGATTGGAAAGGGATATAGATAAATAAAATAATCTTTAAATCTCAAATGATTTTTGAATTTACTTTTTTCAATATTTCGTATCCTTCTATAAAATTTTTGTAATTCAGTAGCCGAAAAATACAGAATAGCCTTTTTCTTATTTTTTAAATTGTAAGTATATATTGGAATTAACAAATCCGGGATTGAACTATCTTTATCACGCCAAGCTTCTAAAATAGCAACACATTCTACTTCAAACCTTACTTTGTCGGCCAACTTTATGCCACCAAGGTAATTTGTGTTCATGTCCGATGTAGGATTATCCCGATAGAAGTGTAACTTATCTGTTATGTACTGAAATCTATTACATGCCAGAAGTGAGCGTAGTGTTTGAATATTATCTTCCCAAAAATAAATTTCAGGAAAAAATAAATTATTTTTTATTAAGAAATTTCTTTTTGAAATTTTCGACCATGCTGTAACCGCTTTTTTCCAATAGGGTAGTTGTTCGTTTTTTAAATAATCGATTCCTGTAGTTACGGAAGTATTTTGTGGAAAAAACTGATATTCAGATGTTACTCCTTCATTTGTAATTCGTTGTGTGTTAAAATGCAAAATATCTAAATCATTGCTTTCGGCAATATTTAATAATTTTGCAAAAACATTTGGTTGTATATAATCATCCGAATCGATAAACCAGACATAGTCACCTTTTGCAATACGAAGACCAGTATTTCGGGCTTCACCTAACATTTTATTTATGTCATGTTCAACCAGTATTAAATTAGAATATTTTTTTTTGTACTCCAATACAACTGCCTTGCTATTATCTGGCGAACAATCGTTAACACAAATAACCTCAAATTCATTTTCGGGGAGGTCTTGTTTAAAAACACTATCCAAACATTCGGCAATGTATTCTTCAACGTTGAAGAAAGGAATGATAATAGAAAGTCTCATGTGTTATTTAAAAATTGAATAATAGATTTTTTTTATCTGATTACGTGGAAATCTGTACAAAAAAATAAACAAAAACAAATAATCAAATTTAACGAATTCTTTTAAAACTTTTATTGCTACACCTTTTATAAAATAATCGCTATAAATAAAATAGAGATTAGTCCATATTTTATACAGTTTAAATTTTGAATAATCGCCTTTGGTCAATGAAATTGCCCGTTTAACTACTTCAAGTCCTTCTATTAAAAATAAGCCAAGTTTATTGAATCTACTGGAAGCACTTCCTTCATAAACCCTAAAATAATTTAAAGTATCATCCACTTCAACAATTTTAGATTTATTTGCCATTTCAACCCATAACAGCCAATCACCGGCAAGTAATAAGTCTTTCCAACGGGTGCTAAGCAGTTGTAAATACTTCTCTCTTTTGAAAATAACCATACTGCCATTTCGAATACCATTGCCGGTTAGCATAAATTTCCCAATATAATCATTCCCATCATATTTTGTAAACTGGTTGGTTAAGTCTGGTATTTGATAGATTCTATCTGACTTATTTACATTTAATGACTTACAATATACAATTGAGACTTCACTGTCTTCAAAATGCGGCTCCAAACATTCCAAAAAGCGCAAATCACACCAGTCATCACTTTCAGCAATCCAAATTAATTCACCTTTTGCTAATTGTATTCCTTTATACCATTGTTTGTATGATGTACCACCATTTATCTCATTGTATAAAACATGTTTAACTTTGGGGTAATAACGAAAAGACTCAATAATTTCGCGGCTATTATCTGTTGAGCAATCGTCAAGTAATATTAGTTCAAAGTCCTGGTAGGTTTGATTTAAAATACTCTCAATACGTTGTGTCAGATATTGTGAGTGATTATAATTTGGTACTATTACTGATACTTTTGGCATTGAAAATTCTTTTAAATCTTCTTGAATTTAATTTAACATATTCCTCAAAATCAGCAAGAATAAACTTATTAGCATATTTACCATAAACTAATATATAATCTTTTAGAGTGAAAATTAAAATTAAAAATCCGATAGATGATTTTATAATTTTCTCTCTCTTATACCATAAATTTATTTTTTGTTTTAATTTCCCTGTAAAATTTACCAATAAAGTGTAATCATTTTTGATTGTTTTAAACTTAAAAACATTACTATCGGGAGGTGTTTCTAACCAGTCGGCAAGACCCATAACCTGATTGTTGTGAATTCTATATTTTATCAAACATTTATCAATCATGCTAATACAATTATCATTGATGGCCGAAATGGCTATATACTCATCATGTAGTATCTTTTCAAATTTTTGAAATGGCAAAGTATTTATAATATAGGATTTTCTAAATGCCATTGTAGCCCCTGTAATTCGATTATCGATATTTAGGAGCTCAAAATCCAAACCTTCTAAAAAATATTTTTTGGTTTCATTGGTAAGATTAACAATGTCGAACAAAGTTTTTGATGTTAATAGTTTATTATCATAACCGATTAGTTCTGCATTGGTAAAAAGTACATTACATTTGTCATTATCTATGAAAAAATCAGTGATAATTTCAACTTTATTTTCATCCCAAATATCATCTTGATCAGATAAGAAAATAATATCTCCTGTACATAAAGAAATAGCTTTCTCAAAATTTTTTATTATGCTAAGCTTCGATTTATTTTTATAAATTTTAATTATTCCGGGAAATTTATTTGAATAATCAAATATAATATCCAGTGTAATGTCTGTTGATAAATCATCACAAATTATAATTTCATCTACAGGGCATGTTTGTGTTAAAATACTACTCAACTGATCTTTTATAAAAATACTTCCATTATATGTACATAATGCTACACTGATTTTCATGCTAATAAATCTTTTTATTGAGTATTTGCTTTTTGAAAATATTATTGCTCATATTTAAATATCATCCATTTTGGATATCTTAATCAGAATTGTGTAAAGTAGAAACACAAGCTAATCAAAATTTAAAATCAGACTTGTTTTATTTTTTAAGTTATAAAACATTTTCTGGTTCATTTCTATAAATTCATTCTTGAGAATTATTTGAGAAATACAAAAATAGAATAGCTATATATTAAACAATTAAATCTGATATTCTTATTTTAACAATAAGATGAAAATACTAATTTTCAGATAAGGAGTTATTTGCTATCTCAAGTTCTTGTTTTAAAACTTTCAAAATCTCATGTCCATTCTTCAAATCTGGTTCCAAATAATTTCCTTCAGCCCATTCATTCCACGACTTAATAAAAACAATTTTATTTTGAGTATTAATAGTTTTTTCTAAAGTATCTTTTACATGTTTTCGAAATACTTCAGGAGTAAAATCTGTAAAAATAACTCCATTTTTTCCACTTCGGGCTGAATTATCCCATCCGGGTAGTATTGTTCGAAAAAAAGCATAATCGAATGATTTATTTATTTTAAAATACTTCATTGCATGTTCATATTTATACACGTTTAATGGTTTAGAATCGATATAATTAATTATCGATGTAACGATCTTAAATTTCTTAAACTTATTCCTGATTTTAAGCCTTAGTGGTGCATAATGGTATTTTATTGTCTCCTGAGCTGCATAAGTGACAGCATCGAATCCAAAAAGCTCAGGATTCCAATTAAGTCCAACATTTGATGCTACAAAATAAATTCCTTTTAAACCATTATTTATTGCAAGTTGATTAAATAAATTAACAAATAACTTAATATCAGGTAAATTCAATGGTTTATAAATTAAAAACAAAGGTTTGTCGTCAACTCTTATATACCTTTTATCTTTAAAAGCAGGAAGTAATGCATCAAAATGTGCTTCGTAATCATTTACTCCGGGGTACTCTTGCTCTATTAATATTTTATCATTCGCCCCGTGCCATATACCAGACCATGTTTCATTTGCCCAACCTAAACAAAAGGGGAAATCTGGTTTTCCAGAACTAAGCACTTCATTAAAAGGTCTTTCGAGCAAACGTTTCCCATTTCCAAACCAATAATGCCAATAACAAAAACCTTCAATTCCAGCATCCTTTGCCAGTTGTGCTTGTTGCTCTCTAACTTCAGGTACGCGTAAATCATAAAATCCTAAATCTGCAGGTAATTTTGGTTGTTCATGACCTTTAAAAAGAGGTTTTGCTTTTGCTACGTTAGTCCATTCAGTAAAACCTTTCCCCCACCATTTATCATTTTCTGGAATTGGGTGAAATTGAGGAAGATAATATGCGATTGCGCGAATTTTTGACATAGAATTAATATCTCTTAATTATTCGTTTTTTTTTAAAGCTCTTTTAAAACTAGTATAATTGGTGTAAAACTGAAACTAAAATTATATAATCAATTATACTACTTTATTGGTTCGCAAAATTTTTATTTTAAAAACAGACTATTTGCAAGTATATTTTGCAGAAGCATATATTCTATTTTGTTTTCTACGGGAATTTACAATAACTCAATCTAAAAAAACCCAATTTCCTTAAGGGTTTTGAATCGTAATCTAAGTATATTGTTTTAATTTAAAGAGAGCATTTGGCGATAAATAACGTCTCTGAGTTTTATGTTTTATAATATTGCAGCACCCATAGAAATATTTGTTTTTAATAATCCAAGAACCTAATTTCTGTTATTTCTCTATTATTTATTTATAACATTAAAGAATTTATTCATCCCGGTTTAGAATGCAATTTATATTGTTTTAATATTTGAGAATTATCCTTAAAGAAGTATAGCGCCTTATATGTTTAATAATAAAAAAATGGTCTTAATTTCTGTTTTATCAACAACCATTTAACGGCCTTATCGGACAAAAAATACTTCTCTTGATTTGAGAGATATTGTTTTCTTGTTGTTGAAAAATTTATTTATTGCGTTATTTCAAAAAACAATAAAACAATTATACTCAAAACTTCAAACTATATTTTCTTCTCCCCTGCGAGTTAGAATAAAGGAAACTATTTATTGTCCCTTTTATTTTTTTCTCTTTTATTTAAAAATTCAGAACAAATTATTTAAAAATGTTTCTTAGAAATGAAAATTTATTCAGAATTTTACGCCCTAGCCTGAATTCCAATGAAGATTTAATTATTTGCTGAGCTTTATTGATATCTTCGGATGTTAATATATTTCTTGTTTCACCAAAAAAAGAATGTAAATAAATTGGTTTATACAATTCAATATCTGTACAAATAGCTATATTGTAAACTGGTGTAAACTTAGTTGTTTTATTATTCATATCAGTAACAACAGGAATTTTATTTGGAAGAATCTCAAAATCAGCCGTAATTATTGAACCTGAAAACACACTTTGACTAAAAAAATAACTTGTTTTAAAAAAAGCATTTAATAATTTTTTAAATTCTTCATAATACAATTCCTTAACATGGAACTGATTATTAAACTCAGGAACATCTGAGTAATAATACTTATCGGGAGATGACATTATAAGAATTCCATCAGGTTTCAAAACCCTCTTTATCTCAAACATCATTTCCTCATGTTTATCATGATGTTCTATTGTTTCAAAACTTACGAAAACATCAGCAAAATTATCAGGTAAAGGAATACTGGTAGCATCTCCTTGCTGAAAATCAAGGTTGTTTCGTATATATGTATTTCGCGCATGATCAACTGCTTCGGTGCTTAAATCTATTCCGGTAACACTTTTGGCATATTGAGATAAAATATTGGAGCCATAACCTTCTCCTGAAGCTAAATCAACAACTATTTTATCTTTAAGATCTAATTGGTTTAAAACAAAATAATAACGATTTAGATGTTCTAATTCAATAAAGCCTTTCATTCTGGGCATAAATCTCTCTCCTGTCATTTCCATAATTACGACTTTATATAATTATTATTCCGTTTTCGCTCAAGCCATGAAACATATCTATCAAATAAATAAAAAACCCGACTTAAAACAGGAAATTTTTGAATCCTTTGATATGCCAGAATTCCATTACCCCAAAGTAAATAATCTGTATATATATTCTCCGGTAACATTTCCGATAAAACTTGTTGACGTTCTGATTTATCAAGGTGATTATTAACGTTACTTATCCCATTCATATCAAAAAGTGTAACATCGATATTAGTATAATCAACTGTTATATTGTTCAATATTAAAACATTAAGATACCATTTCCAGTCTGAAACAATTTTCAGATTTTCGTCATAAAAGCCAAATTGATTGAACAAATCTCTTTTTATATATGCAGGTGAGTGATTTAAAGTCCCATAAAAGAAATCAACAAATGTGGGTTTTCTACCTGAAAAACCTTTGTCACAATATAATCCTTTTGGTAAGTTTTTCAGCATATTACCATAAAGAATATTACAATCAGGTTTTAACGACTTAATCATTCTTTCAGTAACTATTTCATTTACAATACAATCGCCAGAATTCAGAAACTGAAGATATTTTCCTTTAGATATTAGAATACCTTTATTCATTGCATTATAAATACCTGTATCTTTCTCACTTACCCATTTTATCTCTATACTAGTTTCTTCTTTTGCACATGTACTAATATATTCAGCGCTTCCATCATTACTTCCTCCATCAACAATTATATATTCAAACTCTTTCGATGTTTGACATAATACGCTTTGAACAGTTTTTTTAAGACCATTCAAATTATTATAATTTATAGTTATAATCGATAGTAGTGGCATATTGCAATAAAATAAATTATACAGTATCCATAAAACTACGTTGCACTTTATTGAATACTATAATTCCTACAA
>JAIFLC010000182.1 GCA_020049295.1 Bacteroidota bacterium
TCAAAAGTGGGTTATATAGGGTTACAGTTTAAAATACTGAAGTAATAATTATTACTTTCTTTTTTTTCTTTAAAATGGGCCCTGATACTTTATAGTAACTCCCAAAATACCACCAGTTGTGCTTACTATATATTCAGTTACAAAGAATCTGGTATAAAAATATGGTAATTTAGATGTAGAATATTTATAAGATTTTTTCCATCTAATAACATAACCATGGCCTGGTATTAGTTGTGTTTGGTAAGCATATCCAGTGTTTGGTTTATTAGTAATACTTCCTAATCCTTTAACCACTCCAATATCTGATATTTCGCAACCTTCATCGTTTAATTTAGGCCAATGATAAATATCAAATGGTCCATCACAATCATGTGTTGCCTGTGTATAAGTCATAACATTTCCAGAACCTGTGTAATAACTAAAGCTTATAAGAACACAATCATAGATAGAATCTAATTCTAAGCAGGGTCCTTTGTAAACATATAGATATGAACTACTTGTTACACCCAAAGTTATAGTACCAGCTGGGTCAGATACCTCTACTGGATCATCTCCACCACAGCTTGCCAATAATAGCAAGAATACCATCGAAATAAAAGGAATAATCCAAATTTTGCTTTTCATGTCGATTTAATTATAAAGGTTAATATTGCTTTATTTGTAAGTGAAAATATACTTTTTAATTCGCATTTCCTAATTAAACTTTTAATTAAATCAATCTAATCCATTATTGAATATTAGTCAATATAAAATGGAGTGCATAGATAAAGTTTTTCAGAAAATGAAATCTATTCCAATAAAATATATTAGGACAGATATTTCTAGAAGAACTTCATACATAACGACTGAAATTGGTGCTGAAATACTCGATAGAAAACTTTTTGAAATAGATACCAGCAAAACAATCCATGAAATAAAAACCTAAGCATAACAGCGATTCACATTTTATGAGGGGTGAAGGAATACTTGAACACCTGCTTGCCAGCAGGCAAGTTTTTACTACTTTTAATCTTTATTAACGGGGGAAACTGAAACAGGGCAAAACCCGCGCAAAATTTAAGCGCAAACCTTTACCAACCATACTTCAAAAAAACAGACAGAGTTCTCAATTTGCGAACTTATTTCTTATATTTGCAAAAAGAAATAATTAATGGAAAGAATATTTGCTAAAAGTACATTAAGACAATTTTGGGAAAAACATCCAAACTCAGAACAACATTTGAAAACTTGGTATGATACAGCAATGAATTCGAACTGGAAAACGCCTAATGATGTTAAGAAGACTTATTCAAATGCAAGTATTTTAAAGGATAGCAGAATGGTTTTTAATATAAAAGGAAATGATTATAGATTGGTGGTAAAATTCAATTTTGAGAAACAGTGGATTTTTATAAGATTTATTGGAACTCATAATGAATATGATAAAATAAATATTGAAACAGTCTAAAAATTAAAGAAATGAATATAAAACTTATAAAATCTGAAACTGATTATGAAATTGCATTAAAACGTCTTGAAGAAATTTTTGATGCAAAGATTGGTACACCAGAAAGTGATGAAGCAGATATTCTTGGATTACTCATTGATGAATATGAAAAAAAACATTATCCAATTGAAGCACCCGATCCGATTGAAGCCATAAAAATTAGAATGGAAGAAATGCATCTAAAACAAGTTGATTTAATTAATGAGATTGGTGGGAAAAGTCGTGTATCAGAAGTTCTTAATAAAAGAAGAAAGTTGACTATTGAAATGATACGAAACTTGACAAGGAGATTGAATTTATCACCTGAATTATTGATAAAAGACTATAATTTGACTTTATAAAAGTACATTTTGTAACATTGGTTCAATAATAATACTTTGTGAAATTTATTTCCTTTTTTTATTGACTGTGTTTATTGCAACCAATTACGAAATGGAATGTCATAAGATTTGTGGCAGGCACTTTAATTCAATTAATGATCACACCGAATTTATTAAACATGGCGGTTGTAATAACCTTAAAGAAATACTTTCGCACGAATAACAATATTCGACTAGTTATTCTTAAAATATATTCATCCAATTTTATATTTTTGCAGATCATTTTTTAGGGGATTTATTATGGGGTTAAAAGAGGAGATTTTACGCAGAAGAACATTTGGTATTATTAGTCATCCTGATGCAGGGAAAACAACACTTACCGAAAAACTATTATTATTTGGAGGAGCAATTCATATTGCCGGAGCAGTAAAAAGCAATAAAATAAAAAAGACAGCTACTTCCGATTTTATGGAGATTGAGCGTCAGCGAGGTATTTCTGTAGCTACATCAGTAATGGCATTTGAATATAGAGGACGAAAGATTAATATACTCGATACTCCGGGTCATCAGGATTTTGCCGAAGATACTTTTAGAACTCTTACTGCCGTTGATAGTGTAATTATTGTTATCGACTCGGCTAAAGGAGTGGAACCACAAACCCGAAAGCTGATGGAAGTTTGTCGCATGCGTCATACTCCGGTTATGGTGTTTATGAATAAGCTCGACCGTAATGGAAAAAATCCTTTCGAACTACTTGACGAAATTGAAAATGAATTAAAAATAACCGTTCGGCCATTAAGCTGGCCAATTAGTAATGGGAGTACTTTTAAAGGTGTATATAATATTTATGAAGAGAAATTGAACTTATTTAGTGGTGAATCAAAACAAACCATTGAAGAAGCAATCGAATTTAAAGATGTTAATAATCCAGAGCTTGAGAAATATATAGGCGAAAAATATTCTGGTATACTGCGCGAAGAATTAGAACTAATTACCGAAGTTTATCCCGAATTTGATATTGATGCATATTTACAGGGAAGCTTAGCTCCGGTATTTTTTGGTAGTGCATTAAATAATTTTGGTGTTCAGGAACTATTAAATTGTTTTATTGAAATAGCTCCACATCCGAGAAACGTTACAACCGAAGAAAGAGTTGTTGATCCATTTGAAAAGAAATTTTCGGGATTTGTATTTAAGATTCATGCTAATATGGATCCTAATCATCGCGATCGTATAGCTTTTGTGAAAGTCTGTTCAGGCACATTTTTACGAAACACCAATTATTTGCATGTCCGACTAGGCAAAAACTTAAAGTTTGCAACTCCTACAGCTTTTATGGCTGATAAAAAATCGATAATTGACGAAGCTTTTCCTGGAGATATTGTTGGTATTCATGATACCGGTAACTTTAAAATTGGAGATACACTAACCGAGGGAGAAAATATCCATTTTAAAGGATTACCCAGTTTTTCGCCCGAAATGTTTAGATATGTCGAAAATGCAGATCCTATGAAATATAAGCAGCTTGCTAAAGGTTTGGATCAATTAATGGATGAAGGTGTTGCTCAGTTGTTTACGAATAAATTTAATGGCCGCAAAATTATTGGTACAGTTGGTCAGCTTCAGTTTGATGTAATTCAATTCAGGTTGGAACACGAATATGGAGCAAAATGCAGGTACGAATCGATTCACCTATACAAAGCATGCTGGATGGAAAGTACCGATAAAGCCCAACTCGAAGACTTCCGTAAAAGAAAGTATAATGCTCTTGCTGATGACAAATATGGTCGTGAAGTTTTTCTTGCAGAATCCTCTTATGCACTTCAAATGGCGCAGGAAAAGTTTGATAAAATCAAATTCCATTTTACTTCTGAATTTTAATCTCTTAGTTAAACAAAAATTATTGGCCTGGCTATTTTAACATTACTAGTTGTAAATACCTACGCTCAAGTAAGAGAAAGAAAACAAATTTCGGCAGTTAAAACAACTGAACATTTAAAAATTGATGGAATAATAGATGAAGCTGCTTGGGAAAAGGCAACAATTGCAAAGGACTTTATTCAGTTTGAGCCTCATAATGGTGACAATCCATCATTTCCAACAGAAGTTAAAATATTATATGATAACCATGCTATCTATGTTGCAGCTGTAATGCATGATCCTTTACCCGACAGTATTCTAAGAGAACTTTCATTACGCGATAAATTTGACGATGCTAATGCAGATTTATTTTCAGTTTTAATAAATCCATTCGATGATGGAGTAAATGGAATGGAATTTCTTGTTTCGGCCGCAGGAGTTCAATCCGATGCAAAGCATATTGGTGAAGAAGGTGATTCAAATTGGGATGCCGTGTGGGAAAGTGCTGTTAATATTACAGATCAAGGTTGGATTGTTGAATATAAAATTCCTTATTCAGCTTTACGATTTCCAAATAAATCAGTTCAATCATGGGGCATTCATTTTTTTAGAAATATTAGAAGATATAGAGAGTGGAGTACATGGAATTTTGTTGATATCAACACACAAGAAATAATTAGTCAGTCAGGGCTGATTACTAATATTCGTGATATTGAACCTCCATTGCGACTTTCAGTTACTCCGTATGTTTCAGCATATCTTGAAAAAAATACAGAAGGAATTTGGAATCATAATTTCAATGCCGGGATGGATTTAAAATGGGGAATTAATCAGAGTTTTACCTTGGATATGATTCTTATACCCGATTTTGGGCAGGTACAATCCGATGATCATATTCTAAATCTTTCTCCCTATGAAATAATGTACAGCGAAAAAAGAGCGTTTTTTACTGAGGGTACTGAGCTTTTTAATAAAGGAGAGATTTTTTATTCGCGACGAATTGGTGGAAGGCCAAAATTTAAATCAGAAATTAATAGTGCTCTCGATTCAAACGAAATTATTACCGAAAATCCCATCGAAACAAAACTGATAAATGCAACTAAAATCTCTGGACGCACTAACAGTGGACTTGGTATTGGTTTTTTTAATGCCATGACCAGCGCAGCTGAAGGAATTATTAGTGATACAATTACAGGTGTTAATCGAAAATTTCTAACACAGGGTTTTACAAATTATAATATGATAGTGCTTGATCAGAGTCTTAAGAACAACTCCTATGTAAGTCTGGTAAATACCAATGTAGCATACGAAAATCATAATTATATGGCGAATGTTACAGGAACAGAAACGTTACTAAAAAACAAAGAAAATTCGTATCAGGTTTTTGCACGAGGAACTCTTAGTCAGATATATACCGATTCCACAACTCTTGGTCATGCCTATTTTGTTCAGTTTGCAAAAACTAAAGGTCAGTTTTTATTTGAATTAGCCCATAATACAGAGTCACATACCTATGATCCTAATGATTTTGGATATCTGCAAAGCAATAATGAATCGAGTTGGGGAGCAGAACTCAAGTATAATATAAACAAACCTTTCTGGAAAGTAAGAAACTGGCAAAATGAGCTTGAAATAGTTTACAGTAGTTTGTATAAACCACGAAAATTTACTGATTTTGAGATTAATATGCAAACTCACACCACCTTTACAAAAAGGTATATAACGGCAATGATAAACCTGAGTTTAAATCCGATTGAAAATCATGACTATCGCGAAACTCGAGTTGATGGTTTTGAATGGATGTTAAAAAGGCCTAGAACGGGCTCTTTAATAGCTATGATTTCGACCGATTATAGAAAGACTTTTGCAATTGATTTTATGCCTGGTGTATGGAAAGCCTTTGATTACGATCGATATGGGTATTCTTTAAATATTAGTCCCCGAGTTAGAATTAGCGATAAATGGTTAATTGTTTATGATTTTGGTATTGAAAATAGTTATAATACATTGGGTCACGTAGATCATTACGAGATAAACACAGATCATATGGCTATATTTATTGGTAAAAGAGATCAGATGACTATAGCAAATACAATAAGTACAGGATATATTTTTAACAATAAGTCATCTCTTAATTTGCGCGTAAGGCATTACTGGAGCCAGGTTGAATATGATGATTACTCCCAATTATTAGAAACAGGTTATTTGGGAAATTCTATTGATTATAATACATATGGTAGTAAGTTCGATACCAATTTTAATGCATTTACAATTGATTTGCAGTATTTATGGAGATTTGCACCTGGAAGCGAATTATCAATTGTTTGGAAAAACTCAATTAATTACGAAAGAGATGTTATCGTAAATAATTTTTGGGAAAATCTAGATTACACACTGGGTTACGATCAGTTAAATAGTATTTCCTTAAAGTTTCTATATTATTTGGATTACCAGTACTTGAATAGAAAGTAAGCTCAGATTATTTTATTCCTTGTACCATTTATCAAGGTTTTTGGAAATAAACTCAATAATTTTTTTATGCTGCTCCTTACCGGAGCCTTCAATTTTTATAGGTTCCCCAAAACGAATATGAATTTTACTTTTTCGGTTTAATTTACCGAAATCACGTATAATTTTACCATTCTCCCAAAAATCAGTTTTCAGAGCAATGGGGAAAACATTAACTCCAGCAACTGAAGCAAGCTTTTCACCTAATGTATTAAATTCTTCAGGTTTAAACACTTTACGTCGTCCTCCTTGAGGAAAAACAACTATTGAAGTTCCGTTTTGCAATAACTCTTTACCTTTATTAAGTACAGCTATTAAATCTTCTTTGGAGTTAGTTCTTCCAACTGTTATCGGATTTCGTGCACGCATAATTACTCCGAATAAAAAATGACGAGCTAAACTTTCTTTTACCACAAAGGTAACCTCCATAAAAGGAGCTAAAAGTCCAGGAAAAATCATAGATTCCATGGCACTCATATGGTTGCTCACAATTACTACAGGCTCTTTAATGTTTTTAAGGTTATTAATTCCTTCAATATTGAATTGTCCACCACAATCCTCAATAAGTTTTATTACATTATAAGATGATATAGCCCAGTTCGTTCTATTATATTGGCCTTTTTTTGCAACTTTTCTGTTTCGAAAGAGGATTTGTAAATACTTTAACACAAAATATGTTCTTGTATTTAATGCTATTTTATCAAGAAAAACTCTTGAGTTTCTCTTTGTTTGGTAAGTATCTTCTTCAAAAAGTACTTTTTTTATTGTTTCCATACTTTTAAAAAATATCTGTAAATATACTATAACTTGAATTTAATTTACTGAATATATTTATTCGTAATTGTAAATTTTTACTTATGAATAAAAATAAATGGAAACAATCCTACAAAATGATTATGATATATTAATTATTGAATAATTATGAGAGAAAACAATAATTACTTATTTTCGAATTATATAATAAACAGAGTGAAAAAGTTTTTTGGTTTTAAAAGAAATATAGTATTTACAGGTCTTACCAGCTTTTTAACTGATACATCTGTTAAAATGGTTTATTCTGTAATGCCAATGTTTCTGATGTCAATTGGAGCATCAAAAACCAGTTTAGCATTAATCGAAGGGATTGCTGAGAGTACTGCGTCATTAGTAAAGGCATTGTCTGGCTTTTGGAGTGATAAAATTGGAAAAAACAAACCTTTTATGTTAATAGGATATGGGCTTTCAGCTCTGATTATTCCGCTGTATACTTTCGTGTATTCTCCAATGCAGGTTCTTTATTTGCGATTTATCGAAAGATTTGGTAAAGGTATAAGAACTGCTCCACGGGACAGTCTTATTGCCGGATCTATTACCAATGGAGATTCGGGTAAAAGTTTCGGTCTTCAAAAAGCAATGGATAATAGTGGAGCAATAGTAGGTCCTCTGTTTGCATTTGCCTTATTAGCCTTAGTTCCCGGAAATTATCAATTAATCTTTTTACTTGCTGGCATACCTGCCATTC
>JAIFLC010000116.1 GCA_020049295.1 Bacteroidota bacterium
CACCAACTGACCAAATATTTTCCAGAACCTGTTCAACATCATTAGAAATGGACTTAATACGCTTATCACTATAACAACCATTGGTAGGAACATGAATGTGATCGAATAAGGAGTTATCTTTATAACTTGAGCTGAGCGAGTCTTTCCAGCTCGAAATTACGCTGTTTTGTTCAATATTCTGAAAAGCAAGTTTTACTGCATCCTTATACGTTATGGATTGAATGTTTAATATCTCTTGCAAATTATTTTGTTTAGCTACTACCTCAACCTTCATGCTATTTACAAGATTGGAAGCTAACTTAAAAGATGTGTTTGTAATAAAATAGAGCCAGTACGACGATATTTTTGGTGTCATCACCGGAATGGTAAAAATAAACCGTTTTAAACCACGCACCTCAGCAAACTGAAGCAGCATTTGTTTGTATGTTAATACATCGGGGCCGCCAATATCGTATGAATTATTGAACGTTTCTTCGCGACCTAAAACCCCGGTTAAATATTCAAGCACATTGCTTATGGCTATGGGTTGTGTTTTCGTGTTGAGCCATTTGGGAGTAATCATAACAGGTAGTTTTTCGACCAGATCGCGAATAATTTCGAAAGACGAACTACCCGATCCTACAATTATTCCTGCTTTTAAAGAAGTTACAGGAATACTGCTTTTGCGAAGTACTTCTTCAACTCTTTTTCTTGATGCCAGATGCTTCGAAAGAATCTCTTCATTGGTAATTCCTCCCAGATAAATTACCTGATTTGGTTTTACTTCTTGCACCAACTTAACGAAATTTTGAGCTGACAACTCTTCCAGTTTTTCGAAATGCGATGAATTATCGCTCATTGAATGAATTAAATAATATGCTGCATCAAATTGTGGCAACTGGCTGGCAGGCAAATAATCTTTTAAAAAATCAATCTCGTAAACCGAAATATTGGGGTGTTTATAAAGCCCTTCAGTTGGAAAACGATTCTTATCTCTAACACAACAAACTACTTCGTGGCTCTGTTCAAGGAGCTTAGGTAATAATCTTTTCCCGATATATCCATTAGCACCAGTTAAAAGTATTTTCATTAAGTTAAATGTCTTCGTTATCTTTTTATTAAACAAAATAACACAGACTTAGTTTACAGCAAATAGTTATATTGTATTAAGTAATTGGATTCTTATGCTTCGCAATAAAACTTTTTCATTAATATTGATGATATGAATGGTTGCCGGTTACTAAGCGATTTTATATCAGATTACATGATACTTTAAAAAGAATTAAACCGCTAAACATATTATTTTCATGACATTACTATACCTTAATGGAACCTTGTTATTTCAAAACTACACCCCATTCAGTTACAAAATAGCCTTCTCTATTATAACTATCAATAATTGGTTCTACCAATTTATCGGGTAAAATATTTTGTCCTTTAATTACATAAAAAAGTCTCAATACAGAATCTGGTTGTTTTGAAAAATCCAATATGATTACTTTATCAATCAATTCAAATGTTTGAGGATAGATTGAATAAAATGGGTATTTCGTTAGTCGTGGTATCCAATAATCAATAAAATCTTCAATTTCTTGCCCATAAAATCCATATTCTGCCATATTTTTTCTAAAAAAGGATTCTAATTCAGCATTTTGAATTGTCCAACCTACTGTTTTTTGCCATATATCAGGTTGATTACTTTCGTAGAAAAGATACGAATAGGTATTATCTATTAATCCATTTGTATCCACTGTAATATTCCAACCATTTACATATTCCGGAATTGAAGTTATGATGTTACCACCCATAGGGAAATCAATCTTAACTGTCAATTCTGTTTTTTCATTTGGATAAATATAAATATTAGGTTTATAAACTATATTGCAAGTATCACACTCATCATCGTCATCAGGGTCACAACTCTGAAATGGTGTTGCCATCATTAAATAGATGATAAACAAAAATGGAAATCCAACTAATTTTAATGTTTTCATATTATCCTAAGTCTTTGATTTATTTCTAGATGTATTATCTGCTTTCCAGGTTGCGTAATAATTAGGGCCAACCAAAATATATTCAGTTTATTGGTATTTATTATCTTAAAATCTATTAGCACGCGTCTGAAGACGCGCGCGAACTAGGTCTTTAGTTGATAAAATAAGTGCCATTTTTTATTTATCCTCAGCAAAGTAATAGCGCAATGAAATACTAAATTGTTTTTTGAAAACTTTTGTTTGCAAGTTTTATTTCGCAAATTACTTTACTGAAAACACGACTTCAACCTCCACATTACTTTTTAACATTGACCATACAGGGCAATACGTGTCTTCAGAAAGTTTAATCACTTTCTGCATATCTGCTTCAGTTACATCAGTTGATTTAATCTGGATATCCATCAAAATCTTATTAAATCCTGTCGGGTGATCCAGTTTGCGTAATCCTTTTGCATGTATGTCGCAAGCGGTAATTGTTTTGTTCATTTTTCGCAAAAAAGTCAACACTGCAGAACCTAAACAAGAAGACAAACTCAGCAATAATAACTCCAGTGAAGTATATCCCAGGTTATCACCCAATGGTGCAATATAGTCGATCGAAACAGGATTGTTTCCCTCAACTGTTCCTTCAAAATTTAATTTAGTATTAATTAGTTTAATCAAAGTCTTAAGTTCTTTTGATTTCTCAATAGATGTGTCCATAGCTAACATGAAATATGTATAAAAAGTAAACTTAAAAAATTAGTATGTTAAAATTAATCATTAATCTGTACTTTAAACAGAGCAAAAATCAGTAATTAAAGCAAAATATTCTTTTTAAAAAAATCAAAAGAATTTCACATTAAACATTTCGCTATATTTGTATTTCGCACCGCATATCGAAATTAATGATAAAGTTATCGATCGTAATCGTCAATTACAACGTAAAGCATTTCCTTGAACAATGCCTTATTTCGGTATTTAAGGCAACCACCAATATCCCTAACGAAGTTTTTGTGGTTGATAATAACTCTGTTGATGGGTCGTGTAGCATGGTTAAAGAAAAATTTCCACAGGTTAACCTCATCGAAAATAAAATAAATTACGGTTTTTCGGTAGCCAACAACCAAGCCATAAAACAAGCTACCGGGCAATATATTTTGTTATTAAATCCCGATACAGTAGTAGATGAGAACAGTTTCGAAAAATGTATCGCCTTTATGGATTCGAAACCCGATGCAGGTGGATTAAGTGTTAAAATGATTGACGGCAAAGGCCGGTTTTTACCTGAGTCGAAAAGGGCTCTCCCCACTCCTGCTGTTGCTTTTTATAAGATTTTTGGATTATCGAAACTTTTTCCAACATCAAAACGATTTGCCCGTTACCATTTGGGTCATCTTGATAAAAACCAGACTCACCAAATTGAAATTCTACCTGGTGCTTACATGTTTCTTCGCAAAGAAACCATAGAAAAAACAGGTCTTCTCGACGAAAAATTTTTTATGTATGGCGAAGATATAGACCTTTCGTACCGAATAACTCTTGCCGGATATAAAAATTATTATCTGCCCGAAACAACCATTATTCATTACAAAGGAGAAAGTACTAAGAAAGGAAGTATTAATTATGTCTTGGTATTTTATCAGGCAATGGTAATTTTTGCGCGAAAACATTTTACACAAAAGAATGCCCGGTTATTTTCTGTTCTCATTAATATAGCTATTTATTTCAGAGCATTAGTAGCATTGGGTCATCGGGTAATTAAAAAAGCGGTACTCCCACTGCTCGATTTTTCGTCAATTTATCTTGGTTTTTATATTATAAAACCGATTTGGGAACAATATAAATTTCAGGTTATTGATTATTATCCATCCGACTTTATGCTTTTTGTTGTACCTGTATATATTCTGATCTGGATGCTGGCACTCTGGTTTAATGGTGCCTACTCGCATAACATGCAAAAAACATCAGCTATAAAAGGAATTACAATAGGGCTTGTTATTATTTTGTTGATCTACTCGTTATTACCTGAAAATTTGCGTTTTTCGAGGGCTTTAATTCTTTTCGGGAGCATTATTGCACTTATTGCATCATATATTAATCGTTTGATTATTCACTATTTGGGGATTTTCCATCAGCATTTCGCTCGAAACAAAAAACTCCGTATATTAATTGTCGGACAGATTGATGAGATAAAACGGATTGAAAAACTACTTTCTGAAGCCAATGTAAAACCGGATTTTATAGGATATGTTTCGTCAGAACAAAGCTCAACTGTTTTTTATCTTGGATCAATAAGTCAGCTAGATGAAATGATTACGATTCATAAAGTAGATGAGATTGTCTTTTGTGCTAAGGATATTCCATCGAAACGTATTATTGAGAACATGCTCCGTCTTTCGTCGAAAGATATTGATTTTAAGATTGCCCAGCCCGAAACCATTTCTATAATTGGTAGTAGCTCTATTGATTCGGCTGGTGAATTTTATACTCCCGATATGAACTCAATCAGTAATGAAAATAATATTCGTAACAAACGTATATTTGATATAATATCTTCATTAATCATTCTGTTTATCAGTCCATTTCTGATCATTTTTACAAAAAAATCAATTCGACTCTTAAACAATTCGCTCTATGTTTTGTTTGGAATTAAAACTTGGGTAGGATATTACGAGAGTGGAGATATTCAAACGAATCATTTGCCAAACATAAAAAAAGGCATATTAACTCCGCTCGATTATGTAAAAAGCAGCGAAAACTCAGTCACTTATATCGAAAACCTTAACATGGTTTACGCTAAAAATTATAAGATCTGGACCGATCTGCAAATTCTTATCAAAGGTTTTAAAAATACCGACAGAAATTAATCTGTTAGTAATTTGAATCGATAACTACATATTTTTATGGCAAAAATAGAGATTACATTACCCGCAATGGGCGAAGGAATTATAGAAGCCACCATTACAAAATGGCTTGTAAAAGAGGGTGAAAAAGTTAGTGAAGATCAATCGATTGTAGAAATTGCAACCGATAAGGTAGATTCTGAAATACCTGCACCTCAATCTGGAATCATTGAAAAAATTTTAATTTCAGAAGGTTCTGTTCCAAAAATTGGAGATACTATTGCAATCCTCCAAACCGAAAAGGGCGAAAGCTCCATCGAAGTGAGTGAACCAAAGACTGCTGAAACCAAAGCATCAATAAAAGAAATTAAAGAACCTTTTGTGCCAGAAGTTAAAGCTATTAAAACAGACGTTCATGAAGAAGTTATATCGACTTACGAAGGTAAATTCTTATCGCCATTAGTAAAAAATATTGCCAAAAAAGAAAATATTTTGCCTGAAGAGCTTTCTTCAATTCGTGGAACAAGCAATACTGGCCGAATAACGAAGACTGATATTCTGAATTATTTACAAAACAGAAAATCGACAGGAATTCAGCTATCAGAGCAACCATCAGCAGTAAAAGCTACAACAACAGCAGTACAAACAAAACAAGTGGTAAGCAAAGATCAATTATACAGTGGTGGCGATTACGAAATTGTGCCTATGGATCGCATGCGCAAACTGATTGCTGATCATATGGTTTATTCTAAGCAGGTTTCGCCTCATGTTACTTCTTTTGTAGAAGCAGATGTTACCGAAATGGTGTTATGGAGAAATAAAAACAAAGATGCTTTCCAGGCAAGGGAAAAACAAAAATTAACTTTTACACCATTGTTTATTGAAGCTGCAGTTAAAGCACTCAAAGACTTTCCTATGGTAAATGTTTCAGTAGATGAAGATAAGATTATTGTAAAGAAAAATATAAACATTGGAATGGCCACTGCTTTGCCATCGGGCAATCTGATTGTACCGGTAATAAAAAATGCCGACCGGCTAAATCTTTCGGGAATTGTTGCCAGTGTTAATGATCTGGCTGATCGTGCACGTGAAAATAAGCTTAAACCAGATGAAATTCAAGGAGGAACATTTACAATTACAAATTTTGGAACATTTGGTAACATTTCCGGAACACCTATCATAAATCAACCGCAAGTAGCGATTCTTGGAATTGGATCGATCGTGAAAAAGCCCGCAGTAATTGAAACACCATCGGGTGACGCAATTGCAATTCGATATATTATGATTTTATCGCTTGCTTATGATCATCGAGTTGTTGATGGTGCATTAGGTGGCATGTTCTTAAAACGAGTAGCTGATTACCTCGAAAAATTTGATCCAAAGCGAAATATCTAAAAACCAATACCATTAAGGCATCTGAATTATATAGATGCCTTTTTTGTTATTAAAACTAAGCAATTAGATATCAATCATTTTCAAAACTTAATATTATTTTATTACATTTGTTTTTCTGAAAATGTAATGCATGATTATGAGACGAATTAATATACTATTAATCATTCTTATTTTAGTTTCGCTAGATACAATTGGTCAGGCAAAAAAAGATCTAAAAAAAATTTTTGTTAATGCCGAATTTTCTATATTATACGAAGAGTATCGTGAGGCATTACCCCTGTTTCTTGAAATATATAATTCAGGAAGGCAGGATGCCAATATTAGCCACCGAATTGGAATGTGTTATTTGAATATTCCCAATCAAAAAAATCTTGCGGTTAAGTATCTCGAAGATGCGATTAAAGATGTTTCCTCCTCATACAAACCAGGATATTATACTGAAAGTAAAGCTCCGATTGAAACATTTTATTATCTGGGTATAGCGTATCGGGTAATAAATAGGTTAAATGAAGCAATTGAAGCGTTTAATAAATATAAACAATATCTTGATCCAAATGATATAAATAACTTTGCGCGGGTTGAAACTCAGCTAAAAGCATGCTACAATGCAATTGAGCTTTTGCGCACACCTACAAACCTTATTGAAACAAACCTTGGTAAAAATATCAATTCTGAATATTCAAATATCAATCCCTTAGTTAGCAGTGATGAAGAAACAATCGTTTTTATGAGCGAACTTCGGTTTTATGATGGAATATTTTTCTCCAAGAAAAGAGATGGACGATGGTTGCCAGCCCGTAACATTTCACTTGAGTTTAGTTCCGAAAATCCACTTAAACCTGTTTTTTTATCATCTGATGGAACTGTTTTGTTTCTGCAACGAAACGATAATGATATTTTAAACTTGTATACAAGTGCCTATGAAAACGGAGTATGGGGTCAGGTACAAAAATTGAATAGCAATGTTAACTCATCCTCGTCCGAAACAAATGCTTGTACTACTATCGATGGTAAAACACTTTTCTTTACAAGTAACCGGTCAGGTGGTTTTGGAGGATTCGATATTTATAAATCAGAGCTCGATGCTTCTGGAAGTTGGGGTCCAGCTGTTAATCTTGGGAGTAATATAAACTCTGCCTTTGATGAAACCACTCCTTTTGTTACAGAAGATGGCAAAACATTGTATTTCTCATCTGAAGGTCATTTCAATATTGGAGGATTCGACATTTTTACTTCAAAGAAAATCGGAGACGACTGGAGCAAACCTGAAAACCTTGGTTTCCCATTCAATACCACAGATGACGACCTCTTTTTCTTCCCCATAAAGAACGGAGAAATAGCCTATTATTCCAAATTTAAACCAACAGGTTTTGGAGAGTATGATATTTACCGAATACAAATTTTCTCCAGAGAAGATATGGAAGAAGGCGAAGAAGATATTCTTGATGGTAATTTTATTCAAGACACCCTTAGCGAAGATTAATCTAATCAACTAAATTTCAACATTTATGTTTATTGATTAGGTATTGATCAATAACTTACAATAGGTATGGTATTAATTTAATAATTTTCACTAATTTCGTATATTCAGAAACGATCGATTATTATGAGGAAAGTACTTTATATTTTTGTATTTATTATTCTAAGTGCACATGTTGTTTCTTCGCAGGAAACATACCAGCTTGAGGAAATGTTTCTTGATGCTGATTCATGGTTTTATTTCGAAGATTATCCAGAAGCACTTCCTCTTTTTTTAAAATTATATGAATCTGATTCACTTAATTATAATGTAATTTATAAAATTGGATTTTGTTATCTTCATATTGATGGTCAAAAGGAAAAATCAATACCTTACCTTAGAAAAGCAACTGATAGAACCACAGATACTTACAGAGAAAATACCTATCTCGAAAAAAGAGCTCCCATTGATGCGTTTTTCTATCTTGGCAATGCCTATTTAATTAATAATCAGATTGAACAGGCAATCGATTCGTATATGGGATTCCAAAAAATTGTTTCGCAAAGTAAAAAACTTGCAGAAAAAGACATTTACGACGAAGATTATCTTGACCGACAATTAGATGCTTGTAAAGGAGCAATCGAATTAAAGAATAATCCGGTTGAGTTTATCGCAGAAAACCTAGGTACACCAGTTAATACAAAATTTAATGATTATAATCCAGTAATATCCGGAGATGGCAATGTGTTAATTTTTACCACCAAATTAAAATTTTACGATGCTATTTTTTATTCTAAAAAGGAGAATGGAGAATGGAGCTACCCGATAAATATTATGTCGCAATTGGGCGTTGATAATAAAACAGCAACCTCATCATTGTCATACGATGGACAAACATTATTATTATATAGAGTTGATAATTTTGATGGTAATCTTTATGTGAGTTATTTAAAGAATGGTGAATGGACCAAGATTGTTTCAGTTGGCGAAAATATTAATACCAAGTACTGGGAATCGAATGGATCGTTTTCGAAAGATGGTAAAAAACTATACTTTGCAAGTAACCGTTTAGGTGGATTTGGTGATCTTGATATCTATGTTTCAGATTTGCAGGCCAATGGAACCTGGGGCTTACCCAAAAATATGGGATCAACTATTAACACCCGATGGAATGAAAACAGTCCATTTGTTACAGAAAATGATAATTACCTTTTCTTTAGCTCCGAAGGACACAAAGGAATGGGTGGATATGATGTTTTTTATGCAACAAAAACAGGTAATGATTGGTCAAATCCAGTTAACCTGGGATATCCACTTAATACTACCGACGATAATATATTCTTTTATCCAATAATGAATGGTGAGTATGCTTATTATGCAAAATTCTCAGGGCATGGTTATGGAGGACAAGATATTTATCAGGTGTTTCTAACAAATATTTCGAAAAACTCACCATTGAAGGTTGAAGCAATACTTTCGCTAAACAATGAAGTTCAGAAAAAACAAAAGGACTTTAAAATAAATATACTCAACACATCAACCTCAGATACAATTGCAATAATAACTCCAGAGAAAGACTTGGATGAAAACCAATTCAGAACACCGCTTGGTGAAGACCATCTGTTTTACGAAAGCGTTCGTGATGAAAGTGGCAAACAGTATTTAATCTCGTTGGATTATAAAACCATAAGCGTATTCTTGTCACCCACAACTCCAAGAAAAGAAATTGCATTGGTTGAATCAAAAACCGATACCCTTCCGGATATTAATCTTGATAAAGATGCATACTCAACAAATACTGATGCAGAAAATGTTAAAATTAAATTATCATTACAGAAAGGGAATAAACTTTTTGTTAGTACCTTTTATAATGAAAATCTAATTAACTCAGAAGAATTTGATATTAATAAAAAGGATGAGTTTATTTACGAGTACAAACCCCGAGAAGGAGAAAGTAAAATCAGGTTTAAACTAATCGATGATAAGAATAATATTAAAACTCAGGAAGTAACCGTATCATATATTCCACAGGACAATGATGCAATTATGAGAGTTGCAGGAAAGGTTATAAATCTCTCTGATGGACAAAAAGATGTTAAGATTAAGCTTTCAGTCGAAAAAGATTCCAAACTATATGTTCAGACATTTGTAGATGGTGAATTAATTAATACCGAAACTTTCGATATTGAACAAGAAAACTTTACCTATCAGTACGAACCTACAGGTAATAAGAGCAAAATTAATTTCAAGCTTGTAGATAAATATAATAACATTAAAAACGAAGAAGTAATCATCTCGCATACCCCAATTACGAAAGATTTAGCTGATTTGCTTAAAGGAATTACTTCGTTTAATACATCAGGATTCGAAAAGTTATTAGCATCACCGGCAATTCAGTCAGCGAAAACTATAGAAGAACTAATCTCACTTATTTATGCTGAAGGTGAAAAAGCAGGATTGAAAAAAAATCAAATTGATGCGTTGATTATTGCATTAGCAGTTAACTCAGGAGCACCAACTAATGTATTTATTAAATCGCTGCAGGGTATTGCTGATGGAAATCTTAAGTTAACACTTGACACTGTTTTATTACATCAGTCTGATTTCAGTACCAATCTTTCGGTTATTAAATATCTATCATCAAAAGCCGACCAGAATGGATATACAAACAACGATATTGTAAATCTTTTAAAGACATATTTATCCCATTCGAAAATTGACCCTAAAAATGCTATAGCCCTGTTAAACAAAATCATAGAAACAGATATTCCAAGCATACTCTCAAATTTAGATGCCGGAGCTATTAATATTGTTACTATTCAAGATTTTTACAATCATTTTGAAAAGCGCAATATTTACACACCAAAAGAAACTGAGTTAATTTATGCTTTAATTGAAGGTATTTATTTAACAGCAGAAAAAGTACCAGTAATAAAGCAAGAAACAAAAGAGATTCCAAGTGAATCACCAAAAACAAACTGGTTATTATTAATAATAATTGTTGGATTTATTGGGCTAGGAATAATTCTACTTATCTTTTTCCGCAATAAGAGGGAGAAGGAAAATAAAAAAAGAAAATTTAAAATTTAACTCTAAATAATTATTGAATTTTTTATAATATCTCTGTATATTGATCCTCGAAAAAGTATCAGTTAGAATTAATTTTTATGAGAAAAATAATCGTTTTTTGTTTCATTTTAATTACGGTAAACACTTCCTATTCTCAAGAACAGATTAATCTGAAAGAAGTGTTCATGGAAGCCGAATATTATATTCTTTACGAAGATCAGAAAGAAGCGCTTCCACTTTATTTGAGACTCCTTAACAATGGAATGGACAATGCCTATATCAACTATCGAATAGGAGAATGTTATCTGCAAATTCCGGGTCAAAAGCATAAATCGATTCCATATCTCGAGAAAGCCATTACCGATATTTCAGCAACTTTTAAAGAAGGATCATTTAAAGAAACTCATGCACCAAAGAAATCAATTTTCTTATTAGCAGATGCTTACCAGATTGACAACAAGCTTGATCTTGCTATTTCTACCTATAATAAATTTAAGGAATCACTATCAGTTAGTGATGTTTATAATATTGATTTTGTTGATCAGCAAATAAGAGCTTGTGAAAATGCAAAAGAATTAATAAAATACCCAACCAAGATAAAAGAAACAAACCTCGGAGAAACCATTAATAATGAATTTGCCAATACAAGACCAATTGTTTCCGGAAATGAAAAAGTAATTTTATATACCTCAAAACTTAAATTTTACGATGCTGTATATTTTTCAGAAAAGGATGGCGATAAATGGAAAGAACCAATAAATCTAACTCCCATTATTAAATCCGATGGAGAATATTATACTTCATCCCTTTCGTATGATGGAAATACGATGATCTTATTCCGCGATGAACAATATAGCGGTGATTTGTATATAAGTCATTATGAAAATGGAAACTGGCAGGTACCCCATAAACTGAATAAAAATATTAATTCAAAAGAATGGGAAACACATGGGATTATTAGTCAGGATGGAAAAACAATTTATTTTTCGAGCGACCGTAATGGTGGATTTGGGGGACTCGATATTTATAAATCAGTTTATAATGAAGAACTAAAAGATTGGGGCATTGCAGTAAATCTGGGACCCGAAATAAACACACCTTACAATGAAGATATGCCAATGGTTTCTGAAGATGGAAACACCCTTTGGTTTAGCTCTCAAGGCCATTATAATATGGGAGGTTTTGATATTTTTTATTCAAAGAAAATAGACGAAAACCAATGGTCTAGTCCAGTAAACATGGGCTACCCAATAAACAATACAGACGACAATCTATTCTTTTATCCAGTACAAAATGGAGCTTATGCTTATTTATCTAAATATACCAAAGATGGATTTGGCTCAGAAGATATTGTAAGGTACGAGATTTTTAGTCCTGAACATCCTTTTATAGTAAATGTTAAGGGTACAGTTACGTTGCTCGATAACCAAACCGATTTTGTACCAGGCGATTTTACCATTGAAATTTTCGATTCTACTGAATCAGTAATAACAAATAAAATATATCCTAAAGAAGAAAATGGCACCTTTAGTGTTCCTCTGAAATCAGGGATCTATCGATTTAATTTCAATAGCATAGATTACAAACCCAAAAGCACTGTATTGTTTATACCTAAAGATTATCCACGCGAAGAGCTCACGCTGAATGTTGAGCTTACTCCCTTAATTGTAACCAGCGGAGAATATATTGCTGTAAAAAGCGTTTTTTTTTCTTTTGACGATTATAAACTAACCCGTGAAGCAAAGATTGAGTTAGAAAGACTCTACAATTTAATGATTAAATACCCATCTCTTTATATTGAAGTTGTTGGACATACCGACGCCATTGGATCATCACAATACAATAACAACTTATCTCTAAAAAGAGCCCGCTCAGCAATTGATTATTTGATCTCGAAAGGTATTGATCCTAAAAGATTTGTTGCAAAAGGGGCAGGAAAATCGCAACCAGTTGCTATAAACTCTAACACAGATGGTACAGACAACCCTGAAGGACGAAAATTTAATCGTAGAGTTGAAATAAAGGTTCTTAAATCGGAAGAAAAGCTTATACTTGATGATGATTTGAATATACCTGAAAACCTAAAGCAGCATGATTTAAAGTACACTATTTTGTTATTAAGGCAGGAAGAAAGACTTCCGTCAGATTATTTCGACAAGTATGATGAACTTGAGAATTGCGAGATAAAAGAATACCAGGATGGATTGTATCTTTATACCTTACCCATGTACAATCAAAAATCAGAACTGGTTGAAATCTTTAATAAATTACTCGATCTGGGATTTAGCGAAGCAGAAATAATAAGCAGTTATGATCTTCAGAATATATTAAACGAGAATGAGTCATTGGTGTTTTTCGATGAATCATTGAGTCCTGCAACCTACACTATACAATTAAAAGCCACAAAGAATCAGATTGAATTAATCACATTTAAACCACTTACCGGAGTTAAAGAAATTAAATGTGAAGACGGATTTTATCGATACACCCTTGGCACATATAAATCGAAAAATAGTGCCACAAAAGAACTTAAAAAATTAATTGACAAGGGTTTTAACGATGCATTAATCATCGATACATCAAAATTAAAATAAATAATTCAGTTGAATATACTCGAAGGCAATATTACACGACTACGTCCTGTCGAACCATCAGATATTGATCTAATTTACCAATGGGAAAACGATAGCTCGGTTTGGCAGATGAGTAATACCCTTGCGCCTTTTTCGAAACATGTAATTGAACAATTTATTGAAACAGCACACCAGGATATTTTCCAAACAAAACAATTACGTTTAATGATTGATAAAACCGATTTAAGTAATATTGAAACTATCGGCACTATTGATCTTTTTGATTTTGAGCCACTACATATGAGAGCTGGTATTGGTATTCTCATCGCAAAAGAAACAGATCGGGAAAAAGGCTTTGCTTCAGACGCTTTAACAACCCTTATTCAATATTGTTATAATACACTTCTATTACACCAGCTTTATTGCAATATTTGCAGCGATAATACATCGAGTATAAATCTTTTTACCCGCAAGGGATTTGAGCTCATCGGAATAAAAAAAGAATGGATACGCACAACCGAAGGATGGAAAGATGAACTCATGTTTCAATTAGTAAACCAAAAATGGAGCGAGATATAACCTTCGTTGTTTATATGTTTATCTTTCAAGTCTAATAGCTAAGGCTTTACAACCAATAACTTAGTAAATTCTAATTTTCTAACTTGTTGCATATTTATAATTAGTGCCTTGGCATAGTAATTGTTATTTGGTTAACACACACCTAAAATTAATTACTATGAAAAATATCACCTTGTTAACCCTATTAATGGCTGTTACATTAAGTATTTTCAGCCAATGTAATATTGCGTACTACAATTGGTCCGACCCTATGACTTTTCAATTAAGTCCAAGGCCTACAATAACCGGTTATGGTTATTACAGCGATTCATTATCAAAAATGTTTGATGGTAAAACATTTTATGTTCATAATAATGAATATTTCCCAATTGAGAGTTGGGCTGATTATTACTTTTGGTTTACCAAAGCATACTATTTTAAGTTTGAAGATCCCCAATTATACGAGTTTTATTACTGGGCTGGTGATGATCATGGAATGGCATCCTATATAGCGAGTAATAAATATAGGGAAAAATATTATCCATCATCAATATTTGTAGATTTTCGAGAAAGGCCAATAAAAGACAACAGATTGGCCACAGATGAAAACTTCTTAAATAAAGATGAGGAAATTGAAGCTTTTATAAAAAAATTAAAATATGAGAAAGAAAATGATATTAAAAAGGACGATTCC
>JAIFLC010000040.1 GCA_020049295.1 Bacteroidota bacterium
ACTATATCGATATTTACGGATCTACTCAAATACGAGCATTAGACAAAGCTACCTTTGGCAATTGTATAATTTACGGAAACAAAGAAAGCGAAATTGTGCTCGATAATAATCCATCAGGCCTATTCAATTTTAAATTTGATCATACCTTAATTAAAGTTTCTGATGATTTTAATACCGATAATGCTGATCAATTTGAAAATATCCTTAAAAACGAAAATCCCAAATTTAAAGATCCTTATAATTCTAATTATGAACTAGATACGCTATCTGCAGCTAAGGATTTTGGTAAAATAGAGATTGGAATTTTATTTCCGCTTGATATCAACACTGAAAACAGAACTATCGACGAAGGACCAGATTTAGGTGCATTTGAAAGAATCGAAACAAAATAATTGAAATGAAAAATCTTATAATTGTTTTTTTAGCTTGTTATATAATTTGTTCTGGACAGGTTTGTTTCTCGCAAAATACATTGCATGAAAATGATTACAAAGTAATGTTTTACAATGTTGAAAATCTTTTTGACACAGAGAATGACTCTTTAATAAATGATGAAGAGTTTCTGCCAACAGGTGATCGTTTTTGGAATAATACAAAATACTACAACAAACTTAAAAATATTTACAAAGTTATTATAGCTATTGGAGGATGGAATCCTCCTGCAATTATTGGTTTATGCGAAATTGAAAATCATAGGGTATTAAATGATCTGGTAAATAATACCCCATTAGTAAAGTTCGAATATCAGATTATTCATAAAAACTCACCAGACAGACGTGGCATTGATGTTGGAATACTTTACCGTAAAGATCTTTTCGAACCTATTTACCATTTGGCTATACCTATTATATATCCAGATCAGCCAGAAAACAAAACCCGTGACATTCTGTATGTTAAGGGATTAGCAAATCAAATTGATACAATACATGTTTTTGTTAATCACTGGCCATCTCGATGGGGAGGACAATTTGAATCAGAAGACCGAAGAATTTTTGTAGCCAATGTATTAAAATCTAAAACAGACTCAATATTAAGCACCGATTCCATTGCAAAAATAATTATTATGGGTGATTTTAATGATTATCCAGATAATACGAGTATTAATAAAACCCTAAATGCACAAACTGATTATTCGAATATTAGCAGTTTAGGATTATACAATTTATCGGCAAATCTGCAAAAGCAGAATATTGGCAGTAATAAATACCAGGGCGAATGGGGCATTCTTGATCAGATTATTGTTTCGGGAAGCTTATTAAATACTGATGAGAAAATACATACAAGTTTAAACGATATTTTTATTTTTAATAGCGATTTTCTTTTAGAACCCGATGAAGGATACTTTGGATTTAGGCCATACAGAACCTTTTCTGGATTTACATATTTAGGTGGCTTTAGCGATCACCTTCCAACCTATTTAATTTTAAATTTTAAAAAGTAGTTAATGGTATTTATATAGGAGTTATTAACTTCTGGGGTTTAAACCTAGCTCCTCACCTTTTTTGAGCATAAACTGAAAGGCTTCGTCATAGTTATTTTTAATAATGCCATCGAGAATGGCATCTTTAATTGCATTTTTTATTTCACCCACTTGATGACAAGGTTTCAGATTAAAAAACTCCATTATCTGTTCTCCCGAAACGGGTGGCTGAAAATTACGCACAGCATCTTTTTCCTCTATTTCGATCAGTTTTTTTCTAACTAATTTAAAGTTGTTTAGGTGCTTTATTACCGTTTTTTCATTTTTTGAGGTAATATCAGCTTCGCAGAGCATCATTAAATCATCAATCTCATTACCTGCATCAAATAATAATCGACGAACAGCTGAATCAGTAACTACTTCCTGCGATAAAACAATAGGTCGTAAATGCAATTGAACAAGTTTTTCTACGTACTTCATTTTTTCGTTCATTGGCAGCTTTAACCGGCGAAAAATCCCGGAAACCATTTTTGCACCTAAATGATCGTGGCCATGAAAGGTCCAGCCGGTTGAATCGGTAAATCTTTTAGTTCTGGGCTTACCAATATCATGCAATAATGCAGCCCACCTTAACCATAAATTATCTGACTGAGCACAAACATTATCAAGCACTTCGAGTGTATGATAAAAATTATCTTTGTGCATTTTCCCTGATTTTTCATCGACACCTTTAAGACTAATTAACTCAGGAAAAAACTCCTCCAATAACCCTGATTCGGAAAGCAGCTTAATTCCTACTGAAGGTTTTGATGTGGCAAGAATTTTATTAAACTCATCAATAATTCGTTCTTCTGAAACAATCTTAAGACGATCTTTATTATCTTTTATGGCCTGAAAAGTGGAGCTCTCAATCGTAAAATCAAGTTGATTTGCAAATCTTATCGCACGCATCATCCTTAATGGATCATCAGAAAATGTAGTATTTGGCTCCAGCGGTGTACGAATAATTTTATTTTCCAGATCAGAAATACCATTAAAAGGATCGCTCAGTTGTCCAAACGATTCTTTGTTTAAACAAAAAGCCATTGCATTTATTGTAAAATCGCGTCTTTTCTGATCATCCTCGAGTGTGCCATTTTCAACTATTGGTTTTCGCGAATCCATTCTGTACGATTCTTTTCGGGCCCCAACAAACTCAATTTCCAGATCACCAAATCGTAACATGGCAGTACCAAAATTCTTAAACACATTTACTTTAACATCATTGCCTAGTTTTTCAGCCACATTTTCTGCCAATTCGATTCCGCTTCCAAGGGTAACTATATCAATATCTTTCGAATTTCGATCAAGATAAAAATCACGCACATAACCACCAATAACAAAAGCAGGCATATTTCTACTATCCGCAACAGACGATATTAAATTGAAAATCGGATCATTAAGACATTTCTTCATATATACATATGACAATTTATTCTTTTTCATGACAAAATTACAACTATTTGATGTTTTTTTTGTTTAATAAACTGAATTTAATGTTTGGAATAGGATTTGACTAAATCATAACAAATTAATATAGTTAGATTTTTAGATAATTAATAACAAATAAAACTGATAGTAATGTTAGAACATTTAACCAAAGAAACATTTAAAGAAAAAGTTTTCAATTTTGAAGCAAACAAAGATTGGAAATTCGAAGGTGACAAACCTTGTTTAATCGATTTTTATGCCGACTGGTGTGGACCCTGCAAAATGGTTGCACCTATTCTCGAAGAATTAGCGAAAGAGTACGAAGGTAAACTCAATATTTTCAAGGTTGATACAGAAGACCAACAGGAACTTGCTGCAATGTTTGGAGTACGAAGCATCCCTTCGTTATTATTCGTGCCAAAAGACGGTCAGCCACAGATGGCAATGGGTGCTTTACCAAAAGACTCATTTCAAAAAGCAATTAAAGAAGTTCTAAAAGTTGATATAGAAAACTAATTTATAGATTCTGAAAATTTAGCCGGAAAACATCCGGCTTTTTTTGTTTTATAAATAATTAACCCTAATTTTGCTTCGATCAATGGGGGTGCCTTAAAATAACAGGCTGAGATCAAACCCTTCGAACCTCGTCCAGGTAATTCTGGATAGGGAAAAGAGTAAAATCAATATAAACCCATTGTTTTTAATTAAAGTTGATGTAAACTGTTTGCAAATTGTAAACACAAACCATTATTTAATAAAAACAATGAAAGCATTATAGGCCTAAATGCATTTTATTATTTTTTGAGAATAGTCATCAACTATCCAAATGTTAAACTATTAAAAAAGTTAAATTATGAAAAGGATAGTGTTTTTTGTTTTGTTAACGTTGATTTATTTTGAAAGTTTAGCCCAATCGAGTCTTACCGGAACAGTAAAAAACCATTATGGAGAGCCATTAGTTGGAGCGAATGTGATTATTAAAGAATCGTATAAAGGAATTGCTACCAACTCAGAAGGTATTTTTAAATTCTCAAAATTAAATCCAGATACCTATACTATTGTTATTTCTTACCTTGGTTATAACTCAGTAGAAGAAATAATTGATATTACCAAAGAGCAGAATCATGAATTTATATTAACACCTGCAACAATTTTATCTGAAGATGTAATCGTGAAAGCCACCCGTGTTTCGAAAAACGATCCGGTTTCATTCAGTAATATTAGCAATAAAGAAATAAAGGAGAACAATTTTGGTCAGGATGTGGCTTACCTTATTAGCAGAACACCATCCATTGTACAAACATCAGATGCCGGAACAGGAATTGGCTATACCAATTTCAGAATCCGTGGAACGGATATGAACCGGATAAATATAACTGTAAATGGTATTCCATTGAATGACTCTGAATCGCATGGTGTTTTTTGGGTTAATATGCCTGATTTTGTTGCCTCGGTAGATAATATTCAGATTCAACGTGGTGTAGGAACATCAACAAATGGTTCAGCAGCATTTGGAGCAACCTTAAATATGCAAACCAAAACATTTAACAAAGATCCATATGCCGAGATAAATTCATTTGCAGGATCATTCAATACATTTAGAAACTCAGTAAGTTTTGGTACGGGTATGATAAACAACAAGTTTACTTTTGATGGTCGATTATCAAAAATAACTTCTGACGGATTTATTGACAGAGCATCGTCTGATTTAAACTCATATTATTTATCAGGAGCCTATTATACCAATAAAAGCTTATTAAAGGTCAATCTGATTTCGGGTAAAGAAAAAACATATCAGGCATGGAATGGTGTTCCAAAGGTACGGTTAGAAAATGATATAAACGGAATGCAACGTTATCTCTATCATTGGTTAATTGATCAGGAAGAATATGAGAACATGGTTAACTCTGAAAGTAGAACTTATAATTTGTATACATATGATAATGAAACCGATAATTACCAACAAAATCATTATCAGTTATTTTATTCGCTTGAGTTTAATCCAAATCTGCATTTAAATACAGCGTTTCATTATACCCAAGGAAAAGGATACTATGAACAATATAAAAAGGATAGAGATTTGTCAGATTACAACCTTGATCCAGTAATACTTTCATCCGACACCATAGAATCAACCGACCTGATTCAACAAAAATGGCTCGATAATCATTTTTATGGTGGTGTTTTTTCGGCCGAATATTCTAAAGAAAACCTCAATATTTCACTTGGTGGAAGCTGGAACCAATATATTGGTGATCATTTTGGCGAAGTAATTTGGGCTCGTTATGCGAGCAATGGAAATATAAGACATCGCTGGTACGAAAGCGAAGGTATAAAAGATGATTTTACAGTTTATTCAAAAGTAAAATATATATTTTTTAATAAGCTAACTTCTTATATCGATTTACAATATCGTATAATTGACTATACCATAAATGGCATAGATGATGATCTAAGAGATATCAGCCAAAACCATAATTTCAACTTTTTTAATCCAAAAGCAGGAGTATTTTATCAATTAAATGATATCCATTCGCTCTATGCCACTTTTGGAATTGCTAACAGAGAGCCAAACCGAAGTAATTATACCGATGCAGGACCTGGACAAACACCTGTGCATGAAACACTCTATAATTACGAACTAGGATATAGTTTATATCATTCTAAATCATACTTATCGGCAAATGTTTATTACATGTATTATAAAAACCAATTGGTATTAACCGGGCAAATAAATGATGTTGGCTCACCGATAATGACCAATGTAGATAAAAGTTATCGTACTGGATTGGAAGTTTCATTCGGATTTAAACCCATAAAAAGAGTTGATTTTAATATTAATGCAACGCTAAGCGAAAACAAAATTTACGGTTTTGAAGAATATGTTGATAATTGGGATACCTGGGGCCAGGATTCAAAAAATTTGGGTACTACTGATTTGTCTTTTTCGCCAAATTTAGTAGCAAATGGAAATTTATCAGTTGAAATCATTAAAGATTTTAAGGCTGAAATCATTTCAAAATACGTTAGCAGACAATATATTGATAATACATCGAATATAGAATTTTAATTTACTTGTTAATAATATCTTAAACCACGAATACGAATCAAATGCTTGGGTTTACAAGTATATTTTGGGTGGGCAGGAGTATGTTATGGATGGATATTTTCCACAAGCTGGTATAAATATTATTGGAGGTTTAAGTGTGCGATTATAATTTTTATAATTTTTCCGAAAGAATATAAAATATGTTGCAAAACATATAATTGGTTATAAAAAATTTGACTTTGAATCGTCCTATAGTAAAGCAAAACAAAATTTTGTTTTATTTATTATACTTTTTTTTGCTTTTTCATAGAACAAATTTGAAAAAAAAACGTTTAAGTAATTAGATGATTGATTCTGTTAACTTGCTTCAAAACTGCAAGTTGTTCTTAAAAAAACAGTTTTTTCATTCAAATTTTAGGTTTAATTTTTAGGGTTTAAGAAAGTCAGGAAATGAGTTTCCTGGCTTTCTTATTTTACGGGCTTTTTACTTTACAAATTTTATTCCACTATATTTTTTAGAAACATTTAAGCATTGAATGATTTAAATTTTATCTGTATAAATCATTGATCATAATTCGCTATTTTTGTTTGCATTAAAACCAATATAATGCGGCGAACAATTTTTCTGATAATACTTGTGTTTTCGGTTTTTTCCTGTAACAATTCGAGCAGTTATCCAGATAAAAATAAAAATATATTCCGTTACAACGAATCAAAAGGGATATCAACACTTGATCCAGCTTTTGCAAAAAGTCAGGTTTTAATCTGGCCAGCAAATCAACTATACAATGGATTAGCTCAGATTGATAATCAACTAAATGTAAAACCATCCATAGCTAAAACATGGAAAATTTCGGATGACGGTAAAACGTATACCTTTTATCTTCGATCAGATGTATATTTTCATGATCATGAATTGTTTTCAGATGGTAAGGGTCGAAAAGTAATTGCAGATGATTTTGTTTATAGTTTGAACCGTATTATTAATCCGCGGATAGCATCTCCCGGAGCATGGATTTTTAATAATTTGTCAGAAAACGGTATTGCTTCGCTCAATGATACTACATTGGAAATACGATTAAAATCTCCATTTCCAGCATTTATCGGATTATTAACCATGCAATACTGTTCTGTTGTTCCAAAAGAAGTTGTTGAGTATTATGGAAATGATTTCAGAAACCACCCTATAGGCACTGGCCCATTTCAGTTTAAACTCTGGAAAGAAAATGAAAAACTTGTTCTGGTTAAAAATCCGAATTATTTCGAAAAAGATTCGGCTGATAATCCTCTGCCCTATCTCGATGCCATTTCGATACGATTTATTAGTGATAAGCAATCCGAATTTCTTGAATTTTTAAAAGGTAATATTGATTTTATTTCAGGTGTTAGTGCAGCCAATAAAGATGAATTGATTACAAAAAGCGGAAATTTGAATCCCTCCTATGCCGATAAAATTACCATGATACATCAGCCATATTTAAACACTGAATATCTAGGATTTATGATTGATTCGTCGAAATATAGCGATAAAAATCACCCGGTACTAAATAAAAAAGTTAGACAGGCTATTAATTTTGGATTTGATCGCAGCAAGATGATGAAATATCTGCGGAATAATATAGGAACACCAGCAATTAATGGATTCATTCCACTGGGTTTACCATCTTTTTCTGATTCAGTTTTTTACTATAATTATAGTCCCGATAAAGTACGAAATTTACTTAATGAAGCCGGTTTTCCGAATGGATCAGGGTTGACCTCGATAACATTAACAACTACAAGTGATTATTTGGATTTGTGCGAATATATTCAGCAACAACTTTCTGAATTTGGAATAGTTATAAAAATTAATGTCATTACCGGGGCAACATTCAGGGAGATGGTTGCCAATTCAAAAGTTGAATTCTTTCGTGGATCATGGATTGCCGATTATCCGGATGCCGAAAATTACATGGCCTTGTTTTATGGTAAAAACTTTAGCCCTGTTGGACCAAACTACACACATTACAGCAATCCCTGTTTTGATTTATTGTATAAAAGTTCATTTAATGTAACTGATGATTCTGAAAGATATGAAATTTACAGGCAAATGGACAAACTAATTATGGAAGATGCTGTTGTAGTTCCTTTGTTTTATGATCAGGTTATTCTTTTTGTAAATAAAGACATTAGAGGATTAGAAAGCAATCCGATGAATTTATTGAATTTAAAATATGTAAAAAAATGATATTAATAGCCGATAGCGGATCAACAAAAACTGACTGGGTTTTAATTGACAAAGTAAAAGGGAATAGCAGTATTTCAACCCAGGGTTTTAATCCTTTTTTCTTTCGAAGTGATGAGATAACAAAAGAAATCCGAAAATATTTTGACAACACCGAAACAAATAATCTAATTAGAAGAATCTATTTTTACGGTGCAGGATGCTCATCTGATACAATGAAAGAAATAATTATCAATGGATTACAACCAGTTTTTATAAATGCATCTATAACAGTAAAATCTGATTTACTTGGAGCTGCCAGATCATTATTTTTCAATGATCCAGGAATTGCAGTAATACTTGGAACAGGAGCAAGTTCGGGAATATATAATGGATCTTTTATTACCAAAACAACAAAATCTCTCGGCTATGTTTTTGGTGACGAAGGTGGAGGAGATCATATCGGCAAACTGTTTATTACCAAATTTTTAACTGATTCACTTTCAAAAGGCATAACCGAGAAATTCATTAACACCTTTAACCTGACAAAAGATCAGATTTTACAAAAAGTGTATAGCGAGCCATTCCCAAATAACTTTTTAGCTTCATTTTGTGAGTTTATTTCAGAAAATAAAGCATCTGCAGAGATTAATGAAATAATTCTGCAATCCTTTAATCTTCTTTTTGAAAGATACATTAACAAATACCCAGATTTTAAAAATTATAAAATACGAGTTACAGGATCGATCGCGCATTTTTTCGAAAATGAATTATTATTCATTGCTAATCAGCATGGATGCAAAATAGATCTCATTTTAAAGAAACCTATTTCAAGACTAATTGATTTTCATGCAAACAAATCTTCATAAAATCAATTTACATTTAAGTTTTTTATTTATTTTAGCCAATACCCTGAAACCTAAAGAGTCATGAGTACACCCATAAAAACATGTGTTATTATCGATGATGAGAAGAATGCCAGAGAAACGCTTGAGAAAATTATTGAGCGATTTTTTAGTACTAAACTAAAAGTAATACATTCGGCTGATTCGGTTAAAGAAGGTGTATTTGCAATCAATAAATGCCAGCCCAATATTGTTTTTCTTGATATTGAAATGCCTGAGGAAAATGGGTTTAAGCTATTTGAATATTTCGACATTATTAATTTTGAAGTTATTTTTACTACTGCGTATAAGCAATATGCTATTGACGCCATTAAATTTGCCGCACTCGATTACCTTTTAAAACCCATTAATTATATCGATTTACGAGATGTGATTGTGCGTTTGGAGAAGAAAGAAAAAAACAAATCAAACCTGCCCCAAATAGAAGCATTTTTAAGTAATATAAATAACGAACCAGGCAATTTTAATAAGATTGCATTACCCACCATGGATGGTTTTCAGCTCGAGAAAGTGAATAATATTGTATATTGTCAGGCCGAAGAAAACTATACCAAGATTTATACAAACCGCAATGAAGCTATTTTGGTAGCACGAACATTGAAAAGCATCGAAGAAATGTTGCCCTGCGAGATATTTTTTAGAATACATAAATCGTACCTCGTAAATTTAAATTACATTAAATCGTACAGCAAAACAGACGGATATCATGTTGTACTCGAAAATGGAACAAAACTGGATGTTGCTACTCGACGAAACGATGAATTTATAAAAGCATTGACACGAAAACAAAACCCTTTATAAAAAAGTAAAATGAATAAGATAAAATATCTTGTTTCATTTATTTTCATTTTGCTTGTTAATATCACGGCAGGGCAACAGTTTTACACGCATAATTTCAATATTAACAATGGATTGCCCGATAATACTATATCGGTAATTTTTAAAGATTCACGAGGATTACTTTGGCTAGGTACAAATGCAGGTCTTGCAAGATTTGACGGTATTGAATTTACAGTATTCTCATCTCTCGACGGACTTGCAGGTAATACGATTAAATCGATAACCGAAGACAAGGATGGGAATATTTGGATTGGATGTTTTAATGGAGGGTTATCAAAATATAATGGAGCTGAATTTGAAAATTTAACCCAACAAGAAGGAATTATAAATAATCAGATTACAAAAATCAAAGCGGTTAAAGATCATAATTTGCTGCTAATTGGAACAATTGATGGAATTTCGGTATATGATGGCAATGGAATCAGTTCATACCATAATTCATTAAATAACATTTACCAACGATTAGATGTTACCGATTTTTTTGAAAATAAAAACTCAATTTATGTCTTAACAAAAAGTAGTGGGTTATATGAGTTCTTCCCAAAAACCAGAGAATTAAAAAAGGTCATTGAAAAAAATTCGCTTAATTACCCATCAGTATTTACAGCTTTTACTACAAATCAAAACGACACACTTATAAGTATTGGAAGATCAGGCTTTTTATTAAAAAATCAGCAGTCCACTTTTTTTAAAAATATTGGTTATGTGGAATGCTTTGCCAGTGATAATAAAAATAAAATCTGGATTGGAACTTCATATTATGAAGCAACACCAAATGGTGGAATTTATTTATTAGAAAATAACAAAATCATTAATTTTAATAACCAATTAGGTATTGAATCTAAACAAATAACATCATTACTTTTTGATAAAGAAGAGAATCTTTTATGGATAGGAACTGCTGATAATGGTTTATATTCATATGCCGGAAACACTTTTACATATTATAAAGCAGATGAATTTGATCTTAAAGAGATGAAGATTAAAGATTTGCATTTAGATAGAAAAAACACCCTTTGGATTCTTACTAACCGGAATTTAATTAACAAGCAACCGAACGATAAATTTACCCTAATTAATCTGCAGTTATTTATTGACAAATTCAACTATTTTAAGGCCACCGAACTAAAAAATAAGTACCAATATTTAATTGACAAGAATGGATCGCATGAGAAGTATGAAAGATTAATTGCTAATAAACTATACAACTACCCTAATCCATATATTCTGATTGAAAGCAATCAGCGAAAAATCATACCTTCCAGAAATTTGTTTAAACCTAACAAATATGATATTATGCTTCAGAAAAGCATAAATGAATTCACAAATATTCAATCAGATACAAATAATCTACTTTGGATCGGAACCAATACTGGGATTTTTAGATTTAATCCCTTAACTAATGAAATTCGGTACTTTGATTTAGAAGACAATTTTTTTACAAGTTTTACCATTTCTAATGACAACAAGATAATAGCCACGGAATGGAATAATACGATAGTTTATGAGAGCTTAAACGGTTTATTAATAGCCAATATTTATCCACACAATGTATGTAAAAGCCCTGTTAACATTACAAGAACTAAAAAGCATAAAGATAAAATCTGGTTTTTGGGCACCGATCATTTTCTTTTCCTATATGATACTAATAAATTCCATCAGTTTGAAAATCCGGATTCATCAGGCAATAATGGATTGAATGACATCTGTTTTGACTCGAATAATCATATTATAACCGGAGGAAGTGATGGAAAATTATATATAATGGAGTTAATCGACAATAAGCTCAAAATTAATTATACGTTTAGTAAATTAAATGGACTTGCGGGAACAAATATAAAATGGATAAACTGCACACCTGATGATAAACTTTATATTGGTACTAATATTGGAGTAAACATAATTGATCTTAAGGAATTGTACTCTCATGATAAAGTTTATGTAAAAAAACTTGATAAATCATATGGTTATATTAATTACAGTGGATTTGTTTCAGTTTTAGATACGAATAACGAATTATGGATCGGTGCCGATAAAGAAATAATACGAATTAATACCAAAAATATATACGAAAATGGACTTTGTAATTGCCGCTTAAATTTAAAATCGATTGAAGTAAATAATGAACAGTTAAAAATTACACACTTAAATCCCAACACAAAATTCCCTCTTGAGCCTATAGTTCTACCCTGGTATAAAAACTCGATAAAATTTAGTTTTGACATCATTAAATTTTCAAATCCTGAAAATGTATTATTATCATATACACTTAAAGGAAACAATAAATTTTTAACACAAGAAACATCGGAACGACAGGTTAGTTTTCAGAACTTGCAGCCAGGTAATTACGAATTTATTGTTAGTATAATACCTGAAAAAGATCAAAATTTATCGAATGCTATCGCTATACAACTCGTTATAAAAGAACCCTTATACAAGAACTGGTGGGCGATTTCGATATTTCTATTTATGTTATCGATATTAGTATGGGGCTTAGCTAATTGGAGAACAAAACAATTTAAACATAAGGAAAGGAAAAGGTTCGAAATTGCTGAAAAAATTGCTGAACTAGAGTTAAAAGCATTAAGAGCACAAATGAATCCACATTTTATTTTCAATGCAATTAATTCCATCCAAAATTATATGTTGGGTAACGATGTTGACTCTGCCCTATCCTATTTATCAGATTTTGCAAAGCTAATAAGGATTACACTTGATAATGTTTCCAAGAAATTTGTAACACTTGAGGAAGAACTGAACTACCTCAAATACTATTTAAGTTTAGAACATATGCGTTTTGACAAAAAATTTGAAGCATTTATAAATGTTCCCAATGAGTTTGATTATAATAAAATATTAATTCCCCCGATGATTATTCAACCATTTATTGAAAATTCTATAAAACATGGATTTGCAAATAAACTGGACAAAGGATTAATAAAAATTGATTTTTTTATTACTGGGCAGGATCCAAATTCTGAGTTACACTGCATTATTGAAGACAACGGTATTGGGAGAGTAAGATCAAAGGAACTAAATCTAAATCAATCAACTAAACAAAAATCGAGAGGAACAAAAATAACTGCTGAGCGGCTGGCATTGCTTAATCAAACTCATCAAAGAAAAGGGTACAAAATATCCATAACAGACCTTTATAATGAGGATAATGATGCTTACGGCACAAAGGTTGATATTACTTTCCCTATTTGATTTTCTTCAATACTAATGCCTGTAATACGTTTTACTAACAATTCGCCAACCGTCTTCGAACTTATAAAGCAAAAGATAATCAGTAAAAATTAACACATCGTTCTTTTTAAGATTTATTTTGGCCATTGCAGCATTTCCTGTAATATCAATTTGCAAATATTCACAAACCATTTTTTGCTCAGGTTTTAAAGGGGTTGGATCAGCATTTTTTCTTTTATTAAATGATTCGATCCAAGTATAAATAGGATATTGAGTTAAAGAGTTATCTTTTACTCCAAGCAATACAAATCCGGGATGAAATCCTTTCTCAATATCACTTAATTCGCCTTTATTATGCAGGCCATCAATATATGATGATTGAATTACCTTTTTAACTGCATCCTTTTCAGTATCAACACCCTGTGCAAATAGGAAAATAGTCGACAAAAAAAAGTAAACTGTAATAACTACTAATTTTCTTAACATACTATATGTTTTAATTTAACTTGTTCTTTTACGATAAAGTACTTGTATAAATTTTGAATGCTGAGCAGGATTGAAAATCTGTATTAAATCCCAGCTTTTATCATAATCCTGGATCGATTTTTTAAGTCTGCTTATTCGAGCCAGCGATCTGGTTATTTCGTCTGAATCGCCATTTAGCTCATCTTCAATATCCCATGGAAACGATTCAACTCTGAAATCATAACTAATTTTTCGGTCACCCACTTTGAGGTGAAGTTCGGCAATTTCATTTTCGCCGAAACCAGGTATTGGAATACATATATCTCTTAACATATTGGGCTCCTTTCTTATTAATTTTTCTAATTTTTTTTTGTAGAGCAATTAGAGATCAATTAATTTATCATAAAAGAGAAAAAAGACAGAAGTGACACATTGGGGATCTTATATACTCAAAATTTGGAAAGTATTGGGGAAAGTCACTCCTGTCTTTATTTTTAAAATATCTTTTTAATATTTTCGGTAACAATATGTCCATCAAACAATTGTACTATTCTGTGCGCTTTTTCTGCATCCGATGGAGAGTGAGTAACCATAACTATTGTTGTACCTTCGTTATTTAATTGCGAAAGTAAGTTCATTACCTCTTCACCATTGGCTGAATCGAGGTTACCTGTAGGCTCATCAGCCAGAATTAATTTAGGATTTGTAACAACAGCTCTGGAAATAGCAACACGTTGTTGCTGACCACCAGATAATTGCTGTGGAAAATGTTTTTTACGATGCGACATTTTCATTCGGTCAAGCACAGCTTCCACTTTCTTTTTTCTTTCTGATGATGGCATGTTCAGGTACAATAGTGGTAATTCCACATTTTCATACACAGTAAGCTCATCTATCAGGTTAAAACTTTGAAATACAAATCCAATATTTGCTTTACGCAAATTGGTACGTTGTCTTTCAGAAAATTTTGAAACTTCATGCTCCATAAACCACATTTCACCACCTGTAGGATTGTCGAGCAAACCCAGAATGTTAAGTAGCGTTGATTTTCCACATCCGGACGGACCCATTATGGCAACAAATTCGCCACTTTCAATATTAAGATTTACTTTGTTCAGTGCAGTTGTTTCAACTTCATCTGTTCTGAAAACTTTTACTAATTCATTCGTTTTTATCATGATTGTAAGTTTTAAATTATCTTAACTATTTTATTTCTTTAGTATTAATTTATCTACATTATTAAAATTATCATAACTTGAAACGATTACTTTTTCGCCTGGTTTTAAACCATCCATTACCTCGTAATGTTTTGGGTTTTGACGGCCAATTGTAATATTACGTTTGATAGCAAATTCGCCCGAAGGATCAATAACATATACCCACTGACCACCAGTACTTTGATAAAATCCTCCACGAGGGATCAAGATCGCTTGTTTCGATTCGCCAAGTTCGAGTTTTATCCTGAATGTTTGTCCAATTCTTATCTGTGTAGGTTTTTCTGATGTAAAAATCATATCTACAGCAAAACGTCCTCCAATAACCTCAGGATACACTTTATCGATAACTAAAGCAAAATCTTGGCCTGCAAAATCGAAGCTTGATGGTAAGTCATTGCGAACACGCGCAATATAATGTTCATCAATTTCAACACGAAGTTTATAGTCGTCCAGAATATTCACTGTACCAATTCGCTGTCCATAATTAATAACCTCACCTACTTTTGGGTTTAAGCTGGCTAACTCGCCATCAACAGGTGCTTTTACCTTTAAGTTTTCCATGCGACCTTGTATAACCCTTAAATTATCTTCCATTCGTCGAATCTGTGCTTCCATTGATTTGACCTGTACTTCGCGAAATACTGAATCGGTTTTTAACACATCAATTAGCAATGCATGTTGCTGTTTTGTTGCATCGTATAATTCTGAGGAACGATCGAAATCTTCTTTGGAAATATGATGTTCTTTAAACAACTCCAGGTTGTACTCATACTGACGTTTTTGTTGTTTCAACTGACGTTCTGTTTCAATCAGGTTTTGTTTGCGGTTTATGGTTTGAAGTTGCAGGTTTATTTTGGTATTCTGAAACTCATTTACAGCTCGCGAAACTGCTGCTTCGTTATTCGAAATTTCCAGAATCAGATTTGTATTACTAAGTTTTAGTAATACATCCCCTTTTTCTACCATGTTTCCTTCTTGAATAACTATTTCTTCTACTCGACCACCTTCGATTGCATCCAGATATATTGTTTCTATAGGTTCTACGGTTCCGATTACAGCTATATAGTCCTTAAACTCGTCTTCTGTAATCGTTTCAATTGTTATTTTATCTGTTTCAATATTTAATTTCGAACTTTTGTCGCCAAAAACTATATTAAATAATGCAATAAGTATAACAAGTGCTATAACACCAATCCAGATTGTTTTTTTATTTAACCATTTGTACTTTTTTTCTATTACTCTATCCATTTTAATAAAATTATAAGTGATTAGGTTTGCAGATAGTTTTCAGAAATTATGCCAAAGATCATATAATTCTGGTTATGTGATGTTTAGATTTATTATTTACTATTTTTTAATATAATAGTTGTTCGATTACGCAACAATAAGAGTACGAAAACGAACAGGCAGAATAAAAAAATTTGTACTTTTACTTTTAAAAGAATAGTTGTTGTAACCAAAATATTACCATCATTGTCTAATATAAGTATTCAACATTCTTAAATATAGGTTATAACGAGTATTCAATATTTATCAGTTATTTAATTAATTAAACAATAAAACCATTACAATTATGATGGAAAAATTTGGTAAAGTTCTGGCAGTTGATGATAACGAAGATATCTTATTCGCTTTAAAACTACTCTTAAAAAACTATGTTGATTTAATCCATACCGAATCCAATCCCGAGGTAATACCTGAAATTTTAGGTAAAGAGAAATTTGATGTTATTTTACTCGATATGAACTTTACTAAAGATGCCATTGGTGGACAGGAAGGTTTTACATGGCTTCAAAAGATTCTGGAAATAGAACCAAATGCCGTTGTAGTTTTTATTACCGCTTATGGTGATGCTGAAAAAGCGGTTAAAGCCATTAAATCGGGTGCTACTGATTTTATTTTAAAACCATGGCAAAATGAAAAACTTTTAGCTACTATTTCATCGGCAATAAGATTAAGTCAGTCGAAAAATCAGGCTACTGATCTAAAAATGAAACAAATTGAGATCAGTGCTATCCAGGATCAACCCTTTCATGAATTTATAGGAAACTCTCCCGAAATGCAGCAGGTATTCTCGACCATACGAAAAGTAGCAAAAACAGATGCCAATGTATTGATTTTAGGCGAGAATGGCACAGGCAAAGAGCTGGTAGCACGTGCATTACATCGCAATTCTCTTCGTAAAGATGAAGTATTTATAAGTGTTGATTTGGGATCAATAACCGAAACATTATTCGAAAGCGAGCTTTTTGGTTACGTTAAAGGAGCATTTACTGATGCTAAAGCTGACCGTCAAGGCCGTTTCGAATTAGCGTCAGGAGGAACTCTGTTTCTAGACGAGATAGGGAACCTTTCTTTACCGATGCAAGCAAAGATTTTAACTACCATCGAACGCAGAGAGATAGTTCGTGTTGGTGCAAATACCCCAAAATCTATCGATGTGAGGTTAATCTGTGCAACCAATAACAACATACACGAAATGGTACAAAATGATGCGTTTAGGCAAGATCTGCTATACCGAATTAATACGGTTGAAATTCATCTGCCTCCATTACGCGAAAGAACTTCTGATATTCCATTACTTGCAAATCATTTTCTGGGTATTTATTCGAAAAAATATCGAAAAAATATCAAAGGTATTTCGAGCGAAACACTAAAAAAATTATCACAGTATCATTGGCCAGGAAATGTGCGCGAATTACAACATGCACTTGAAAGAGCAGTAATTATGAGCGACTCGGAAAATCTACAACCAGATGATTTCATTTTAGCCTCTAAAATTGATAAAGTAGGTGAGATAGAAATTGATAGCTTTAACCTCGATGATATCGAAAAAAATATTATTGTTAAGGTATTAAAACAAAATCAGGGCAATGTTACTCAGGCAGCTACAATGCTTGGATTAACAAGAACATCGCTTTACAGGAGAATGGAAAAATATGGTCTTTAGAAATTTCAGAATTGTTGCCGCATTTAGGATATTGTTGCTCACTGCAACAATATTTCTTTTTTTCTATACTTTAACGCTTGATTATTTTATAACTCCTTTCTTGATCGGACTTGTAATTGTTTTCCAGATATATCTTTTATACAAATTCGTAGACAAAACCAACCGTGACCTGTCCAGTTTTCTCGAATCGATAAGATTCTCGGAGTTTACAAGATCTTTTAGGATCGAAGGAATGGGTTCTTCGTTTGATGAGCTTAACAAGGCATTTAATGATGTTATAAAGGATTTTCAGAAAGTGCGTACCGAAAAAGAAGAACAATATCAATATCTGCAAAACCTGGTGCGAAATATCGATGTGAGTATTATTACATATCAGCGCGATGGAAAGGTGGATATGGTAAATACTGCCTTTAAAAAACTATTCCAGATAAACAGCTTAAAAAATATATATGATCTAAAGGAAGATCATCCCGAACTTGTAAATTCATTAATAAAATTTGAGCCTGGTAAAAACTGTTTACTAAAAATACAACAAGAAGATGATATTCTACAGTTAGCAATTTCCGGGACTGAGTTTAAAGTGCACGAAAGGAATATTATTCTTGTTACAATAAAGGATATACAGCATGTTTTGGAGGAGCAAGAAACTGAAACATGGCAAAAGCTCATCAGTGTTCTTACCCACGAAATTATGAATTCGATTACACCTATTTCTTCTTTAACATCAACGCTCGATTTAATGTTAAATAGTGCCATATCGAATCATAAAAACCTTACTGAAGAATCGTTAAGCGAAATCTCAATGGCTATAAAAACAATTCATAAAAGAAGTAATGGTTTGCTGCATTTTGTAAATACATACCGTAACCTGACAAAAATTCCAAAACCCAACCTTAAAATAGCCAGGGTAAAAGAGATTTTAGATGATATTTATCCATTAATAAAGCACGAAATAACGAATAATGTTGCCATAGAGTTTTCAACGGAACCGGAATCATTAGAAATTTATGCAGATACCAAACTTATTGAACAGGTAATTATAAACCTCATAACAAATGCAATACATGCAACTGAAAACATACCGGAAGGTAAAATTACTGTTAGGGGATTTATAAACAAAAGAGGCCGGCCATCAATACAAGTTATCGATAATGGGCAAGGTATAATAAAAGATGTAATTGATAAGGTATTTATTCCATTTTTTACGACAAAACCTAAAGGTTCTGGCATTGGACTAAGTTTATCAAAACAGATCATGCGATTACACGGAGGCTCCATAACAGTGCAGTCAGAACCAAACCAGGGAGCGGTTTTTACGTTAACTTTTTAATATCCTATAATTTTAGTTCTTTATCAAATTCCTTTGCAATGGCAATTGACATCTTAAGGAAGTCATAACCATCATTACGGTTGGTTAAAATAAGAACCGTTGTTTTAGTATCAGGTAGATGCAATACCAAATTTGTATATCCATTACCCATTCCGCCCTGCCACCAATAACGGGTATCATTCTTTTTCATAACAACCCAACCATACCCATAAAATGAATTATTATCACCTAACGTTAATTTTTCAACTGTAAATATCTGAGAAAGTAATTCAGGCTTCAAAATCTTTCCCGAATGCAAGGCCTTATCCCATCTGGCATAATCAGTTGAATTGGTAAATATTCCCTGCTCACCATACATATAATTGGTCACATTATTAGGTATGTATATACTATCTTTCTTAAAATGTGCATCAGCAATAGGAAGTCCTTTTTTATTCTCTGCAATCCAGGTATTGTTCATCGACAATTTTTTAAAAATATTTTTTGTTAAATAGGCCTGGTATGATGTTTTTGAAACCTTCTCAATAATAAGTGCCAACATCATATAATCAGAATTACTGTACTGCATTTTTGTTCCTGCCTCGAAGCTACCCTCTGTCTGGTTCTTTAGAAAATCGTATACCTGCTTATTTGTAGAAATCAGTTTTGAATCGAAAGGTTTTAATCCTGAAGTATGGCTTAAAAGATGCCTAACTTTTATTGATCTGCCATATTCGGGAAAATCGCTAAAAACATCTGTAAGTGTCTGATCTAAATTGAGTTTCCTTTTCTCAACAAACTTCATTATTGCTAATGAGGTAAAGGCTTTTGAAAGTTCGTTAAGATTAAATGCCTTATCTGTTGTAAGCATTTCTTTAGTTTCGGTATTTGATAATCCGTAGGCTTTATTAAAGATAATCTCGCCATTTTTCATTACCGTAACAACCGCACCTGGTTTATCATTCGAAAAATAGTATAAATATTTGTCTATCTTTTTCTCGGCAACTGAATCAAGCTTATTTCCCTGTGAAAATAGAGGCAAAGAAATTATTGCAAGCAACCCAACCAATATAAATAACCTTTTCATAATCATTATTTTTGAAAACTCTTACTATTAATAGCCATTTACTTTTTGTATGAAGTACAATACATATTTAGCATTTCCTGGGCTTGCTGAACACCTAGTTCGAGTGCTTTTGTAAAATCAGCACAACCTCCCTGCGTATCGTTAA
>JAIFLC010000001.1 GCA_020049295.1 Bacteroidota bacterium
TTAGAAAAAGTGTTGGTAGGAATATTAGAAAAAGCTTAAAATTTTTTACAACTATTTTACACTATTTTTAAATTTACATTTTCGTAATAAACAGTAATACAGTTATATAAAATAAATAATTACTTTCTGTATCGGGCAAATAAATATTTAAATCAAATTACCAATTTCAATTCACAAATCACCAAAATATACCCGATCTGATATAATTTTTAATAAAATATTTGTTTTTATACCCGAAAAGGTATAATATTGTATTATTATTTAAATTTATACCCGATAAGGTATAGTTATGAAAAAGGATTTAGCAAAGTTTGTAAAAGAACGTCGTAAGATTCTTGGGTTAACACAAGAAGATCTTGCAGAAAAAGCAGGAGTAGGACTGAGATTTGTTCGTGATTTAGAGCAGGGGAAAGAATCCCTGCGGATGGATAAAGTAAACCAGGTTTTGGCATTATTTGGACACGAATTATCACCTGTTGAATCTAAAAAGCTAAGCGATGAATAGAAAAGGAAAAGTATATTATGAAGATCAGTTTTGTGGTATTATTGAAGAAACTGAAACTGGTTATCGCTTTACTTATGATTCAAAGTATCTGGATAATTCAGAATCTAAAGCAATAAGTAAAACATTAGCCTTATCAGAAGGAGCTTATACTTCAAATACAATGTTTCCTTTTTTCGATGGATTAATACCAGAAGGCTGGTTATTAGATATTGCGCAAAAACACTGGAAAATTAAAGCAAATGATCGTATGGGTTTACTGCTTACCTGCTGTAATGATTGCATTGGAGCTGTTAGTGTAAACGTTTTAAATGAAGGAGAATGAGAAACAAATGTTTATATTGTTATCAGGAAAATAACTCAGGAGTAAAGAATTTCCATCCAAGGTGTAGTAAAAAACTATTTGGTACTGAAGAACCCCCGGTATTAGATTATTCTTTTTCGGAAATGACAAAGCTTGCAGAAAAAGTTATAAGTACAAGTGTAACGGTTCCTGGTGTTCAGGCCAAGTTGTCTTTACATTTAGATAAAAAAGGAGGTAAACCTTCCAAATTAACATTAGTTGGTTTGTGGGGAGATTATATATTAAAACCACCAACAGCAAATTATTCTCAGTTACCTGAAAATGAGGATCTGAGTATGCATTTGGCAGAATTATTCAAAATTGTAGTTGTTCCACATTCATTAATAAGATTGAAATCAGGAGAGCTGGCTTATATTACCAAACGTGTTGACCGTGATAAAAAAGGGAAATTACATATGGAAGATTTTTGTCAGTTATCAGAACGGCTTACCGAAGACAAATATAAGGCATCTATGGAGCAGGTTGGGAAATTAATTCTTAAATATTCATCAAATCCGTTATTGGATGCCTTGACATTTTTTGAAGTTACAGTATTTTCTTTTTTAACAGGAAATTCAGATATGCATTTAAAGAATTTCTCCCTTCTGGATTACCGAAATGGAATGACAGGTTTGTCACCGTCTTATGATTTGCTTTCAACAAGGCTTGTAATTCCTGAAAAAGATGATAACGAAGAGATGGCTTTAATGTTAAATGGTAGGAAAAGGAATTTTAAATTGAACGATTTTTATGTATTTGGCGAAAGATTAAAGCTTACAGAAAAGCAAGTTCAGAATTCTTTAAATAAATTCTCAAAACAAATGGACAATGTGCTAAATTTCGTTGATTTTTCTTTCCTTTCGGCTGATTTAAAAGAATCATATAAAGAATTAATTCAGAAAAGAGCTGAGAGGTTAAAATTGTAGATTTTTATTTACAACTATTTTACACTATTTTCAAATTTATATTTTCGTAATAATCAGTAATACAGTTATATAAAATAAATAATTACTTTCTGCATAGGAAAGTAAATATAATAAAAAGTAACAGTTACACTGAACTCGTTTCAGTGTCTGTTATTATATACGATATATGAAACAAGGATTTGTCTACATCATGTCGAATAAAAACAGAACAACCCTATATATTGGTGTTACTAATAATATTGAACGTCGGGTTCTTGAACATAAAGCAGCTTGTGGTTCGGTTTTTACATCAAAATACAACCTTTTTGATTTGCTTTATTGGGAAAAAATTGATGGAATGATGAGAGCAATAAATAGAGAAAAACAATTAAAAAACTGGCATAGCGACTGGAAATGGAGTTTGATAAAAGAAGAAAACCCAACATTAGTTGATTTGGCTAGAGGTTGGTTTACTGATGAAGAGATAAAAGAGTATAAAAGAAATTTTTTGGCAGATTCCGAAACTAGTTCGGAATGACTGCCATAAATAAGTTGTTAAGTTTTAATATAAATCATTCATAAAATTTTCTTTTCTATAAAGTGTTTTTAAAGGACTAAACCCCGGTTTTGATGTTACCTGAGCAATATGGATATACACCATCGTATTTTTTATATCGGAATGTCCTAACTGATTTCTAAGACTAAATAAATCTATTCCATCCTCAAGCAAATGTGTGGCATAACTATGCCTGAGACTATGAATACAGGCTTTTTTAGTGATATTGCATTTTTCTAATGTCTTTCGTAAAATATGCCGGATATTTACTAAACTCATTGGGTAACCATCATTTTTTCCATTAAAAAGATAAAAAACCGGTTTGTAAATCAAAATATATTGTTTTAATCCTCTTACCAGCATGTCTGATATAGGAACGTAACGATCTTTTTTGCATTTCGATTGTCGAACATGTATTTCTTTTCTATCAAAATCAACATCAGAAATTTGAAGCTTTCTTACTTCACTAATTCTTAACCCTGAATCGTAAATAGTACCTAATAATACCCGATATTTTATGTTTTGTGGTGTTTTCAATAAAAGTCGAACTTCTTCCTTTGATAAAACTACAGGCAACATTTTTGTACGTTTTATGCTTGGTAAAATAACATGCAGTTCATGTTTGTCATATATTTTATATGTATGTCGCAATCCATGTACTAAATGTTTAAAACTGCTTAAACTGGGTGAGTCATTTATTCGAATTTGTACCATATAATCTTCAACCTCTTCAGTTGTTAATTCTAATGGCGATCGATTATAAAATAAAACTAATTTACTTATTTGCCTTATGTAGTTCATAACGCATGAATTACTTTTTCCGGCAACTAAAAACTTGCGGGTTAATGTTTTGCAGATTTCTGCGTATTCAGGTACTGCTTCGCAAGCACGATTATTAAATGTTAAACGTTTCATATAATTTTGTTTTAATTAAATTATTGGATAAAACGTTTAATTTTTATTTTAGATACCTATCTTATATTGAGAGTTCGTTGTAGGATGAATAATTTGGTTAATTTCATTTTTTGAAACAGGATTTCCATTTAGAAGATTTTCAAAATGAGAAATAATTTTTGATTTATCAACCCCAATTTTGGTTTCGGTTTTAATATCTCTTAAATCAATTAAAAAACTGGTAAAAATGTTTGGGATATCTTTTACTATATCTGTATTTAAAAGATTTGTTTCGTTGTAGATTTTATGATAGTTTCCTTTTGATTTTTCAATTACAAAAGAGTGGTTTTTTAAATTAGTAATCGATGCCAATTTTTCACAATCCTGAATACAGTTTTCATCAATTCTATCCTTTTCACATCCTGTAATCTGATGAAACAAGCATTGTCTGCTTGTCATTAGTAAAATAGGATGATAGATGCTAAAGTACAGGTTAAAATCATCAGGTTTTTTAATTCGTTGAATCTGTTCTTTATTAAGTTCGTTAGAAATAAATGAGCCGGTACAGTAAAAATTTTCTTTTAATGCTAAAAGGCTGTATGAGTTTGCAGTATTGAGATAAGGACCTGCAATCCATGGAATACTATTTTTAAATGCTTCATAAGCTATTCCGGTATTGTTTGTAACTATAAGTTTTGGCTTTATTTCTTGAAGAAATTCTAATGCAGCTGAATAAGCTTCGCCTATTAAAATAGATGGAAACCAAGGAATAAGATTTTCATTTTTTTTAAACAGAGTGACTAACTCAATACTTCTTTTATTTATGCAATCTGGTAGTTGAAAATACAGAGTTGCATTTTTCTTAGTACAAATGTTTAAATCTTCTGGTGATGATATTAATACAGAAAGAGTTGGCTTAATCTCGGTTTTACTTTGTTTTATCAATACAGGAACTTCAATTGGATCAACAAATTCTTTTGAATTATTCAGGAGATATAAAATTTTCTTTTTTATTGATGTAAGCTTATTAAATGGGATATATAAATTCTTTTGAAGATTTTCGATGTTGATATTCTTAATAAAATATTCAGTATCATTTATTGCTTTCAACCTTTTGAATATCATATCATAATCTAAAGCTTGAGTACCAGAATTTATAAGATTACTTTCAGAAAACACATCAAATGATGTTTCAGGTGTAATTACTGATACTTTTAACGCTGTTCCGCATTCACCCGATATGCTTATTATCAATGGAGCTTTTTCAATACTTAATTGATTTATTTCATGGTTAATTGCCGCTTTACTTTTTTCTTTTTCATTGTAAAGTGCCAGATGATCTTTCTCTAATTCGCTTTCAGAAGAATAATCGTTTATTTCAGATAAATGTTTAATTGAGTGATCACGCGGATTATCGATAAACATATCTTTATGAATATTACCTTTTAAGAATGAGTTAGAAAAATCCCTGTTAAAGACTTTATACAATTCGGTATTGTCAGTGTTTAGTTTGTTCAGTTTATATAAGCTTTGGAGTTGCTTCCTAAATGCATTTACAACTGTATAAACGTAATCGAACTTTTTTATTCGGCCTTCAATCTTTATTGAATCTACTTCAGCATCCGACAATTCTTTAAGATCAAAAAATGCTGAATTGTCTTTCATGTTGAGTGGATAATCTTTTCCTGCAGCAGTAGTTTTATATTTGTCTCTGCATGGTTGACTGCATCGGCCACGGTTTCCTGAGTTGCCACCTTGTAACGAACTCATGTAACAAATCCCCGAAAAAGAGATACAGTACGAACCATGAACAAATACTTCAGTTAAGATATTATTTTTGTGTGCAACTGATGTTAATGATTTTATCTCATCAAGATTCAACTCTCTCGATAAGTTAACACGAGAAGCATTCAGCATACTTAAAAACTCAATCTGACCTTTATTGTGGGTTGTAAGCTGAGTGGAAACATGTATTTTAAGCCCTTTGAAATAGTTTGTTAAGAGATAAAGCAATCCTAAATCCTGAACAATAATTCCATCGATACTGGTATTAACTAATTTATTCAATAAGGAGAAAAGAGCAGGTATTTCACTTTCAACAAAAATGATATTCAGAGTAAGGAAAACTTGGCAGTTATTTTTATGAGCAAGTCTTAAAACCCCTTGTAAATCATCGAAGCTAATATTAGCTGCACTATTTCTTGCATTAAATTTATTTAAACCACAATAAACTGCATTTGCTCCGGCAAGAATTGCAGCTTTTATGGAATCAACATCACCGCCAGGTGCTAAAATTTCAATTTCTTTTCTCACAGAATTAGAATTGTAACCCATTAATTCGGTGGCAAAGGTAAAGGTTTAAATCAGTTTTCATATACATGCCAGCTAGCTCAGTATTTTCTAATGAACAAATACACGAAAGCAAACCCATAAATTCAACAATTTCGTTAATAAAAAATAAGAGTATTTTTTATTAATTTTACTCACAACAAATTTTTAGAGCTAAAATTGTAAATCCTTACGAATAGATATTATTAACTTAAACATTTAAAGAAATGGACAAAGAAAATTTTAAAAATAAAGCAAAGCAAAGTATCGATGATATCTTTGCAAAAATTGATGAGTTTGAAGCAAAAAAAGACAAAGCTGTTGGTGCAGCAAAAGCCGAATATGAAGAAAAAATTGCTGAACTAATGTTGAAAAAAATGGAATTAGCAGAAAAGTACGAGAAGCTAGTGAATTCATCAGAAGAAAATTGGGAAGAAGTTAAAACTGCATTCTCATCTGCATCAGATTCTTTTAAAGAAGGCTTTTCTAAAATAGCTTCGCTATTTAAATAATTATACTGAGAGTGTCCAGAAAGTAGTTATTCCGACGAAGTGAAGGAATCTTTATAGTTTAGCATACATATTATCTAAAAATTACTTCTTCGTTCTTCATTGTAATGATACTTATTTTTGCTTTTTGGACATTCTCTTTTTCAAGAAAAACTATGTCAACAAAAAAAGAAATTGTTCGTGACTTTTTAATGCTTGCTGTACAAGGAAAATCACGAGAAGCATTTAATTTATATGTTGGAAAATCTTTTAAACATCACAATGCATATTTTAAGGGCGATACAGAAACCATAATAACTGCAATGGAAGAATCGGCAGAGGAGGTTCCCAACAAAATATTTGAAATTCAGCGAATTTTGCACGATGGTGATTTGGTTGCTGCTCATTCACGTATTATACAAAGTCAATTTGGAATTGATATGGCCGTTATGCATATTTTTCGTTTCGAAGTCGATCAAATTGTTGAATTATGGGATTTCGGACAAGCAGTTCCCGAAGATTGTGTGAATGAAAACGGAATGTTTTAACCTTAATAAACTGTTAAACTGATAAATTGTTTATTTGTTTAATTGTTAAAATGCTAAACTCAATCCTATATTCTGAATACTTTCAACTTTTATCCTGCCATGGCAGGCAAGCTTTTTATTTTATCTTAAAAAAGACCACAGTCTATAGACCATAGCTAATTGTTCATTGAATTGAATCTTGAATCCTGCAACCTGACTTCTGAATCCTTTTAACTTTCTACTTTTTCTTTTATCAGTTATCTTGTAAACTGTTGTTTGAAAATTGTTAATTGTTAAATTGACTTTTGGTATTATTTGTTTAACTTTATTGTTTCAATTAAAAACAAGCAAATAATTAGATGCAGAAATACCCTAATAATAGGAGTTTAAGATTGATAGATTGTTACTTAATATAGGATAAAGTCAATGAATAAATCCCTATTATTTGAAAATACTAATATAAGATTATAGACTATGAAAAAATGGATGATTCTATTTTGTTCTTGCATTATAATGCAAGTAGCATATACTCAAAACCTACTTGTTGATGATATTCCTAATTTGAAAAAGGGAATTTATAAAACATATCAGGAATTCAAGTTCAATTCGCCTTCTATTCCTTTAGATTATGACATACAAGAAGAAATAATTCTTTATACTAATTTAATGCAAACTGCCACCTATACGAATAGAGATACCGCTTATACGTTGAATATAGATAAGGAAAAAACGAATGAAATAGGAACAGTTTGGGGATTTTGTGATGGCACGAATGTTTTTATTAATAGAGAAACGAGTGTTTCTTCAGGAAAGGTAATATTTAAGCCCTATTCCAAATTTTACAAAATTCTATTTATTGGTAGATATTGTTATTTTAGATTAGCTTATAGAAGTGGCGGTGGCTTAACATACGGAATTTTGGCAATTGATTTTAATACTGGCGAGCTTTTAGAGCTTAATAAAAAGAAATTAAAAAAATACATTTCAAAAGATGCTGAACTGATGCAGGATTATAACAATGATGAATTATGGAAATCGGGGACAGATGTAACTTGCTTTAGATTTTTAAAACTTTATTCAGAAAAACATCAAGATGAAATAATAAGAAAATAGTAAAATCAATATTTTTTAAAAATAAGATTGCTGACCCAGCTAATGAATACATTTACTTCCTACTCTTAGCTCAAAGCAAGTAATTGTTAATTAACAAATTTGTTTAACTTTAATACTTCTTGAATACCATTCACGATAAACAAAATTAGGTGGAGACCAGAAACCACTAAAAACGGGGCAGTGCCGAAAAGCCAAAAAAGTAGAATGTAAAATAATAGCAATAACAACTATGGAAGAAAAAAACAATTTGTCCGAATCAGCTTCAATAAAACTCACACTAGATAATATAAAAGGAGTTATAGGTTTAAAGAGCATCACTTTTCTATTGGATGGTAGGCCTCTAAAGCCGATACCGCTTGGTGGATCTGAAATAATAAAAGTGTCTTCAGGTAAGCACACAATCCAAACAATACTAAAAGCAAGTAGTTTTGTTACCTTTTTCATTACAATCACTCGTAGTTCAACAATTCTAAGTTTAAACTGTGCACCAAATACTCAAGTTGCAGTTGTGGCTTCGTACAATCGGACATGGGGTAATATCGAGGTAAAACAGGTGGCTAACACCTAGTCATAAAACAACGAGATTCAGTGGTTATTTGTCAATTAGTTTAAACATTTAAAACTAGATGTCTCAGTAGCCAACATCCGTGTATTTTATATTTATAAGAAAAAGTTTTTACGTTTATATAAAGTTGATCTATTGATTTTCAAAAAAATAAATAATTTAATCCTTAATTTTAATCCTATGAAAAAGCTATTTGTTTGTTTATTTGTTGTAATGTCGTTCTTAAGTTCAGCACAAACAAAAGAAGATATTTTTAATAAGAATGTACCCGTAGTTTTTTTTGGTGCTGATTACTCACTAGCACAATTCACTAAAGCAGAAGAGTTCGAAAATAAGTCCGACATTTTAAGATTATTTGTCGATGTGAATAATTTATTTAAACCCAAATCGTCGCAGGAATTAATCAGAAAGAATCTAAAACGCGATGAAGTTAAATTGGATCTTTCGTATGTTACTGCAATTAATGCCTCAGTTGATTGGCAAAAAGTACATACCGACAATGTAGATTACGCTATTTCAGACGAAACCATTGCCGAAATGATTGTGAAGTTAAACATCGACCAAAGTATTTATAAGGATCACATTGGAATGGTTATTATTAGTGAGAACTGCTCAAAAACAATTAAACGAGGAAAAGTTGCTGTAGCCTTTTTTGGTATAAACGATCTTAAACCCATTTTAATAACTCACTACTTAATAAAATCTGATGGCATGGGATTCCTCTATTATTGGGCTGATGTTAATTTTGAAGCAATAAAAAATTTAAGTGATCTGTATAAAGAGATGAAGAAGAAATAAGCAAAAATAGAAATTAGCAAAAACAGTCCTCCAATGAATAAATGGTTTAAACTTAAAAACAGAAATGGGCTTGAGGTGGAGTTTTGTAACATTGGTGGACGTATTTATTCAATAAAATTACCAGTCAAAAATGATTTGATTGATATTATTGTAGGACCTTCTGATAAAGACCGTTATCTTTTGCAAGATAATTATTTGGGTGCTATCTGTGGTCGATATGCTAATAGAATTGCAAATGGAGCTTTTTCTATCCATAATAAAACGTATCAATTATCAAAAAATGAGGATGTAAATCATATTCATGGCGGATTTATTGGATTTAATTCGGTTGTTTGGGATATTAAATCTATCAAAAGTATAGGGTATGAATCGTCGTTTTTATTAAGCTATTTAAGCAAAGACGGAGTAGAGGGATATCCGGGAAATTGCCTAGTAAATGTAACGTATGCCTTAACAGATGATGATGAATTTCATATTCATTTTACTGCAACAACCGACAAACCAACAATAATAAATTTATCAAGTCATCCTTATTTTAATTTAAAAGGCAAAGGAACAGTACTGGATCATTACTTATTTATTAATGCAAAGTATTACACACCAGCTAAACCGGATCATATTCCCACAGGAGAAATAGAACATGTTGAAAATGCTGGCTTCGATTTTCGGATTCCCAAATTAATTAGTAAAACATTGGCTCAAAACCACCAGTGTGGATTAGATCATAATTTTGTATTGGAACGAAATACAGATGAATTAATTGAAGCAGCATCATTGTATCACCAAGAAAGCGGTAGGAGTTTGAGTATATATACAACACAACCAGGTATTCAGATTTATACTGCACAGCATTTTAATGAAAAAATGATCGGCAAAAATGGCTTTCCACTTATTGCTGGTGATGGCGTTGCTCTCGAGCCACAAAATTTTCCTGATGCCCCAAATCATGTAAATTTTCCAACTGCTGTTCTGTTTCCAGGAAAAATCTACGACCACAAAATTGTTTATAAATTCAAGTATTAGTCTTTTTTGATATTGCACAAATCGTTTATAGACAGCCCAAAACATGCTGAATAATTAATATATTGATTATTAATTATTAAAATCATTGATTTGTGGTTTATTTTACTTATCTTTGCTAACTAAGCTTTTCTGGTAAGTGCTTGTCATTTAGATTTTTAGTTCAAAAACTTTTCTAAATAAATTAAAACAACCTCTATAAAAGTTCCTGTAAATAAGTAAAAGCAGGTCAAATGAAAGTATTATAATATTAAATACAATTCATTTTAACGTTAAATTATTTGAGTTTTATATATATACAAATTGAAAGGAAACAGAGTATGGCCATGTATGAAAAGAAACAAGTTGTATTTAAATCACCAGATTTATCAAAAATGCAAGCAGTAGTTATTGATCACAAAACTACTATTTATATTGAAAATGGATCTGATCCGAAAAAAGCTAAACATCGCTACTTTTCAAGATTTGAGAAAAAAGTTTAAAAGAAATTTAACGAATATTTTCGTTGAAAAATGCAGCCAACCTGGTTGCATTTTTTTTGTATTCAATTTCTATATACTAATAATTGTTCTTTTTAAAATGAGTTCATAATAAGTAATATGAAATGTCCATGATTTACAAACACCAATCGAAATGATTATAATTTAATATCATGGACATTCCATGTGACCAATAATAATAAATTATAAACACATGAAAATAACATGTAATTCAAACATTTCTTTCTCTTGAGTGTTTCTAATTCAGTTTAAAAACCAGTATTTGTTAAAAATAGTTTTGTAGTTATTGGTTTTGTTTTTATTTATAACTAAACATTTATTCTTTAGATCTATAAAATTATACTATTGGTCAATTCGTGAATATAAAATAATAAATGCGTTAATATTTTTGGTATATTTATTGTATATTTCGCATGTAAATTTAGTAATATATGAAATCTCAAATCTCTCCAAGTCTTATTAAATATGCTTTTTTACTGATTTTTATTAGTTCATTTAATATAGCCAAATCCCAAAATGATCCTGCATGGTTAAAAGATTCATGGAGAACAGAACAATATCCTTCGAATGTTTATATTACTGGTTTTGTTCAGGATGAAAAAAATAAAAACGAATCGATTGCCGAAGCTACAGAACGTGTCAAAAATATGGCTCGGGCAAATCTATCTGAAAGTATACTAGCCTCAGTGCAAAGTGTTAGCGATAGCTATAGTCAGAGTGTATTGGAAAAAGGCAAAGAGTCAGTTAACGAAAAATTTACTTCAGATATTAAAATTTCCACTAATCTTGAATTAAATGGAATTCGGATTGAAAGCTTTGTAAAAAGTAATATGATATATGGATTTGCATATGCCAACAAATATGAAATTATTGGCTATTATAAAGCAAATTTAAATATGCAGATCCAACAAATCGAAGGAATTATAAGTACTGCGAATGAATTAGAGAGTAATAGAGAAAAGGTAAAGGCAAAAAATGAATTTAATAAAACACTACCAATTTTTAATGAAATAACTAAAGCTCAGGGTATTTTAACTGCAATCGATAAAAATATTACTGATGACGATCTGAAGATGCAGCATACTATGAAATTATATAATGATGTTGCACAAGCAAATGTTCGCTTAACTCAAGGTGTAATTGTATATATGGTTACTATTGAAGATTTATTTGGTGAAAAAACAAATGCTATCGAAAATAATTTGAAAGCAATATTGGCAGAAAATGGATGTAATTTTACTACAATTGAAGAAAATGCAGACTGGAAAATACAGATAACTGCAGCATCACGCGAATATAATCATAAAGATGATATTTATTTTAGTTATGCTGATGCTGAAGTAAAACTTTTTAAAGCTCCATCTGATAAACACGTATATCAAAATGTATTTTCACAAAAAGGTGCACATGGTAAATCATATGCCGCTGCTGCAAAAAAGGGATTCGACGAAATAAGCAAACAAATTTCCGAAAAAATTTTAATCTGGATAAATAATTAAATAGTTTAAAATATGAGCAAAAATTATGTTATACTTTTACTACTTATATTCTTGACACTTGGTTTTGCCAATGCACAAGAAGAAAAAAAGGTAGCGGTCTTTGATCCTGCGGGTGATGTCCCAGCAAACTTAAAAATGATGATTCGCGAAGAACTTAGTAACTCGATTGTTAATACATTAGGATTTACAGTTTTGGAGCGTGAATTAATTAATAAAGTTCTTGCCGAAAGTAGTTTTCAGATGACAGGGCATGTTGATGATGGACAAATTGGCGAATTAGGTAAGAAAATGGGCGCTAACTATGTTTGTTATGCAACAATTTCACCTATTGGAGATAACTATTACATCTCATGTAAAATGGTAGACGTAAAAACGGCAAAAATAGAACGACAAAATACCGGAATTACACAAAATGGATTAACTGATTTATTCTCAGTGGTTTCTTCTGTTTCAAGATTAATGTTACAGCAATCGGGAACGGGTACACCCTCAAAAAGTACAACTACAAAAACTACAGTTAAAAAGCCAGTTGTTGCCAAAGTAAATCATTCGGATACAGGAGAACTTATCGAATTAAATGTTATGGGATTGAGCTTATTGGTTATGCCAATTGATATTAATACTCAGAAAATTACCTGGATGGAAGCAAATAATGCTTGTTTGGAAAGCAAAGCATATGGTTTAGAAGACTGGCGATTACCGGATAAATTGGAAATTTCCAGAATGTTTGCAAATAGAACATTATTGACAAATATTCAAAAATATTGGTACTGGTCATCTTCTGTTGAAAAAGGTGACAACTACTTTAGACAAGCTTTTGATGCAGATAAATTGGAACCTGCAGCTGCAAAAGCTAAATCATTTGCAAGGTGCGTTCAAAGTAATGGAGTTATTAATCTTGCGGATGAAAATGGTGTTTGGGGTTTTAGTCTTTATGGCGTCGATTACCAAGTAATGCCAGAAGATTTACAAGGTAACTTTAAATGGGAAGAAGCTAAAAATGCTTGTGAAAGCGCTACATCATTTGGTTATAGCGATTGGTACTTGCCAGCAATAAATGAGTTGGAATTTTTATATAATAATAAAATAGCACTTAGTATGCTTGGATCATGGTACTGGTCATCAACACCAAAGGGTGGAAATTCAATCTATGATTTTAATTTTGAAAATGGTAAAAAGTTTGATACTTCAGCCGGGGCAAAAAGACAGGTTCGTTGTGTCAGAAAAAAATAGTGCATAAAAAATTGCTTTTTAAGGCTGTCTAAAATAAAAAAGACAGCCTTTTTATTTTGCAGTTATTAGTTCTTGGGTTTTCTTTTAATGATATGGAGTATCACAAATTCAATTAAAAGGCTTACTTTTGATTGAATACTTTTAATTTAATTGGATGCAGGAAAATCAGGAATTATTATTCAATTCAAATATCCTAAAAGAACTGGTAACGATAAAAATGCCTTTTGGTAAGTATCAAGGAATACTGATTTGTAATTTGCCTGAAAATTACCTTGTTTGGTTTCGTCAAAAAGGATTTCCGCAAGGTAAAATAGGCGTTTTATTAGCTACAATGTTTGAGATAAGACTCAATGGTCTCGAATATCTGCTTGATCCATTGAAAAGGTCATTCAAAAAATAATGAATAATACAACATACTTAATATTAAACTTTATCGTTTTTCAATAATCTAAATAGTTTTAATCCAACAAATTTAAAATTTTATAAACCTAAAAAGTATGAAAAAATTTTCTTTTCTTTTTGTCTCAATTGGTTTATTGATGCTTTTTTCATGTAATAAAAAAGCCGATGAACTTAACATCAGTTATGAAAAATATACACTGGCCAATGGCTTGGATGTAATTTTACATGTTGATAAATCTGATCCAATTGTTGCATTTGCAGTTCAGTATCATGTTGGTTCAAATCGCGAAGTACCTGGTCGTACAGGGTTTGCTCACCTTTTTGAACATATGATGTTTCAACGTTCAGAAAACGTTGGTGAAGATCAGTTTTTTAAATTAATTCAGAATGCTGGCGGAACCTTGAATGGTGGTACAGGAAATGATGCTACAACTTATTATGAGGTTGTTCCTAAAAATGCATTAGAAATGATACTTTGGATGGAAGCTGACAGAATGGGTTATATGATTAATACAGTAACCAAAAAATCGTTTGCTATACAACAAAATGTTGTTCAGAACGAAAAAAGACAAATGGTTGATAATAGGCCTTATGGACACACAAGCGATGTATTATCAAAAGCTATTTATCCAAAAGACCATCCATACAACTGGCAGGTAATTGG
>JAIFLC010000026.1 GCA_020049295.1 Bacteroidota bacterium
TGTTTAGCATCATTTAATGGATATCCAAATAATGGAGCAATTGTATTAAATGATTCCAAAAATAGTTTTTTCAATGCATTTCAAGCTTCAAATTTTAATGGTGATAATGATAGTGATGGTAAATTAGATATTGTTGAGTTAATCGAAAATCAAATCACCTATTTATTGGGAGTAGAAGAATCATGGGTAAATACAGAAATAAGTTCTGGAACATTAACAACTGGTTCAACTCAGGAAATTAAAGTAAATTTAAATGCATCCGGTCTAAACGGCGGTGATTATAATGCTAATATAGAAATTGAAAGTAACGATCCTATTACAGACAATTTTATTATACCTGTTTCTTTAAAAGTAATAGGTGCACCAGAAATTAAAGCAGAAAAAGATTCAGTAATTATTGATAGTGTATTTGTTAATCAGGAAATAATAGACAGTATTTATATAGAAAATATTGGATCAGATACTCTTATAATAAAATCAATAACTTGGAATCAAGCCGAATTTAATTGCTCGCTAAATGATAGCATTCTCGGTCCTGGTGAAAAAGAACAATTTATTTTTACATTTTTATCTTTAACTGAAGGAGAATTTACTGATTCAATTGAAATAATTTCTAACAGTTTTGTTGATAGTATTAAGTATATAGAATTATTTGCTGAGGCTTTATTACCTCCAATAATTTCAATATCTGTGGATTCTTTAGAAGCAAACTTGCACACAGGAGATACATTAACAAGAAATTTTTATATTAGTAATTATGCTGGAGGAAGTAATTTGTACTTTAATATAATTGGTGAAAATAATCCATACGATTCAACAAGTATAAAACACTACACTACTTCAGGTGAAACAACTTATCACAGCTTTATTAATTTAAATGAAAATATTGATTCGTTACACTTAATTGTTACTCTTAATGGAGATTATACTTCTACTGGTGAATATGCTACTTTATCAGTTGATGGAACCAATTTGGGCCAAATAAATGATGTTTCATTTTCAGATGGTACTGATTATATCAAAACATATTCGTTTAACGGAACTGATATTCAAAGTTGGTTATCTGATAATCAAATAAATGTGTCAATTATTAATAGTGCAGAAGTAGACCCAGGTTATGGAGAACAACTTAATCAGGTTCAATTAAAAATTAATGGTCAAGAATGGGTTTCAACTTCAATTAGTGATGGTGTTCTTAATGCTGGAGATTCAGCAAAAGTAGTGGTAACATTTAATGCTGATAGACTTAATGGAGGAGAATATACATCTAGTTTTACTATAAATAGTAACGATCCCATAAATCCAGTAGAAATAATACCAGTAAGACTTAACGTGACAGCTGCAGCTGATATTTTAATTGAAAAAGATACTCTGGCTTTTGATACTACATTCGTAACTACTAGCCAAAATAAAACGGTAATTATTCAGAATATTGGAGTTTTACCATTAAATATTAATATTTCTTCAAACTCAGGGATATATGCACTTTCAGATGAAATTATGAATATTGAAGAAGGTTCAAAAGATACACTAATTATTACCTTTTCGCCTGATACTGAAAATAATTTTGATGCAAAAATTACATTATTATCCAATGATCCCGATTCACCTCAGGATAGTATCCTTTTGTTTGGTATTGGTTTGACTCCTCCTGGAATCTCTATTAATCCAGATTCATTATATACTACCATAAATAGTGGGGATTCTACAGAACTTACTCTTAACATTGCAAATATTGGAGCAAACAGGTTGGATTATACAATATCCAAAGAATACTATACTGTTACTAAATTAAAAACTTTAGAAATTGGATTTTATGCTGATGAAACGAGAAAGAATAATATTAATTTGAATCAAAAGAACATTAATACTGAAACAATTGTTAGTAATAGTGTAATAGATGAAATTGCGTTTCATCCGTATTGTACAGGTCTGGAAATCGTTGGAAATAAATTATTATCTCTTAACTTTGATAGCCAATCATTAACTATTTATAATCTAAATACATTCGAAGTAGAGGATAGTATTACCCTTCCTTTTATGCCTTACGGAATAACTTATGATGGACAGTATATTTGGATCGGTAATTCTACAGGGAATTTTTATGCATATTCGTTTGATGGTAATCAATATGGTTCGTTTAGTGCTCCAATAAGTGGCTATAACACAATTGAATTTAACGGAATCAATTTTATCGTTTCTGAACTCTTAGAATCACCAAATGAAATTTTTGAAGTTGATTATACAGGTACAATTGTAAATACATACAATAATAATGGATATAACATTGCTGGAATAAGCAGTATACTAGGTTCAACTAATGTATTCTGGGGTATATGTTATAGTGATCCTAACACAATAATTAAGTTTAAATTAGAAAACAACAATGTAAACATTATAGATACTATTTCAATACCAGCATCCGGACATTATTACAATACTGAAAATCACAATAATGTTTTATATACAGCTACTTTTAATAGTAGTATTCTTTATTTATCATCAATCAATTCGGGTGGAAGTGGGGATTGGTTAAATTATGCTCCTGAATCAGGTTCTGTTTTAAATGGTAATAATATTGATGTTACCATAGATATTAATGCATCAGAAATGTACGATGGAACTTATTATAGTAATTTGTATATTGAGTCAAATGATCCAGCTAATGAAATAAGTAGAGTACCCGTAACTTTAACAGTTATTGGTTATCCTGAACTAGAAATGAATAATGATACGTTGCATTTTGATACAATTTATGCAGGACAAACAATATCAAAATATTTAGTTTTAACAAATACAGGAACTAAACAAGTTAATATTTTACCAACAAGTTTTACAAGTGCTAACTTTGAACTTCAATCTGATATACAAGAAATTATTCTACCTGGAGAATCAGAAACAGTTATTATCGATTTTAATCCGCAAGTTGCTGGAAGTTTTAACGAAGTAATAAACATTATTTCAGATGCTACAACAAATTCGTCACTTAATTTAAGGTTGATTGGAATTGCTGAAGAATCACCAACAATTGATATTAGTACTGATACTGTCTATGTATCTGCTAATTTGGGTGATAATTGTAGCTCTTCGTTTATTATTAAAAATTTAGGTTTAGGAAATTTGGAATACAATATCGCCTTAGGTTCCGATAGTTCATCTGAATATACTTGGGCATCAAATTTAAATTCTGAAAATGTTGAATACAATTGGAATGATATATCGTCAATTGGAGAGACAATATCATTATCTGATGATAGTTATGCAACCAAGACAATACCTTTTAATTTTACTTTTTATGGTAGTGTTAAAAACACAATCTATATAAGTTCAAATGGATTTATTTCATTTAATAATACCTACGTAACATCCTATAACTATCAACAATTACCTAACTCAAGTTCACCAAATGATATAATTGCAGGATATTGGGATGATTTATTTCCTAATGGAGACGATATCTTTTATTATGCTACAGCATCAGAAGTAATTATACAGTATAATAATATGAATGGCAATACTTTCCAAATAATATTAAAAGCTGATAATTCTATTAAACTTCAATATCAAACTGTAAACAATTATTATTGTAGTACTGGAATAGAAAACTCAGATGGAACTTTAGGATTATCAATCGCTTATAATGAAAATTATTTAGAAAATGAAATGGCAATTTTAATATATCAGGATTTTAGTGTTGAAAATATTAATCCAACTTCAGGGAATTTAGATCATAACGAATACGAAACCATAAATTTAGATTTTAATACAAGTAATTTGATAGAAGGAACTTATTATAAAAATATATTAATTAATAGTAATGATCCTCAAAAGAATCAAATTGTATTACCAGTAAAAATTATAGTTAGCAGAGTTAACTATGCACCATATTTAGTTAATAATATTCCAACTTTGGATCTTCCTTTAGGAAATACTTTTTATATAAATCTTAATAGTTATTTTAATGATCCTGATAATGATATTTTAAATTATTCTGTTTATAATTCTGGGGGAAACATTGTTTCTTCTAGTATAGTAATTGATTCTCTTTTATCCTTATCTGCAAATAATTATGGATATTCAACAATTTCCGTAACAGCTAATGATGGTTATTTATCAGTTAGTACAGTATTTACTGTAAATGTAAATGTAGAGGGTAATTATGCGCCGTTTGTAGTTAGTAGTATTCCTACAATGAACATGTATAATGGAACTACTAATTATATAAATCTTAATGATTATTTTAAAGATCCTGATAATGATGTTTTAGTTTATAATGCAACTAGTTCTATTGAGAATATTGTGATTTACAATATAGTACTTGATACTCTATTATCAATATCTTCAAGTAATTATGGAAGTACTTATATCTCTGTTAAAGCAAATGATGGTTATTTATCAGTTAGTTCAGCATTTGTTGTAAATGTAATGAATGCAACAGATATTGAAGACTTGGATCAAAATCAATTTTCGATTTTCCCAAATCCAACTAGTGGAGTAATTACTCTTAAATATAATTACCAATCTATAGATGGTTGTAAATTTGAAATATTAGATTTGTCAGGAATAATGCTTCTTCAGAAAATAGTTTATAATGGGGAAAACATAAATATCAAATCATTGCCAGAAGGTTTGAAAATTGTTAAATTATATGTTGATGATAAAATATATATCGATAAATTAATGATTATTCAATATTTCTTTGAGTTTGACCAACTAAAATGTTAATGTAAACGTTGTTTCTACATTTGGTTCAGATTTTACAGATATAATTCCACCATGTAAGTGCATAATTTGTCGCGAAAGGCTCAATCCAATACCTGAGCCTTTTTCTTTTGTTGTAAAAAATGGAATAAAAATGTTATCAAGTGCATCTAGAGAAATGCCAGTACCATTATCAATTACCTGAATCTTTACTTTTTTGTTTTCATCAATAAACGAAATTAAGTCAATTTTAGGGTTGACAGCAATATTTAGTGCATCTATAGAATTCTTTATTAAGTTGATAATTACTTGTTCAATCATGCCTTTATCAGCCAATAGAGTTTGATTCTCTGGAATCACATTTAATTTAATTTTTATATTCTTGTATTTTATATCATTATCAAATAATTGAATACAATTTTTTAAAAATTTACATATTTCCAGTGTTTCAAATTTAGGTTTTGGTAGCTTGGTTATTGTTCGGTAGTTATCAATAAATTCTAATAACCCTGTCCCTCTGTTTTCAATTATATCTGCATTTTCAACAATATCAGAAATTAATTCATTACTAATCTCAGTTTGACTTTTTAATCCATCCTCATCTTTTAAATAACGCTTAATAGCATGAGCCAAAGATGTTATTGGAGTAATTGAATTCATCATTTCGTGTGTTAAAACACGAGTGAGTTTTTGCCATGATTCTATTTCGTTTGCTTCAATTTCCTGCTTTACATCATGTATAGAAAACAATTTAAATCTCTTGCTCCCAATTTTAAATTCCGATGAAGAAAAAGAAAGAAAATACAACTCATTATTAATTGTTTTCTTAATAATCTTCGATTCTGATGGGTTTGTATTCGTAAAGATATCAATCAATTCATCATCTAAATTATGTATGTTCAATAAGCTGTAGTTTTTTTTATTTAAAAATACTTTAGCTTGATTATTGGCAAATTCGATATTGCCCGATTCGTTAAAAGCAATCAATCCTGTTTTTACGTTATCTATTACGTAATTTAAATAATGTTCTTTTTGTTCTTTTTCTTCAATAACCTTTTTAACATCTACATTTATTTTTTCAAAACTATCTCTTAGTCCTTTAAATGTCTTCTCAATATTCTCTTTTGTAAATACAACAGATGTATCTCCTTGCTGTAAATGAATCAAGAATTCAGCCAATTCTCTATTTGTTCTATTAACATATTTAATTAATAGGGCTGTTTGCACAATAATAAGGAATGCAACAAATCCTGAAGTAAATAAATAATCATCTCTTTGGATTAAATACACGAACAAGATACAGGTTAATACTATGAATATTATCCTTAAAAAAATACTTATATAAAACTTATTGAATATCATATTTCTTCAATTTTAAATACAATGTTGTACGAGAAATATCTAACTCATTTGCTGTTTTTGTTAAGTTCCCTTTATGTTTTTCCAATACTTCGAGTATTATTCTCTTTTCAACATCATCAAGTTTATTCGATTTGTTCTCAATTCTATTTGATTGCGCAGATTTTAAATAAAAATCGATACTGGTTAATTCTGGTTTATCTGATAAAATGACTGCTTTTTCCACAGTATGCATCAATTCCCGAACATTCCCTTTCCAGGGATAATATAATAATTCTGTTTGAGCTTCTTTAGAGATTTTTAATTTCCCCTTGTTGTACTTATCAGCAAATTTTTCAAGATAAAATTGAGCTAGTTCTAAAATATCGGAGCCTCTTTCTCTTAAGGGTGGAGATTGAATTTGTATTGTATTTATCCTGTAAAACAAGTCTTCTCTAAACTGACCCTGTTCAACCATTTTTTCAATTTTGTTATTGGTTGCGCAAATTATTCTTACATCAATTGGAATTTCTTTTGAGCTTCCAACTTTATAAATTATCCTGTTTTGCAAAACAGTAAGTAACTTGGTTTGCATTGATAATGGCAAATTGCCAATCTCATCAAGAAATAATGTTCCTCCCGAAGCTGATTCAAAACGTCCAATTCGATCTTCTTTTGCATCAGTAAAAGCTCCTTTAACATACCCAAAAAGCTCACTTTCAATAATCGACTCGCTCATTGAAGCAATATCAACTGTCATAAAAATTTCGTTTGCCCGTTCTGATCTTTTATGAATTTCTCTTGCAATAAGCTCTTTTCCGGTTCCGTTTTCACCTAATATCAAAATATTTGCATCTGTTTTAGATACTTTATCGATTAATGAAAAAACTTCTTTCATTTTTTCCGATGTGCCAATAAAATTCTCGAAGGGTTTATTAATATCCTTATTTAATTGCTCTTGCCTTATTTCAAGAATTTCATTTTTGCGTTTTGATTGGCTTATTTTAACTGCGTTTAAAACTGTTGTAATAAACTTTTCTGCATCCCAGGGTTTGGTTATAAAATCTGTTGCTCCATTTTTAATAGCTTTAACAGCCAGTTCAATATCACCATAGGCGGTTATCATTATTATCAAAGCATTACCATCAAGTTTTAATATTTCGCTTAACCAAAACAAACCTTCATTTCCTGTATTAACCCCTGCTTTAAAATTCATATCTAACAATATTACATCATAGCCTTCTTTTGATAATATGGAATGTATTTGATTCGGATTTTTTAAAGTATGTATTGTTTCACATTCGTATTTTAAAAGTTGATGAATTGTTTTTAAAACATAGTCATTATCATCAACAACTAAAATCTTTCCAGCTTTGGTTTTCATTTTGTATGATTTACAATCAATTTTAGTTAAAATTACATGTTATTGTTCAATTATTAAAAACAATCGTTCAGTTTCTGAACAATTGATCAAATTTTCAAATGAAACTAGAAGTGTTAAAGTATTAATATACAAAATATTAAAACATCATTTAAGAGATTAATAAATAGCAAGCTTTACTCGGCCATAAATCTAAGCGGATTATCATTGAGTTTCGCAATTGCTATTTTAATTCTATTGTATGTTTATAATGAGCTTAATGTCGATAAGTATCATAAAAACCTAAATTATTTGTATCGGTTAGCCGAAAAAAAAGATAATCATACATATACCGCGGCTAAATTTGGCGAATACATCAAGAATAAGTTTCCAGAAATTAAATATTTTACACGTTATAAGCAATTCGGCGGCGTTTTTCAGTATGGTGACAAGAAAACAATCAAAATTGAAAATGTTGCTTTTCTTGATTCTTCAAGCTTAGAAATGTTCACAATAAAAATGATTAGAAGCAATAGGGAAGATTTGCTCCGAACGAACCAATCACTAATAATTTCTGAAAGTACTGCAAAAAAGATTTTTGGAGAAGCAGATCCTCTGGGCCAAACAATAAGATTTGAGAATACAGTCGATTATGTTATTGAAGGTATTTTCGAAGATTATCCATCAAATTCAAGTCTTAAGCATAACGTTATTGCAAACTTTCCGTCTATTAAATATTTGTGGGGTTTCCCTGACTATAATGTTTTGGAAGAAGAAGGGAATTGGTCGTTTGCATTGTTTTTAATGCTTAACGAAAATGTAAACAAAGATGTATTTGAAAAAAAACTTCAGAAGGACATTGTTGAAAGGTTTAATCGTCCTACAGAGTTTTATCTGCAGGAATTTTCTGATATATATTTTAATAATAGTATTAATGATAGTGATGTTCAACATGGGAAAAAGCAGATTGTGTATTTATTCTTAACAATTGCTCTGATTATTATAATTATTGCGGTGATTAATTATATTAACCTTTCAACATCAATATCTTCGAAACGTGCATTGAGTGTAGGAATATACAAAACATTAGGTGCGCACAGGAAAAATTTGATTTTTCAGTTTCTGATAGAAACGGTTTTAGTATGTATTACAGCTCTATTTTTAGGATTTATAATTGCCGAACTATTTATTCCTACTTTTAATAATCTGCTTCAATATAACTTACATGTAAAATCGTTTTATGTTTATCCATTTAATATTATTTCGATATTTTTTGCTGTAATTATTGGATTAATTAGTGGCATCTATCCATCTTTTTATCTAACCCGGTTTTCTCCATTAGAAACAATTAAAGGTTCCATATCTAAAACAAAAGGTATTGGATTATTTAAAAAGGGATTAATGGTATTTCAATTTATTATTACAATCACCCTGATTACCGGAACATTGTTTGTTTACAAGCAACTAAACTATTGGCGCAACATGGATTTGGGAATTAATAAGGATTATATTTTAGTGCTTGAAATAAACTCTGATATTCGAAAGGAAGCCAACGTATTTAAGGAGAGGATTAAAATGATCCCTACAGTTGAAGATTTCAGTTATAGTAATGGAACTGCCGGTAATGTGCATAATGGTTTATATGATAAAATTGATGACCAGGTAATTAATATGCGACACTTGTATGTTGATTCTGAGTTTTTCGATCTTTACAATATAAAAGTTATTGAAGGAGAGGGATTTTCAAAAACCAATCCTGAGATAAACAAAAAGAAATATATTTTGAATGAAGCTGCAGTCAAATATCTTAATTGGGAAAATATTTATGAAAAGAAAATCTGGAGATGGCAATGCATTGGAGTAGTTAAGGATTTTAATTTCCAGTCTCAGCATAACAAAATAGGTCCATTATTTATTTCGTTTGAAGAGCTAAATAATACGGTGAATATTAAAATCTCTTCTAAAGGTATTCCACACACCATTAAACAGATTGAACAAATCTGGAATGAAATGTCGCCGATATTTCCATTTGAGTACAATTTTATTGATGATATTTTTGATGCTCAATATAAAAATGAAGAACGCTTAACAAAAATATTAGGATACTTTGCTGTATTTAGCATTTTTATTGCCTGTTTAGGCTTATTTGGACTAATAAGTTTTATGGCAGAGCAACGTACAAAAGAAATTGGAATTCGTAAAGCAAATGGAGCTACTATTAAAGATATTATTTCGTTGTTTTCGAAAGAGTTTATTCAGCTAATTATAATTTCCGGGATAATTGCCACACCGCTATCATATTATATTATCTCTAAATGGTTGCAGAATTTTGCTTTTGCAACCAAGTTATCATGGTGGGTATTTGCAATTTCAATAGTAATTTCAATAGTAATTTCTTCTTTGTCGGTATTTTACAGAGCTTACAAAGCAGCATCACAAAATCCGGTTGAAAGTTTACGTTACGAATAGTGGATGTAAAAACGTAAAAATTAAATAATTTTAAAAAAGAAGAACTATGTTCCTATATGAATTTAAAATAGTACTCCGGAATATTTTTAGAAATAAATTCTTTTCATTTATTAATGTATTTGGATTATCGTTAGGATTAATGGCCACAATCCTTATCATGCTATGGGTGTGGGATGAATTAAGCTTCGATCGTTTTTATGATACTGCCAATAATATATACTTGCTCGTTAATAAAAATACTGACGATCAGGGAAATAGTATCGAATTTGTTGAAAGCCCTGCACCAATGGCTGATTATCTTGTAAATAATATACCTGAAATCGAAAAAGCAGTTCGAATCGAATATTTTTATACAGGCGGTTTAATACAAAAAGAAAATATTGTATTTAAAGAAAAAGGAGCTTCAGCAGATGCATCTTTCTTTGATATTTTTAATGTACGATTTATACATGGTGACAAAAATAAAGCGTTGATGAATCCTGAATCTATTGTTATTTCAGAAAATTTGGCGAATAGATATTTTGGAGATAAAAATCCTATTGGTGAGATTTTAAAAATTAAAGCCTCAGGTGATGTTTTTAAAACTGTTACAATATCTGGAGTTTATGAAAGTTTTCCCAATAATTCAACAATAAAATTCGACTATGTAATTCCTTTTTTGCTTGAAGAAAAGAATTACCTCTACAATTGGAATGTTTCAATATATGTTACCTGTGTACTTTTAAATAAAAACGCTGATGTAAATCTGATTAATAAAAAAGTTTCTACCATATTTCAAGATGTTCTCAATAAGAATCAATATTCTTCCTATTTGTTTCCATTCGTAAAACTTCATCTGAATTCAAGTTTAACATTCTTTAATAATCCAAATCATGGTAATCTTAAACTTATTTATATACTGGTAATAATTGCTTTATTGATAATAATTATTGCATGCATAAATTATATGAACCTTGTTACAGCGCAATCTGTCAAAAAAATTAAGGATATTGGTATTAAGAAAATTCTAGGTATAAGTCGTAAAAGATTACAATTTAGCTTTTTAATTGAGGCAGCAATTTTTACATTAATATCATTTTATATAGCTATTATTTTAGTAGAAGTTATTCGTCCCATATTTAACAATTTAACCGGGAAAAATATCAGAATTCATTATTTTGAACCACAATTTTTACTTGTAACAATTGCTATTATTGGAATCATTAGTCTTATTTCGGCATATTATCCGTACTTATATATTACCTCACATCATTCAGGACTTATTTCAAAGGATAATTTAAAAATCAAATACAAGAGATTATCTCCAAGAAAATTTTTAGTAATTCTTCAATTTATAATATCAATTATTCTTATCATCTTTTCAAGTATAATTTTAAAGCAAATAAACTTCATTTACTCCAAGAATCTTGGCTTTGATAAAGAAAATGTAATCATGATAAATTCAACTGCTCTTGGAGATAAAGTAAAAATATTTAAACAAGAAATTCTTAGAAATACAGATATAATTTCAGTTACAAATGGAAACGATCCGATAGGTGGAGGTTGGCCCGACTCATGGTCGTGGGATGATATGAATACTTCTAATAATTTAAAAGTAATACGAATTAATTCTGATTCAGATTATCTAAATACATTAAAAATGAAACTCAAAAAGGGTAGGTTTTTTAATGATGTAAGCTCCGAAAATTCATCCATTGTTATTAATCAAAAATTCGCGGAATATATTGGGCAGGAAAATATTATAGGCAAAAGAATCTTTTATAGAGATAAGCCCTATGAAATAATTGGAGTAACTGAGAATTTTCATTCACATCATTTCTCAGAAGAAATAAAGTTAGCCGCATTTTTTAATGAACCAACTTATCAGCTTTTAATAAAAGTAAAAGGTGATCATATGGCAGAAGTATTGAGTTATTTAGAATCAGAATATAAAAAAATTGTTACCGACAGAGCATTTGAGTATTCAACACTTGCTCAACGATTCGATAAGCTTTATTATTCAGAAGTTAGGTCGGGTAAGCTTTTTTGTTATTTTTCTATTCTTGCCATATTTATCTCATGTCTTGGTTTATTTGGAATAAGTGTTTTTGCAACAGAACAACGAACCAAAGAGATTGGTATTCGCAAAACTCTTGGTGCAACATCAAAAAACATAGTAAGTATGATTAACCGGGAGTTTGTTATCTGGGTTTTAATAGCTTACATTATTGCATGCCCGGTAGCTTATTATATATCAACAAAATGGCTGCAAAACTTTGTTTATAAAACCCAACTTTCCTGGTGGATTTTTGCACTATCAGGAGTTTTGGTGTTTATAATTACTTTATTAACGGTAAGCTGGCAAAGTGTTAGAGTTGCATCGAAAAACCCGGTCGAAAGTTTACGATATGAATAGGCAAGTATTAATTTAGGAACTAACTCATAATCTTTGTCACATGACTTTCAGTCATTCGGGTAAGTGTTTTTTTAAAAAAGAGGTTTTTTTAAAGCCATACTTTTGTTCATTGCGAACGAAGTGAAGCAATCTTTATAGAATGCAACAGTCGACTATGCGGGCTCCCTCGAAGTGACTTTTTTTTTGGGTTGTCATATACACATTAAACCCAAATAAAAAATCCGGACTTTTGTCCGGATTTTATTATTCAATTTATTTTGAATACTGATCAATTACATTACTTAAACTCATCTGACAAACTTTACAGAAAACAGTATGTCGGGTGTACATAATACAATCCAGCTGTGAGCGATATAATCCATATTGGTTATAACCTGCTCCTTCAAATGCTCCTATTGCATCCTTGTATTGTTCTTTACTAAAATATTCATTTTCTTTATTGTATTGACGCAAAAACAAATCTTCCATTACTTCTTCCTCAACTTTTGCCGCTCTTAAACTGTCTCTTTCATGTTGTATCTGATAACCAAAATTATCAAATTCAACTTTGTTCCAAGGTGTAGGTATTGGTGTATTTTCATCAACCAAGTCTTTCCATTTCAGATTATTTTTATCTAATAATGCTGTTATATTGGTTTCCCAAGGTTCTGTCGTAATTGGAGGAGCTTCGTATGATATTGATGATGTGTAATATTCATCAGCTAATGCAGCCATATGATGCCCCATTTCATGAATCATTATATAATCTGAGTATTTATTATCTGATGATACAGTGGTATACAGATTGTATATGCCACCACCACCATATGTTCTTTCGTTCACAAGAATAACCATAAAATCATAAGGAACTGCTGAAGCAACGTTACGAATTGTTTTGTTATCATAACTCAATACATAACGTTCTGAATCGAAACTGCCATAATGCGCTGATAATGGAGTTCTTTTAAATACTCCCGGATGAGGTTTGTGTACACCAGACTCCTGCGCCGGGGTTTCGACTAATCGTATGTTTATATCATTTCTACGACTATTAAAGGGCTCAGCACCAAGCAGCACATCACTTAATCGTTTTGCATCTTTATTAAACTTGTCCATTTCCTTTACAGAATATCCATCACCCAGAATAACAATATCTAGTTTTTCTTGTGCGGGACCATTTTCAACTATAACTGCTGTTTTCTCTGTATGTTTTATATCAGCTGGATTTACTTGTCTTGATGAAGGATCAATGTCAGTAAACCAAATAGTTTTAAACTGATTGTTTACGTCACGTTTTTTAATAAGCAGTGTTATTGACATTTTAGGCCATGGAAATCGCAATGATTCATGGAATGTACCCCAAACTTCTGCAGCTTCAGGAGTAGTTTGCCATTCACCAAAAATATTGGCAAATCCTCTCGAATACAGCAATTTTTTTGATTCCTTCTCTATTACTTCATAAAAATATGGACCTAATTCAAGTTCGTCGATTAAAACCTTGTAACTTCCACTCCATGGTCCGTCTGATAATATTTTGTCAATTGCAAAATACTCAGTTTGTGCATTGCCAGTATGAAAAAAATCAAAACGCATTGTTTTATTTTCAAAATAGTCGTCAAAATTAACATTCCCTTCATTTATTGGCTGAATATCAGGAATTATTTGACTTATAATTTTAGGTTGTTCTTCCCTTTTGGTTGTGCAGGAAAATAGGATAAATACACTTAGAACAAGTAATAATAATTTTTTCATATTTTTTTTGTTTTAAAGATAAGTAATTTATACAAAATAATAAATTCAATTGCTCTTCATATTAAACATGTACATATAACGTTAGGGTATCTTAATTTAAAATCTATTTACATTTAACGTGATCTTTATATAGTTTTTCAAATATTTTGCTTATAATTACAACATAAAACCATAATCTTACATGTAATACATGAACTCATTAAAGATTGAATCTACAGCTATTACTCCCGAAATCAATTTCGACATTGATAATAATACACTTACCTTTTTAAAAGTTTCTAAACCAGAAAATGCGATTGATTTTTACCGACCATTATTCGATTTTATTGACAAATTTGAGAAAAATTTGGTTAAACCCAAACAGGTCGATCATATAACTATTGAGTTTAAATTTGATTACTTCAACACTTCATCAGCTAAGGTTATCCATCAATTATTAACCAAATTTAAAAAGATTAGTCAGACAGGAATTAAAATTGATGTAAATTGGTATTATCCTGATGATGATGAAGATATGCTCGAAGATGGCCAGATGATTTCAGAAGCTCAAGGCATGCCATTTAATTATCTTACTTTATAGTAAACACATATTAAAAAACAAAAGCAGGAATTTTATCCTGCTTTCTATTTCTATTTATAATTTGCTTTAATCATATTTTTTAAAAACCAGAGTAACATTATGTCCTCCAAATGCAAATGAATTGCTAATAGCCACATTTACATTTTGTTTTCTCGATTTATTTGGAACATAATCGAGGTCAAGTTCCGGATCTGGTTCATCAAGATTTATGGTTGGGGGCAGAATACCATTGACAATAGATAAAATGCATACAACGCTTTCAATTGCTCCGGCTGCACCAATTGTGTGTCCGATCATTGATTTTGTGGAAGAGATAGGAATTTTATATGCAATCTCACCAAATACTTTCTTTATAGCGAGAGTTTCGTACATATCATTCAACATGGTTGATGTTCCATGAGCATTGATATAATTAACTTCTGCTGGTTTAATTCCTGCATTTTTAAGAGCTAGTTCAATTGTATCGGCCATTCCTTCGCCATTAGGCTTTGGAGCCATTATATTATACGATTCGTTTGTAAAGGCATAATCTGCAAATTCGGCAAATATTTTTGCTCCACGTGCTTTTGCATGTTTTTCAGATTCAAGAATAATAATACCAGCACCTTCGCCAATTACAAAACCATCACGGTTTTTTGAGAATGGGCAACTTGCTTTTTCAGGTTCATCATTTGCTACCGAAAGCGCATAAAGCTCATTAAACCCTTCAATTTCTTCTTTATTTATAATTGAGTCAGCTCCACCTACAATCATCATATCTGCACGACCCGATTTAATCATGTCGAAACCAATAGCAATAGCATATGCTGAGGAGGAGCAGGCTGAAGATGTTGTAAAGTTTGGCCCTTCGATATTGTAACGCATTCCTATCCATGCCGACATCGCATTATTCATGCGTTTTATTATAAGATTCTTAGGATCAGTGCCATGTTCTGAGGATGAATCTCCTGTATTTACAACACCTAATATTACTCCAATTCTTTTTTTATCAAGTTTTTCGAAATCGATATTGTTTTTCTCAACAGCTTCAATAGCACATACATAACACATTTGTGTTGCGCGTGTCATTTGCTTTGAAATTCTTTTTTTAATGATTTCTTCTGCTTTTGCAGAAAAAGCTGATGGAAGCTCTGCGGCTATCTTTGTTTGGTTGTTCGAAGCATCAAATAAGGTTATCTTTTTTACTCCGCTTTTTCCTTCTATAATGTTGTTCCAACTTTCTTCCCAATCTAGTCCTAATGCATTAAGCATATTAAAACCAGTTATAACTACCTTGTTACTCATTTAACAATCAATCATTTACAATTTCGGTGTGTTCGGTTGCAAAAATAGTAAAATTATGGAAATAATTAAATAAGAATATTCGTATAAATACTTATTTTACAACATTATTCCACAAAACTCATTCAGGGCTTTCTTAAACGAATAAATATTGATGACAAAACCATTCGAATAATTAACCAGTATTTCTTGTGCATAATCCTTTAATATATTTTGTATTATGTTTTGTGTTTCTTTATTTATGGTCTCTTTAAATTCATTTTGGTTATAAAATGAAACAGGTTTTGATTCCTTGTTCTCCATCTTATTGTTAAGTTCAGTAAGCAATGGCTTGTATTTTTGTTTATCCTGATCCATTAACGAGTAGTTCAAAATTGAATTATACATGGTATAATGACCTACCTGATCCATCATTTCGAATAAACCAAAATCAGGGATGATTGATTTTGCTATTTCATCTAATTCTTTATAAGCAATTTGATGCTTTTTTTGTAATTCAAAAGCCTTAATCTGAATTTCAAGTAAAAATCGATTTAAAATAAACGCATTTTTTTCATCTTGTTCGATATAAAAACGATTAATAGTTTCAAGAAATAGTCGTAAGCAATCGCGGGTTAAATCATCAGTATCATCTGAAAAAACAAGTTCTGTAATGTTCTTAATTGCTATTGGATAAAAGAAATGCATTCCAGCAACACGGTTTTTTCTTGTTAAATCCTGTGAATACTGTGAAGGGAGTATCGACGATGAATTAGATACAAGCAGACAGGATGGTTTAACTATATTTTCAAGTTTTCTGAATATTTCGGCTTTTACGCTTTGATCTTCAATGACTGATTCAATAATAAGATCACAATTAGATAAATCTGTTAATTGGTTGGTTATTTTATAATTACTTTTTTGATCAAAAACCTCCTGATTGATTATGCCGTGCTTAAGTTGTCTTTTGTTTTTCTTTTCGAGTGATTCCGTTAATGATTTTATCTGGTCAGTTTCTATGGTAAACCAAATCAGATCAAACGAATAGTCTGTTAAATAATTAAAAATATCGGATCCCATTTTGCCGCTTCCGAGAATGCCTACTTTTTGAATTTTATTCATAGTACGTTAAGATTAAAATACAAACTAAAATAGTAAATAGTTTTTAAAAAAGAAAAGCTGCCCAAATAAGCAGCTTTCTTGAGAGTATTTTTAAATCTTCTAATTTGTTACTTTCTTTTCTTTTTTCTTTTTATCAAAAATTCCAAATTTTAGCGAAGCATTTACAGATAGGTTAGAAAGATCTTTGTTTGTTAAATAATCCATTTCGGTAAATTGAACTAATCGGTAAGATGCACCCAAATCAAAACGCATAAATTTGGTAACATTTACTTCGATATTAACTCCTGGTTCAACTACAAAAAATCCAGAACTCTCATAAGTAGTGAAATCATCCCATGTCCATTCTTCTTCATCAATAACAACATCTTTATAAAGCGATGCAACACCACCACCAACTAATACAGGAATAGTAAAATGAATTAGTTTTTTGTTGAAGATTGTATATTCAAAAACTAATCCTCCATAACCAAATCCTATTTTAGCATTAGGATCATAATTTGGATCAAGTATTCCCGTACCATAAGGAGTTGTGTGTTCAGTAACTAATCCATAACCGCCTAAACCAATCGAATATTTTTCGTTAAAAATAAAACCCAATCGACCTCCCATTAAAAACCCATAACCTTCTTTACCGTCACCGGGGTTAATAATGGTTCCTTTTAACTCTGGATTAATAAATCCACCTGAGAATTTTAAGTTTTTACCTGTGAAAAGGGTTTTCATATCGTCATCAGTTTCCTGAGAAAAACCAGCCTGTATAAACAAGGCTAATAAAATAAGTGTAAGAATTTTTTTCATAGTTGTAATGTTTTATTGTTAATCTGTTTATAGCTTTATTTTTTTTCCAAAAATAAGATGTTTCAAAAACACAAATCATGCCAAACTAATAGAATTTTAGTACATAACCTGCTTGCATAAATTTACTAACTTCAGTTACAAAGCTAAGAATCAATTGGTTTTGTTCCAATTTTTCTTCGTGTAAAATTCGATCTATTGAAATAAATGCCATGGGTGGACCTGCATAACCCATGCTGGACATTTTTGTGTATAATGTAGTTCGCGAAATACCCAATTGCTGGCACTCATCCATTATAAGTTCTGAAATATGCTTAGATGGAAAGTTGACCTGGAAAAACTTTAATTCTTTCAGATTTATAGGATAAAGATCAAGCATCCTTTTTAATCCTTTAATAAATACACTTCCATCTTCATCGTGAAAATGAGTTCTGAGTTGTTCATTAAACATCTGACTTAAATGATGATATCCTAATTCATATTCCTTTTTAGGACTCATCCAATAAGCGGGCCGGTGGTTGAGCATTGCTGATGGCTTTTTGCCTCCAATTGATTCCATGTATGTATTTTCAACAAAAAGTCCATTTTCTTTTTTATCAGTGGCTTGTAAAACTAAAGCTCCAGCACCATCACTTAAAAAATATCTCAGAAATAATTCTTCCTTTTTTACCAATGCTTGATTGTAATATTCTGCACGTAATTCTGAAGATGACATACTTGAGGAAATTACCAGCGCATTTTTGTATCTGCCCGATTTAATGAAATCAGTTGCAATAAGCAGAGCTTTATAAGCCGAAGTGCAATTTGCATGTATTGATAGTTCACCACATTGCTCAATTCCTAGTGCTTCCTGAATTCTTACCGAGGCTGTTGGCATTTGATCCTGATGCGCACTTCCGTAAACTATCAGATCAATGTCAGTAGCTTTTAAACCTGCATTAATTAATGCTTTTTGAGCTGCTTTGACCGACATGGTAATGTTATCATCTGTAAATTCGCGTGTAACAGGATCGATGGCATAATGATAGTAATCAACCTCGAGCATTTCTTTCATTAATTCTTTCATGCGAAGTAACCACTTTTGCAATTTTTCGGGTGTTTCAGTCAGCTCACCAAGAAAATAATCCACTTTTTCAATCGGAATTGGTTCTCCAGGCAAGTAACTTCCTGTTCCGGTTAATTTTACATATATCTCATCTTTATTATTCAGCATATTCATGAAACAATTTATACGAGTTTTAATTCTTTACAAAAACTCTTACTTAAACTATTGGCCGTTTTTACAGCAATTTCAAGTAATTTTTTGGAAGGTACAATTTTATTAATCAGTTTGTATTCGAGGGCTTTTTCGGGATTAAATGTATTGCCACTTAAAATAATTTCTATTGCATTGGCTTTGCTTGTTAATTTTGTAAGTGTTAAAGTTCCGGTGCATCCAGGCATAAGTCCAAATGTTGTTTCGGGTAAACCTAACACAGCTTTTTCGCCACAAATAATATAATCAGCACATAAGGCCAGTTCGAAAGCTGATCCGAGGCAAACACCATTAACGGCTGCAATTACTGGAATCTTTAGTTCTTTTAATGAATAGAAAACATGACTATTAATATTTAAGAATTCACTTACTTTTTTAATGTCATTGCTTTGTCTGTAGCTTCTGGAAATAATTCCAATCAAATCATCAATTACAGCACCTGAAGAAAAATGGCGTCCATTACCATAAATAATCACGGCTTTTATATCTGCTTTTTCAACAATTTCAGTTCTCCACCAGTAAAATTCCTCAAAAAACTTGGATCCCATCTGGTTTGAGGGTGGATTGTTTAGTTGCAGAAATCCGATATTGTCTTTTATATGCCAGCTAAGTACTTTAAACATTTACTCTATTATAACTAGTGTTGCAATATAATTTTTTGAATGCGAAATAGAAATCTGAGTATTACATATTGAATTAGATTCTATTCTTCTTTTTACTTCACCTGTAAAACTGATTTCGGGTTTTCCTTGTTCATTATTCAGTATTTCAATGTTGTGATAATTATTCTCCAATTCAAGAAATTCAAGTACCGACAACTTTATCAAATATCTGGCTCCCAGACTCTTCAATTTGTTTTTATCTTTGTTCTGCAATAATTCAGCACTCGTAAAGTATTTTATTTCTAAATTATTCAGAATTACTGATTTTATATTTGTAACGGTTTCTATTTTTTCAATTGCTTTATACATGAATCAATTTATTGATTCTTTTTAACTTTTATTGCTAATCTGCAAAATAATTCGGTTTCGATCTTCAATGCTTCTGACTGGTTTAGTTTTTTTGCATTATGTATGGCTGTCATTACATAATGAATTAACTCGGGTGATCGATCATGGGTTAAACTCATAATTTTATTTAATGCTTCTACAAAAGAATCTTTTGATTCTGAAATATGGTCAATTAATCCAATTTGTTTTGCATAATCAGCATTAACCATGTCAGCAGAAAGTATTAAGTCATAAATATCACGATGACCCAATAATTGAATTAATCGATAAATACCTCCAAGACCGGGAATTAATCCAAGGTTATTTTCCGGAAAAGCAAATAAAGCACTAGGTGATGCTATACGAATATGGCAGGCAAGCGCAATCTCTAATCCACCTCCAAAACATACTCCGTTAATCGATGCAACTACCGGGATATTAAGATCTTCAATAAAATCAAGTATTTCTTTACCTGCAGAAATCTTTTCAGATAGAATGTTTTCATTTTCTGCAATCCTTATCAAATCATTTAGACTGGCTCCTGCAGAAAAATTTCGACCAGATCCTTTTATAATAATCCCTTTAAGTTGATCATCATTGGTCCATTTTTTAAGATCAGCCAAATCAATAAATTCAGGTTCAATCAAATAGTTCTCTTTTCCATTAGATAATGAAATAATACCAATGTCTCCCTTCCTTTCCCAGAATGATATTTTTGATTTATCCATTTTTTATTTCAGCTATTTAATTATACTTAATAATTCAGGAGGCAAATCTTGTGTAACTCTTTCGCTATTTATAAGTAAGGTTTTTGTTTTTGTTTTAGATGCTTTTACATTGGTTGTTTTATTAAAGATTTCCTGATAAAAAATAAGGTAAGGTGCATCGTGTTTTAAGGTTGTAATAACTTCAATGGAATCGAACATTTTCAGCTCTCTCATATACCTTATATTTGTTTCAACCACAACTAAAAACATGCCTGATTTTAAAAATGCTTCAAGGAATCCCGATTCTTTAAGAATATTCCACCTTGCCTGTTCGTTATAATTCAGATATACTGCGTTATTCACATGCCCAAACGAATCGAGTTCATATCCTCTAACTTCTGTTCTATATGTATATGGCATAACTTATTATTAAAGCTTATAAAAATAGATAAAATTCGGAGTTTTTAAAGAATATTCATCTATACAATTTATTTA
>JAIFLC010000131.1 GCA_020049295.1 Bacteroidota bacterium
CCATTCAACAATTTTTTTATGCTCCGGATGATTCTGATATTTCTTTAGTGCATCGTAATCTTCGAAATAAGTATCTAGAACCATATCGTAATTAGCGAATTCCGAATTCTCTAAGGTTATTCCAACCTCCAACTCCTTAATCTCAGGAATTTTTAATTTCAACTCTTCGAGTTTTTCCTTTGTGATTTGCAGATTTTCGTTTCTTGATTTTCCTTCGGCGAAATCCTTAAATTTCCACATTACAATATGATGCAACATAACAAAACAATTTTAGGTTAATAATAAGTGATGTAAATTTAACCAAATGATTACAGAATTGTGTTAAGAAAAGAGATATTCTTTTTTCACAGAATACAAAAACAAAAGCGGGCTTTTATGCCCGCTCAGCTGGTAAATTGTTTTCGGTTTTTATATTATTTCAAAGACAATTGAAGGTAAATCTCTTATGCCTCCATCGGGACCAATAACTTTAATATCCTCAATATTAAATCGTTCTCCACTTTTAATATTTTTAAAGAGATTTAATAACTCCTGAGAAAATACACTTCCCTGAACAGGAAGAGACCTATAATATCCTTTTTTGTTCGTTGTAGAAAATGTAAAACTTTGAATAGTGAATTTCAAATCAAAATCGAAGTTTTCCATTACAACAGAAATTTCTTTTTGCTCCAATAAAACATCTTTTTCTATTTTGCCACCTTTTTTACCGGCAACCATTGCTACAGGATCGGGCATCGCTTTAACTCTGAACATTGCTTCCTGCATCACAACTCCTTTTGCTTTAACAACCATTGTAAGTGTTCCCGGTCTTTTAGGATTTAAAATATATTGACCTTTCTCACCAGTAACAGTAATTTTAGCAGCCTCATCGAGAACAGAAACTTCAATTTCATCGCTATTATATCCTGAGACAGCAACTACCACAGGGTTATCTACACCAACATAAAGAACATTCATTTTGGTAAGACTGATTGATGTTACCACATTGTCTGTTCCTTTTTGAGTACATGATGGACTTAAAAGAAGGACTAAAATAATTACTGAACAAGCTACAAATAGTAGCCTTGCATTTGGATTTAGTTTTTTCATACGCTTACGTTTTTAGGTTTTATGTTAATCAATTTAGAACTTATTGTGATTCATTAACGATAAAAATCCGCATATCTTATTTAAAATTAAGACATTAATTTTAAAAACACAAACAATTTAATAAAGATTTGATACTAATGAGTTGGAATAAGAGAAACTCAATTATTCTTTATAAAAAAGAGAAATCTAAATTAATCTATGAGAGAATTTGCCCAAATTAATTTTGTATTGCACGTTTAAAAATCTTAATCATTATTATTCCCCGTTTTCTTAACTGTACTTTTTTTGAAGAAAATCAATTGTTGTTTGTATTATTTTTTTCAGTGTATACTGGTCGATGTCGGATAATTTTTTGATATAAATACAGCCCTTACCCATTTTGAATTTTCCCAATTCGTTTAGCATCTCTTCTTGCCCCGAACATCCCGAATAAACATAAAGCGAAATTGCTGCTTTGCGAGGTGAGAATCCGACAAGTGGCCAATCTCCTTCCTGACGGCTTTTTTCAGATTTGTAATGATAACTTCCAAATCCGATCATCGTAGCACCCCACATCTTGGGTTCGTAACCAGTAAAATTCTGCATTAGTTTGAGGATTTCAAAACTATCTTTTTTCTTTTGTTCGGTATCTGCAAATGAGTTGATAAAATCACTCACATCTGCATCGTTCTTTTTTGTTTTTAATTCGGCCATACGATATGTATTTAATTGCTTTCTGCAATGGTATGAATTTAGTATCAAGTTTCTACAATGAAACAAATTTTCCCTTTCCTCCTTAAAATCTTATCCATTGTTTTACCTTTAGCCAATTCGTCGATCAGCTTATCTAAATAACGAATCTTTTGCATCAGTTGGTCTTCGATTTCTTCCACACGATAACCGCAAATTAAACCAGTAATTTTTGAAACATTGGGGTTAATTTTTGGGGCTTTGGAAAAGAAAGTTTCAACATCACTTTTATCGTTTATGAGTTGTTGCAATGCAGGTTTATCATATCCTGTAAGCCAGCAAATAATTTCATCTACTTCGGCTTTTGTACGTCCTTTTTTCTCTGCTTTTTGCACGTACAGTTTATATACACTGGCAAAAGTCATTCGGTAAACTTTTGTATTATCCATTTTTGTTGTTTTTGATGTTCGCGTTTATAAAACGTTGTTGGTTGCAAGTTAAAACTTTTTTTTGTTTCGGTGCGATCTGCCAACTACTGCAAATAAAGAAAATATTCAATTCAAAACACTTAAAGCACCTTTGCAAGCATTCTAAATTATTAGCCCAGACTGCAACCGGATAGGAACTAGTCCCGCGCTAACAGAAGTATAATTAAAATTACTAATAATATTTCATGGGATAAATTTATTAAATTAAAAAACTATAAATGAATCACATAGATAATAAGCAAATTAAATTTATAAATATAAAACGATAAATGCATTAATTTTTAAACTATTATAAGCCAGAAAATTGGCTTATCTTTGCACAAATTAAATAGTTATAGATGTCACACAAATCAGGTTTTGTTAATATTTTAGGTAATCCGAATGTTGGTAAATCAACATTAATGAACGCAATGGTGGGCGAAAAACTTTCAATCATTACATCGAAAGCGCAAACCACGCGCCATCGTATTATGGGTATTGTTAATGGTGAGGATTTTCAGATTGTTTATTCCGATACTCCGGGTATTCTTAAACCAAACTACAAGCTGCAGGAAAAAATGATGGGTTATGTAGGTACTGCCTTTGAGGATGCTGATATTATTCTATATTTAACCGATGTAGTTGAAAAATCGGATAAAAATCAAATCTATATCGATCGTTTGGCACAAGCCCAAGCTCCTGTATTATTGCTAATAAATAAAATCGATCTATCGAATCCCGATGGACTTAATAAGATCGTTGAAAACTGGAGTAAAATTCTGCCTAAAGCCGAAATTATTCCTATCTCAGCATTAAAGAATTTTAACCTGGAATACTTACTAAAGCGGATAATCGAAAAACTACCCGAGAATCCGCCGTTCTTTCCAAAAGACTCGTTGACAGATAAATCCGAACGTTTTTTTGCATCCGAAATTCTTCGCGAAAAAATCTTAACCAACTATCAAAAGGAGATTCCATACTCTGTTGAGGTTGAGATTGAAGAATTTAATGATACCGAAAAACTATTGCGCATGCGTGCAATAATATATGTTATTCGTAGCTCTCAAAAAGGAATAATTATTGGTCATAAGGGTGAAGCACTCAAAAAAACAGCCACAGAAGCACGTAAAGATCTTGAGGATTTTTTCGGAAAAAAGGTCTTTATTGAGATATATGTAAAGGTTAGTAAAGACTGGCGCGACAAAGATCGCACACTAAATAGCTTTGGATATAACCGTTAAACTCTTTGCAAAAAAAATCAATAGTATATTACATTTAAAAATATAGAAATCTATTGATATTCAGATATTAATAAAAATAAAATTTATCAAACAACATATTTTAAGATGATTGTAGCAATTGTAGGAAGGCCAAACGTAGGAAAATCAACACTTTTTAATCGATTAACAGGGACAAAACACGCCATAGTTGACGAAACAGCAGGTGTTACACGCGACAGAATTTATGGCAAAGCAGAATGGGGTGGAAAAGATTTTTCGGTTATCGATACCGGTGGTTATGTTCGTAATTCGGATGATATTTTTGAAGAAGAAATCCGTAAGCAAGTCGATATTGCAATAAACGAATCAAATGTTGTACTTTTTGTTGTTGATGTAACAAATGGAATAACCGATCTCGACATGTCTGTTGCCGAGATACTTCGAAAATCGAAAAAGAAAGTTATTCTTGTCGTAAATAAGGTTGATACCAATAGTCGTATTGTCGATTCGCATGTATTTTACAAATTCGGACTTGGTGAGCCATTTTGTATATCATCAATAAACGGAAGTGGTACAGGAGAGCTACTCGACGAAGTAATAAAGTACGTTGAAGCAGATCTACCTCCCGAACTCGATATTCCTAAATTTGCTGTTGTTGGTCGTCCAAATGTTGGTAAATCGTCGCTTGTAAATGCGTTGCTTGGCGAAGACCGTAATATAGTTACATCTATTGCAGGCACAACACGCGATTCGATATATACACGATACAATAAATATGGTCATGATTTTTACCTGGTGGATACTGCCGGTTTGCGAAAGAAAGGCAAGGTAAATGAAGATCTTGAGTTCTTTTCTGTTATGAGGTCAATTCGTGCTATTGAAAATGCTGATGTTTGTTTATTAATGATCGATGCTGCAACAGGGATCGAATCGCAAGACATGAGCATTATTAAAGTAATTCTTAAGAACAATAAGGGATTAGTTTTACTTGTAAATAAATGGGATTTGTACGAAAAAGAAACCAATACTACCAAGCATTATTCCGAAGAAATTAAGCAAAAAATGGCTCCATTTGTTGATGTACCGATCATTTATACTTCGGCAATAACAAAACAAAGGATTAACAAGGTATTGGAAGAAGCAGTAAGGGTTCACCTAAATCGTACGCGTCGTATACCAACCGCCAAACTTAACGAAATAATGCTCGACGAAATAATTGCAAATTATCCACCACCAGCATTAAAAGGAAAATATGTTAAGGTAAAATATGTAACACAATTACCATTGCATTATCCGGCTTTTGTATTTTTTTGTAATCTACCGCAGTATGTAAAGGATCCATACAAACGATATCTTGAAAATAAACTGAGAGAAAAATTCGATTTTGCTGGTACACCCATACAAATTTTTATGAGAAAAAAATAAAATTAGTGATTTGTGAATAGTGATTAGTGATAAGTAAATTATACATATTAGTTGTAGTTTTAGTAGTTGTCCTTTTCGCCTCGTGCGAAAAGACCGAGGAATTCTCTGAGATTCCAGAGATAAAATACAAAGAATTTTACTTAACACCCGGAATTGATGGAATGACAATAGCTACCGGCAATCTTGTTTTTTCTTTTGTTGATGGTGATGGAGATATTGGTAATTTTAATAATCCTGATGAAAATAACGATTCCAACTCCTTAAATATGTTCATTTTTGGTTCATATAAAAGCGGTGGTGATTTTATGCCCTTTTATACTAATAGCCTTAATTTACCATTTGTTGAAGGAGGCGTTTACCGAAAAACTGTTCAGGGTGATATAAAAATCGAGATCGATTTAACCATTCAAACTCCTGATACACTTTTTTATTCGTTTTATATGATTGATAGGGCCGGACATCAAAGTAATACAGAAACTACACCGATACTAATTATATCGAAGCTGATCCAACATTAATAAACCTTAGCTGTTAAATACAAAACAAATTTTTACAATTATGCTGGTTACTAAAGATCTTAAAATGGCTGATGTGGTGCATATGAACCACTTTAGCCTTTCAATTCTTGACCGCTTTGGTATTGAGCTTGGATTTGGTGATAAAACAGTAGAAGAAACCTGCACTGAATTTAATGTTGATCCCTCATTTTTTCTCGAAATAATTAATGCATTTATTGATAAGGACTATTTTCCAAAAAAGCAATTACAGGGTTTTTCTGTTAAACTAATTACTGATTATTTGCAGAAAACACACAAATACTATATCGAAATAAAGGTACCCGAGATTGAATCTCATATTGATGAATTGGTAAATACCTGTTATTCGCAAAAGGAGAATATGAGTTTACTTAAACGTTTTTTTGAAGAATATAATACCGAACTACATCATCATATTTTACGCGAAGAAACGGTAGTTTTCCCATATACACAGATGATTGAGGATGCTTTTTATGCGGATAAAATTGATATCGGTATAATTAAACACATGAAGGAATATTCAATTGATATTTTTGAGAAAGAACATGATGATATTGAAGAAAAACTTTATGATTTAAAAAATATAATAATAAAATATTTGCCTCAACCGAACAATAAAGCTCTTTGTCAACATCTTTTACACGAGCTATTTGGTTTAGAAAAGGATATCAACGACCATTCGAGAATCGAAGATAAAGTGCTAGTTCCAAAAATTCGAGCGATGGAAAAGGAAATTAAAAAGAAGGCTGGATTAAAATCATAAGTAATAATGACGAGAGCACAAATAATAATTTCCGATAAGTCACCGCTTATTCTTCTTGGATTATCTACGATTATTGAAAAAATATCAGTTGCTCATGAATTGAAAACAACAAATTCTGCTATCGAATTAATTACTTTTTTAAAAAACACTATTCCTGATCTAATTATTGTTAATCCTGAATTCCTCGACAAAAAACAAGTAAAATTATTTAAAGAGATCATTCAGCACAATAAAATCAAGTTTATTTTTTTACAAACTGGTAATTTGCTGAATAATAACAATTTAGATTATAATGAGCTCATTACACCGTGTGAGAATGAAGATCAGATTTTAAAAAAAATCAATACCTTATTGGGAGAAAAGAATCATCAAAAAGCAACAAAACATAATGATTTCATAAGTGCTCGTGAAGAAAATATAGTACGAGAAATTGCACTAGGACTTTCCAATAAAGAAATTGCCGACAAGCTCTTTATTAGCCAACATACAGTAATTACCCACCGAAAAAACATAACCCGAAAACTAGGAATAAAATCCGTTTCGGGTTTAACTATATATGCTATTTTAAATAAGCTGATTAGTCTAGACGAGGTAAAATAAATTAGATTTTTACTCCCATAAATAACACATCATCAACCTGATGAAGGTTTCCTCTCCAATCGTTAAACGATTTATTAATATGGCTTTGTTGTTCTTCTAAACTTTTATCACAAACATCAGCAAGCATATTTTTGGTTCTATCAATTTTAAATTTCTTTCCCCTAGGGCCACCAAATTGATCAGTAAATCCATCAGAAAACATATAAATGATATCTCCCTTTTCGAGCTGAAATCCAATGTTTTCAAACTTTTTAATGGTTTTTGAATCTCCACCAATAGATGATCGGTTACCATTAACATACTGTAATTTTTTACCTTTATAAATAATTAATGGTCTCATTGCTGATGCAAAACGCATGTAATGAGTATTTATATCAATTTCACAAACAATAATATCCATTCCGTCATTCGCTCTCTCAGCATCAATATTCTGATTTAATGTACTCTGGAGGTCTTTATCGAGCATCTCCAATACTTCCGATGGCGATTTAATATTTGACCTCAAACAGATATCTTTAATTAAGGTAGTACCAATCATCGACATAAATGCACCTGGTACGCCATGACCAGTTGAGTCGGCACAAACGATCATAAACTTATCTTCATTCACCTTATCGTACCAATAAAAGTCGCCACTTACAATATCTCGTGGTTGATAGTATACAAAAGCACCAGAGAAGTATTTATTTATTGTATTTACCGAAGGTAAAATGCTTTGCTGAATACGTTGAGCATAATTGATACTATCTGTAATATCGCGGTTTTTAACCTCCAACAATTCTTTTTGTGCAACCACCTCTACTGTTCGAGCTTTAAGCTCTGTTTCGAGATATTCTTGCATTGCCTTTTGCTTTCTTTCGCGAGCCTTAATATAGAATACAATAAGACCAATACCTGTAAAAATGGATATCAAAATAAACCACCATGTTTTCCAGATTGGGGGTTTAACTGAAATTTCGAGCTTTATAGGTTCCTCAACACAAACTCCATCAGCATTACAGGCTTTTAATAAAAATGTAAAATCACCATCTTCGATTCGCGGATAAAATATCTCACGGTCTTTTGTTATCTCAGACCACTCAAGATCGTATCCATCAAGTTTGTACTGATAAGATACACCATTTGGGTCTGAAAAACTTAATCCAACATACGAGATTTTAAGTTTATAAACCCCATATGGCAAATAAACTGATTTGTTTATATCGTAAGGTACATCTGAAACCAAGATCTCTGAAATATTAACTTTTGGAAGTGTGGTGCTTTTCTTTTCCTTTGAGCTATCGTAGCGTATTATACCACTTGTTGTTCCAAATAATAAAACTCCTGATTCCTGCTTAATTAACGAATTATAATTGCAATCACCTGTAATTCCAATCTCTTTGTCATAGGTTTTTATTTCGAGAGTTTTGGTATCAATACTGCTTAAGGCTAAACGATGTCCAACCCATATCTTGCCTGCATTATCTGCAATAAGACTGTAACAATAATTCGATTTTAGTCCATTATCAGTCGAGAAATACTGAATTGTATCTTTTGAAAACTTAAAAACACCGTCACCATATGTTGATGCCCAAATATTACCATCCAAATCCTCTGTTATTGATGAAAAATCAAGTTTTATTGTTCCTTCGATTATGTACTTTAACGAATCATTCAACGTAAAAACACCATTGCTTTTTGTTGCTACCCATGGGTTTTTATACGAATCGATATAAATATAACGAATATCGTTGTGTGGTAATCCCTCGCTTGTACCAAACAAATCTCTACGGCCTGTTTCTAAATTAAAAACAAGAATGCCATTTTTTGTAGCAACATAAACATTTTCATCGGTTCCTGTAATGGAATTAATTGTATTCTCGAGTGAATTTGTAGATCCGTAATATTTAAGCACATTATTATTTTGAATATTTAACTGATAAATTCCATTTTTCTCAGTACCAATCCATAATTTTTTGTTCTTATCAAGATAAAGATCAACTACTTTATCCTTAGGTAACCCATTTTTCTGATCAATTATCTTAATTTCAAAGGTTGCTTTGTCAATTCTCGCAATTACATTTTCACCGCCCAGCCAAACAGTATTTTCTGACTCTTCGATAGACAATATATTGCCATTTAGTGCAGCAATGTCCTGATATAAAAAAGCAAAAGCTTCGTCTGATGAAAAAGCAATACCATTTCCATATGTGGCAATCCAGTAGTTTCCTTCCCAATCCTGATAAACCTGTTTTATAAAATTATTCTGTAAGCCATTTTGAGTTGAAAATTGAATTGTACGCACATAGTTATACTCTTTATTTGGATCTGAGATTAACTTAAAGACCCCTTTCCCAAATGTACTAACCCAAAGTGTTTTTTCGGGATCTTCTAAAACTGATTGAATATTTTCGAAGGCCAAATTATATTTTTCACCAAAATTTACTAATTCGTACGACTCAAAATCATCTCTGAATTTAATTAGGTAAAACCCTGAATCTTCGGTTCCTATCCAAAATGAATTTTCTCGTTGACCATTTTCAATGGATTGAATAGGAATATACGATAACTCATTAATAATAAGCACTTTCTTAATGGTTTTCTTTTCTATTTTATAAAGATATAGTCCGTCAGAACAACCAACCAGATAATTCGAATTTCCGGTATATGCAATCGAGTAAATGATTTTACCCATAAATGCAACCGAAAACGTATCTATCTGGAACTGTTTGTTAACGCGTAATAATCCATTATTCTGCGTAGAAATAAAAACATTACCTAGGTCATCAGAATTTATATCTGTTACCGTGCTGGTTAAATATTTTCTAGAATCAAGACGTTTAAATTCTTTCCCATTATAATAAGTAACATCGCCCGAATTATGTCCAAACCAGAGTAATCCATTTTTATCTAAATAGCTAGAAGATACAAATCCATTGGTTAGCGTATCATTTTCTTTGCATAAATCAAATTTAAAACCATCGAACCGGCATAAACCTTCACCTGTTCCAACCCAGATATAACCATTAATATCATTATTAATAGTATAAACAAATGGGTGACTTAATCCGTCTTCGATATTGTATTGCTTAAATTGATATATCTGGCCTTTGGCCAAAGATGCAAAAGCAATAAATACTAAGGTTAACAGAAACCTTGATCGTAGGCAAAACATAATTTTTGCAATTTAAATGATTACTCTTTCTTTTTAACTCCAATAGAATATTTATACTTTGGAACTCCTCCGATAGGTATTGTAAAGAATGGCAATAATTCGCCATACTGGTTTTTAACAGAAACTACCACGTTATTGTTTTTTACAGGAGGACTTTTCTTTTTAATAAACTGAAAATCCAATGAAGTCCCAATCTCCTCTTCCAAAATCTTAAATTGATTTTGAGACCAAGTATCATCGCCAGATACAGCACATAATAATCCTTGCCTTGCTACAGAAACAACCCGAATAAGACCATCAGCATCCCAATCGAAATTCTTTTGCTCAACAGAAATAGTTCGGTCATCGATATATGGATAAATATGCGATACTTCGTTTGGATCGTTATGCATGCGGAAACTATACTCATAGGCAAATGCATTTGCCCCTTCGATTCGTTTATTTTCTGTACCCGAAGTACTAACAAAATAACGGTACATATTTCCATCGTCGCCTTCAACGCCTTCACATATAATTTTAAAAATATATCCGCCGTATTTTCTTACGAGTTCACCTTCTGTAGGATTAAACGGACCAAATGTAAACCAATCATTGTCGTATCGTGGGTTTTCGCCAAAAACTCTTGTGGCCAGCATGTTCCCGCTTTTATAGTTTCCAATTGGGTCGACGCCTGTAGCCTCTTGATCTGTATAGCATTTTAATCCTCCATAAATAGTGTAGGAAATTTTTGTATCCCAAAAACCATTAATTTCATCCACTTCACCTCCAGCATCAGGATCAAAAACTCTGATAAAGATGGGGCTTGTGTGCTCTTCGGGAATTACAAAGAAAAAAGTTTGCGAAAAATCATCATCTCCCCATGAGGTTGCTGCCTTTGGTCCAAAGGTCATCAGATGAGGAATGTTTTCGTCTTCAGCTGGCACCGGCTGTGCTTTTATGCCTGAATAAACAAAAAGAATCAGAATAAGTAAGAATAGTTTTTTCATCACATTAAAATTTTCAATCACAAAAATAATTTATCAAAGCACATATTACAAAAATTATTCCCTTCTTCCTCTTACATTCTGAGCAGGAAGAACAACAATATTTTTAAATACACCCATTTTTTCTGCATTACCCTGTTTATCGGGCTTGCTGGCAACGCCAAGCTGAACGATATATTCACCGGGAGCTGTATAGATATGAGTGGTTGAAATACCTCTAGTTCTTCTTCCATCACCCATATCCCAATGATATGTTTTTATATCAAAATTTTTCAGGTTTGTTCTTTTTCCGTCAAATTCAATTTCCTGACCAACAACGACTGTATCCGGACAATTAATATAAACCTGCTCAATATCTTCGACAGGAACCTGATATGCAGCCTCATTAAAGTAAACATCTCCAGTCAGTCGATCAATAACATTTAATAATACGGTATATTCTCCAGGTCCAGTATAACAATGGTCTACTTCGTTACCCCGTATTTTGGTTCCATCACCAAGATCCCATTCGTACATAAAGTTTAATGAATCGGGATTTTGAGCTCCTTCTTCATAAAAAACATAGCAATAGTTATTTACCTCCATTCGCTTTGTATTTTCAAACATCGGATACAATACATTAAAGCTATAAATATCATCACTACGTTGCCTGTCAGACGAGAAAAATCCATCCTTTTTGAATGCATCAATAATAAATCCATAATCATCAAATCGCGAATTAATTGGCGGCTCCAAAGGTATTGGAGTAATCCATTCATTATTTACTTTCTCGGAATAGTATATATCTAATCTTCCAACACCTCCGGGTTTATCGGAAGAGAAATACAATCGCCCACTACTATGAATAAATGGGAAAACTTCATTTTGGAGTGTATTAATTTTGGGACCTAGATTTACTGGTTCGCTCCATCCCCCATTTTTCCATTCACACACGAATAAATCTGATCCTCCAAAACCACCTGGAATATCAGATGAAAAAAACAAGAAACTACCATCTTCACTTAACGATGGATGAGCCAAATTATATTCCGGATTATTGTATTGAAATGATGTTGGTGCAACCCATTCACCATCCCTGTTTTGTTTCGAATAAAAAATGCCCAATTTGTTTTTTCTGTCTATAATATTGCCTATTCTCTTCTTGGTGTTAATATTTCTTGTAAAATAAACGGTATTCTGCCTGTCGTTAAAGGTTGCAGGACCTTCGTTAAAACTTGTCTTTATCTCTTTTGATAAAAATTTCACTTTCCCCCAGTTGGTTTTTCCTCCCTGTTCAACATAATACAGATTAAAGAGTGGTTTATCACTCCTATCATCAGTATAATTAATAAAAATTTCTCCTTTTCTATTCGAACAAAAAACTAATCCATCCTCGTAATAAACAGGTGAAAACTCATCATAGTATCTGGAGTTAAAAGGCAACTGAATAATTGAGTAATCTTGTCCCATGGTTATTGAAAACCATAACATAGCAAAAAAACTCAATATTAATTTATTTTTAAATCCAATCATTACTAAAAAAATCTAGGGCTTACAGCCATTATTTTATATTTAAATTCGTAACGCAAAATTATTTCAAACGAGCCACTATTCATTCCTGCAAGATCGCCTGTAGCCATATCATATGATCCACCCAATCTAATCTGATCGTTGATCTGATATTCAAACATAAAAGCAATTTCATCATTATACCTATAGGCAGCACCAATCCAGAAAACATTGTAAAAGATTAGGTTTCCACCGATATCAAGCTGAAAAGTATTATCGAGTCTGTAACGTACCAGGGTAGTTGGGCGAAATTTAAAAACATCTGATTTACCTAATAGAATTCCAGCAGAAAAAAGAAAATCATAGTTATTTACATTATTGTACATTACATTTTTCCCATTTTCCTGCTTATAACTCAAAAAAGATGGAATTGATGCTCCTAAATAAAAGGCATCGGTATAATAATACACGCCAAAGCCAACATTTGGTTGATATACGATCTCGTTTTCGCCCGACGAAAACTCTGGATCGTAAACTTCATCACCAGTTAACACATCCGAATAACTAGCTTGAACAATGGAGGTTCCAGCTTTTAATCCAAGTGCAAATTTACCTCCTCCCAGTTTAAAGCGAAATGCATAATTTCCGTAAATATCGTAATTATGTGAAATTCCTATTTTTTCGTGAAAAAGCAATAATCCAACAGAATGCTGTTCATTAAGCAAAGGAGCGTGACTGCTAATTGTTTGGGTTACGGGTGCTCCTTCGAAACCAATCCATTGATTACGATACATAACCGAATTACTAAAACACTCACGGCTTCCGGCATATGCGGGATTTATTGCTAACCCGTTAATCCAGTACTGACTGTACAAGGGTGTATATCGTTGCCCAGACAATGAAAGAGTTGCCAAAACGAATAATAGTATATGAATTAATCGCCTAATCATTCCCTTGTCCTTTAAGAATAATAAAACCTTTTTCGTTATGAGTTTTATTCTCGAAATCAGTATAATTAAAAATATAAAAATATGTATCTTCAGGTAGCATCTTTCCTTTCTTTTTTCCATCCCAGTATTCTCCTTTACCATAATCTTTCATACGATAAACTTCTGTACCCCACTTGTTATATATTATCAGTTCGTTTGTTATGCTGTTATGACTCCCTTTAATAACAAAAACATCGTTTATACCATCACCATTTGGAGAAAATCCTGTTGGTAATAATAAATCTTTAAGAGTTAATATTATTGTATCTGGAATAATAGGACAACCAGGTTTGTTGATATAAAAAATTATTTCAATATTTTCTTTATAATGCCCGCCCAAGCCACTAACAATTGCGGTAGCAGAATCGTAATCAACCTGTCCAGGGTCGGATGCAAATACTTTTTCCCAAAACAATTCAGTTTCGCTTAACTTAATAATATCAGGATATGTAACTTGTCCAAAGATTTGATGATCTGTTTCGTAGTGTAATGTAGTATCGGAACCAGCATTGACTGACGCCTTACGATATAAAAGAATTTCAACATAAGCAGAATCGGTACATTGCCAGTTAGTTTCCTTCCACTTTAAAGTATATGTTCCAGAGACATCGATATGCATTGGCGAATTAAAAAGTGTGTCATCATCAAAAATAATTATTCCAGGGCCATTGACCTGACTCCAAAAGCCTTTTCCTAGTGATGGTGTAGCATTAAGAACATAGGTAGTGTCGCAAATTTCATCATCGATTCCAGGATCTGAAACCGGCCAACCATAAACTAATACTTTTATTTCACCAGCAATATTTGTGGCCATACATCCGTTTATATCTTTAAGAGAATCGATGCTGTAGGTATATTGTTTACTTGTTATTAACGATTCCGGGTTCACAGAAATTAATGTGTTTGCTGTATTAATTGATCTTTGATGAGATAAAAATCCATCATAATAATACAATATATACGGACCTGTTCCTGAAGTTACTAAAAGATCTAAGTCTATCTGTTGCTGACTGCATATAGTTGTATCTAAATCAGAAAATGCTGCAATTGGTAATGGCCAGATATCAACAATTATTAAACTGCTAATATTTGTACAGCAATCATTGATTCCTGAGTTTACAATTCTTCTGTAATATTTTTTTTCGGTTTGAGCAACTGGCTGATAATCTTTGTTTGTTGAATTTTCTAAAATATTTTCCCAAGTTAAATTATCACTGCTAATTTGCCATTGGTAGCGATATATACCATCACCTCCAACGGGATTAGATCCAACAAGCAGATCAAAAGGAATTTCATAACAGGTATAATTTAAAGCCCCATTTTCAATTGCATTTGAACCTATAAGTGGCAACACATTTATTTTATGAGGAATACTATAATCTTCGCAATCACCTGAAATAACTCCTCTTCTATAATAAATTGTTTCAACAAGATTTGATGGAACAAAATCTTTACGGATAGAATCATTTATTATTTGCCAATTAATTCCATCAGGACTCTGCTCCCAAAAGTAACTGTAGGACCCTATACCAAGTCCATTTGCCGGTAATTGGCCAATAATGGGTTCAGGAATTTGTGCGTTGCAAATCTCTTGATTATCAGGAAGAATATTATTTATAATTTTTGGTAATCCTACAATTTCAACTGTATCACTATATGAAAAACAGGCACCAGATGCCACTTTTCTGCGATAAAATGTTGTATCTGAAATTATTCCACCCCAACAAACCGTATCATTTACAGGACTAATTGTGTTCCAGCTCGCTTGGTTAAAACTTGATTGCCATAAATAATTATAAATCCCTGATCCATCACCTCCAATAGATACGGTTGTTCCGAAGAGAGTATCGGCAGAGTTATCAATGCAAATAGTATCTAGTCCCCAAATGTGATTTCCTTCAATTTTTTTATGAATATAAATTCCGATTGCAAGACTAGTATCTACAACACCAGCAGAGCTAACTATTCGTCTATAATAAGTAGTATCATAAAGTGCAGGTGGTTGCAAATCTCTTCGTATAGAGTCGACAATTATACTCCAGCTTGTATAGTTTGTTTTCTGTTGCCATTGGTAAACAAATGTTCCATCACCGCCTTTTGGCATAGAACCATGGATTATATGAGGCGCATCACCAATACATATTTTTTGATTTTCGAGTATTGAATTAAAAAGAAAGCCTGTTAGCGGAACAGAATAATTATTTCGAGAAGTTCCAGGATTTCCGTCTGTAGCTCCAAATGTTATTGTACCTGGCAGGTCTGAAATATAACCAGCTTTACCAGCGTTAGTTTGTGCCTTAAACTTAGAATCAAAACTTGATAACCCATTTAGAATTATTCCGCCACCACCGCCACCACCTGGTCCTGAAGTATATATCCCTTGAGTATTACCACCATTGCCTCCTTTAACCGAGAGTATAAGATCAGACTCAACAGTCTCTACATCGATTACAATTACACCTCCTCCTCCTCCTCCTCCTCCAGAGGCCGTTGCAGGATCTGTAACGGATTGGCCATCGGTAATAATTCCAAAACCATTCGGTTTAACATAATTTGACAAGATTATAGCTATTCCGCCTCCATTTCCTCCATTTGAAGCGACCAGAGCGCTAGTATATGTTCCTGACCCTCCTCCTCCACCCAGAAAGATAGTTGAATCAGTAAAAAGCATAGGGCTGGTAAATTCTTGGCCACCTCTGCCACCAATACCTAGCCATGGAGCAGTATCAATAGGTATTCCTGGCGGATCGTAAATTATTTCTCCTATATATTCTGGGGTAATACAGGTTGTAGAATCCTCTTTACCACCTAATCCACCTCTACCGGCATTACTTCCACCACCACCACCAGCAAAACGAGCATTACCACCACCACCACCGTTCGACCATCTTCCTAATCCTTTTGCATATGCAATTACATCATCAGCTATACCCTCGCCCTTTCGACCAGAACCATTAAATGTTTCATCAAAATAATAGGAACGATATAATACCGAATCAGATGAAGCACATGCACCAACACTCAGAACAGGAGTTGCCCCACGAAAACCTTTACCAGTAATATCAATATAGGCATTTAAGCTAAGTGTATCTGCAACCATAAAAACCAAAACACCTCCTTTATCTCCATCCCATGGATCACAAGTCAATAATGAAGTTACATTTACGCTTGTAAATGCAGGTACTTTTACCATTTGAACCTTTTTGCTAGTATCATATAATTTGCCTAATGGATTTCTTAGTACGATTTTATTATCTGCACTTATTACTTTTTTGATTATTAATATTTCGTATTTTCCTGCTTTTCTTACACTAACTAAATCTATGCGTCCAAACAATTCTTCGTTAAAAGTAGAATACGATTTCCCTTGAGCACCTCTCATTTGCATAATAAGAACTGTATCTCCATCACTAAATAAAGAGGCATCAGAAACCACAAGGGTATCACCTAAAGAAGAAATAGAAACCACCTTTGTATATTTATTTATAATCCCAGAAATAGATGTTTGGGAAAATAAATTATGGTGTAGCAATAAGGAAATAATAAGAATGAAAAGTATTTTATGCTTGTTGTTCAATGTTTTAAAATTTAAAATTCTTCGTAAATCTTTAATCTATAACAAATATATAAATATTTTAAGTTAAAAATAAAACTTTTTAAAAAATTTAAAATAGTGCAATTTGTTGTAAAAATGCAAATTACACTTTATAAAAGAGAAAAAATCGCTTTAAATTTGATTTTGATCAGAATTAAATAATGGTAAAGTGAAGAAAAAAGAAGTACCCTTATTTAATTCAGTTTCGTACCAAATATCTCCACCAGAGTATGTCAGTATATTTTTTACAATTGATAGACCCAAACCCATTCCGCTTGTTTTGGTAGTAAAATTGGGTCGGAACATTTTTTCACGTAATTCTGATGGTATTCCTGCCCCATTATCAGCTACTGTTATCTGAGCCATATTATCTTTTTTATCTATAGTTATCTTTATTAAACCCTCTTTTTCGCGTGGAATTGCCTGAATGGCATTCTGAATTAAGTTACTAAACACAATAAGTAACTGTTCCTTATCTGCAAAAACAAATAACTCATCAATATTTTTATAGTTACCATCGAAAGTAATATTTTCGCGATTTTCGAAAAGAACAATCGTATCATTAAGCTTAGATATAAGATCCACCTTGTCTTTATGGGCCATAGGCATTGATGCAAAATTCGAAAACTCAGTAGCGATTAAAGAAAGACTATTTATTTGACCAATTAATGAGTTTGTGAACTTTTTCAGAAGCAATTCAAAATCTGGCTGTTTGTCATTCCAAGCCCGTTGCAGATACTGAACACTTAATTTCATTGGTGTAAGTGGATTTTTAATTTCATGAGCAATTTGTTTTGCCATTTCGCGCCATGCTGATTCTCTTTCACTCTTAGCCAATTTTTTTGCATTTTCAGAGAGTTCTTCGGCCATACGGTTATACTCTTTTATGAGACTGCCAATTTCATCAAAACTCTCATATTGTATTGGTTCATTCTTTTTCCCCAATTCCATTTCTTTAAATCTTTCTTGTATTAACTGCAATGGACGGGTAATATTATTAGTAATAAAAACCGCAATTACAATAGAGATAAGAATTAGGAAGAAATAGATATTTACAACCGCCAGTATGATGGTATAAGTTTCTTTCTTTAGCTCACTTTGTTTAGTAAAATAAGGCAGGTTTAAATACCCAAGCAATTCATTTTCGTCGTTCACAAACGGAACATAAGCAGATAAATAGGATAGATCGCCAATATTTTCCTGATGAATAAACTTCCCGCTATTATTAACCACCATTTCACGATATGCTTCGGTATTCATTTTTTTACCCATCAACCCCTTTTCAAAGATTTGTGGACGCGATGAAGCCAATAAGTTTCCATCAATATCATATAGATTAATATCGATATAAAAGACATTAGAAAATTTAGTTAGTAAATAGGTAAGATAATCAGAATAACTAGCAGTAAGATCAATTTCACCTCCCATCTTATGTTCCATCTCCACTAAAATGGATTGGATTTTTTCGGTTACACTTTCATGAAGCTTCCTTTCAAACTGATCGATATTGTAATATACAGTTCCAAATCCAACAATAATAAGTGAAAGGAGGAGAACTCCGATCATTGAAAATTTTATTTTATTTTTAAAATCGTACTTAAAGCTTTTTATATTACTCGGAAATTGAATAATAAAGAAAACGATGGTCATTAGCAAGTAGTACAATACAAAAATATACGAGAACAATGACAGGATATCAACAAAATTAAGGCTTTGCTTACTTATAACAATTTGAGTATCATTATCAATATTATAAACAAGATGATCAAAACCGGAATCCGAAACAAAATAGAACTCCTCAGCCGACTCCCAATGGCTAGGAATTTGAAGTTGGTATGAAAAATCTCCGGATCTGGTAACTAAATTTTTTTCGCGATACTTGGCATAGGAGTAATCACTTAAAATGGTTGATACGGTTAGTCGTTTATCTAATAATAACTCAGGATATCCAAGCTCCTTACTTACTAATTTTGAATCGAGTGAAATAAACAATGTAACTTCGTTTTCCCACTCAGGTTTTCGGTAAACAAATTGGGCAAGATAACTTATCCTCCCATTCAGATTATCTAGGAAATAAAAATTACTTCCTTTAATCCGGGTTCCATCTAAATAAAAAATATCGTTAAAAAACTGATAGCATTGAACAATATCGGTGCTATTCTCCAGAATAAGTGTTAGATTATCATTTGGATTGCAAACAGAAACTTGCAGATCATATTTAATAAAATATCCACTAAAGTAATTCATTTGGAGATGATCAAGTAATGCACCTTCATTCTGTAAATACCAGGTTAGTAAATCCCGCACTATAGTATCTGATTCAATTTCTTTAGTTATGGTTTCGAGTAACATTTCAGCGATCTGATCACGCTCATTTGCCAAATTTACAACCAACACCTTTCTTGTTTCCTGATTTTTAGATTTGGATGATTGCGTAATAGAATAAACACTATAAACACTGAATAATAAAATTACAATAATCAAACTTGTATAACCAAACGTTTTTTCTCTGATTCGGAAATAGAAAATAATTATTACTAGTAAAAAAAAGAATAAGGGGTAAACAATGCTTGAGGGATATATTAAATAATGCCAAATCAATGAAATAATCAGAATAATAGGTATTAGTATTATCAGAATATCTTTTAACAAAAAACTACTTTTAAATACTCGTGCTACTCGATCAATTAACAGAAATAATGAAACTAACAATAAAATTATTATTAGAAATCCAACAAATGTATATACTGAGAGATCAAACAATTGCTGAATGTAAAAGGAAATACTTGAATGCAGGATAAGACTTTCGAAGAAATATTGAATTATAAGAAACCAAAAATAGCTAAAACTTATAAAAGCAGCCAGTATTAAATACGTTGAAATACGGTTAACTCTTAGGCAATCAAAAGAAAACTCCTTATAAAATACAAGGAAAAAATAAAATATAAATATTGTATGCAATAATAAATCGCCAAGTGATGGAACCAATGAAGAAATAGCAAACAAATGAGGTTTAAAAAGTTCAAGTTGCTTTAAAACAGGTAAAAGATCATATTTAATCATCAAGTACCTGATAAAGAATAATATCAGAGCTAAAACTAGTAAGGAAATATTTTTTCGAAAGATTGATTTTATTGATTTTATTTCCTTCCAAAACAAAAACAATATAAAAACGAAAGCAATAAAATAAAAGATTGAAGCGAGGTAAGCATTTGTGATGTTTATGTTTTTCTTTGAATTATTTACAATAGAAAATAAATATTCGTTTTTATTATTATATAATTTCTCTCCATTATTTTCGTCAAGGTCTATTTTAGTATTAGGCAAAACCTTGAATTCGGGTCTAAAATCGTTTTTAATAAATTTATTTTCATAAGAGTACTCATTTTTTATATGGATTAATCCAAAGATTTTAAAATCCTTATACTCTATTTTTCTAACAACATAGTAACCATCAGTAAGTTTCGCAACAGCATTATAAAGCTCTTTATCAACAGAATACGTTTCGACAGGAATTAAATTATCAGTCCATAATACCAGAGAATCATTTTTATAAGCCAGCATCATTATTCCTTGGTCCTGATTTAGGTTTGGGAATAATCTGGTTATATTATTCATTAATTCGTTTGAACTAATCGAATCAGCATGTAGGACAAAAGAATGTAGGTAAGTGTCTGTTTTTTCGATACGATGGCTTAATATTCTCTGAAATTCATCTAAAACTTTTGGATTATAAGGATCGGTATTTAGATTTCGCTGAAATATCAGCGCTAAAATCCAGAAAAAAAGGACCCCAAATAATACCCTGAATTGATAAATCTTTTTTAAAATTGTCATTGAATTATTGCTAAAAATCTTTTACAATGTACTCAATTTAGTTCAATTATAACAACAGCTTATTGATGATGATAGGGTTCGCCTTTTAAAATCGTCATTGCCCTATATAGTTGTTCGGTAAATATCAATCGTACCATCTGATGAGAAAAAGTCATTTTTGATAAAGAGATTTTGGCATTAGCACGATCATAAATTTGTTTCGAAAAGCCATATGGGCCTCCAACAATAAACACCACAGACTTAAGTCCCGTAACCATCTGTTTTTCTATAAATTTCGAAAAATCGATCGAAGAATAATCTTTCCCTTTCTCATCGAGCAACACAATGTAATCAGCATCTTTTAATTGATTTAATAAAACCTCGCCCTCTTTTTCCTTCTGCTGAATTTCGGTAAGATTCTTGCTATTTTTAATATCAGGAAGAAACAACGAATCGTAAGGAATATAATGTTTTAGTCTTTTTTCATATTCCCTTATACCCTGTAAAATGAATTCATTATCTGTTTTACCAATGCACAAGAGCTTAATCTTCATAAACCATTAAATTTTTTTATTCGTCAATTTTTCTTAATTTTCGCAAAATTAATACCAAACAAATTTTAGGGAAATTAATTTCTGGTTCAATTTTTGCAGCCTTTTCCATTGCAAACTTAAGATTATTTTGTATGAAAACGATTAAAAAATCAATTCCCTTTATTATCATATTTACCTTTATATTCAATTTAGGCTCATTTTCATTCGACCAGGATATTCCAAAAGATATTTCAATAGCTTTTAAGGTTGGACATGCCGAAGAACTGGCTCGATATTTCAATAACACCATTGAGCTGATTATTCTTGATAAAGAAGATGTTTACAGTAAAGTACAGGCCCAACAGATTATTGATAATTTTTTTACCGAACATACTCCTAAAAGCTTTGAGATCATTCATCAGGGGGGTAAAGAAGAATCGAAATTTGCTATTGGTAAACTGGTTACATTTAACGGAACATTTAGAGTTTATTTCTTATTAAAACTTAAAAACGACACTCCTTTTATACATCAGTTAAAAATTGAAGCAGAGAATGAATGATTTTTCTATTGATGATTTCTTAAAAAATGCCATTCATGAAGACTTAGGTGATGGCGATCATTCGTCACTTGCGTGTATTCCTGATACAAATATTGGTAAAGCAAAACTCTTAATTAAACAAAACGGAATTCTAGCTGGTGTTGAAATAGCCCAAAAGATATTTAACTTTATTGATCCCTCCTTATCTGTTGAAGTAATTATTCCCGATGGATCGGTTATAAAACAAGGTGATATCGCTTTTTTTGTTACAGGAAACACACAATCGATTTTAAAATCAGAGCGTCTGGTTTTAAATATTATGCAACGTATGAGTGGGATTTCAACACTAACCAATGAATATGTAAAAAAAATATCGGGTACAAAAGCTAAAATTCTTGATACCCGTAAAACCACTCCCGGATTCAGATATTTTGAAAAACTTGCTGTAAAGATTGGTGGAGGAGAGAATCATCGGATGGGTTTATACGATATGATTATGCTTAAAGATAATCATACCGATTTTGCTGGTGGTATAAAACTAGCCATAAAAAAAACTCACGAATATTTAATTGAAACGAAAAGGAATCTTAAGGTCGAAATAGAAACCAGGAACCTTAATGATATAAAAGAAGTACTGGCTACAGGTGGCGTTGACCGGATTATGCTAGATAATTTCACACCCGAACTTACCCGTGAAGCTGTTATCCTTATAAATGGCAAGTACGAAACAGAATCATCGGGCGGTATAAATTTGGAAACCATCCGACAGTTCGCCGAAACAGGTGTTGACTATATTTCTGTTGGTGCATTAACTCATCAAATAAAAAGTTTGGATATGAGCTTAAAAGCTATTTAATTTACAGCTTGTTTAAGTTTGTATTTTGAAATGCCGAAACCATCAAAAATAATTACACATATAAATGCCCTATCAAAAAAGATTATCGACTGGGCAAAAAGGATTACACTACCTGGTTTTGATGGAGTTCCTCTTTACGATGTATTGAAATTTTTTATTTCCGGAATTCATAAAGGCTATCTGGCTACCCGTGCTTCGGCAATTGCGTTTAATTTTGCTTTGGCACTATTCCCAACTGTTTTATTCTTGTTTACTCTTATTCCATTTATTCCTATTAGTAATTTACAAACAGAATTATTAAAATTAATTCAAGATTTTTTACCTGCAAATGCATTTCGTTTTTTCGAAACAACGCTTGTTTCAGTGGTAACACAAAAGAATGGAGGAGTACTTTCTTTTGGGGCAATTACAAGTCTTATTTTTGCAAGTAGTGGGATACACTCACTTATTGATGCTTTTAATAATTCATATCATTCAATTGAAACCAGAAATTGGCTGGCTATAAGAATTGTTTCTACAATTTTAGTTTTCGTTATATTCTTCTTACTAACTTTTGCATTATTAATTATTGTATTTAGTCAGTTTGCAATAAATGCATTGGTCAATTACCATATTTTACAAATAAACTTAACCTATTATATAATTATTATTGGAAAATGGATAGTTGTAGCAGCATTATTCTTTTTTGCTATTTCTTTTCTTTATTACCATGCTCCTGCTAAAAAAACTCAGTGGCGATTTATTTCTGCAGGATCAACCTTCGCAACCATTTTGGCTTTATTAACCTCGCTTGGATTTTCATATTTTGTTAATAATTTTGGACAGTATAATAAATTATATGGTTCAATTGGAACTATTATGGTTATTTTGCTTTGGTTATATTTTAATTCGTTTTCATTATTATTGGGATTCGAATTAAATGCCAGTATAAATAATGCACATATTAAAAACACTACCTAAACCTAAACCTTGCTATGGAAAAAAAATATACTCATATCCGAAACGAGTATAAACTCAAATCATTAAGCAAATCGGAAATTCATCCAAATCCTTTTAAGCAATTTAATATCTGGATGGATGAAGCTATAACTTCGGCAATAACCGAACCAACTGCAATGGTTCTGGCTACTGTTGGCAAAAATTTGCAGCCCTCAGCGCGAATGGTTTTATTAAAAGAAATAAAACCCGAAGGATTTATTTTTTATTCCAATTATGATAGTAAAAAAGGGCATCATCTCGAAGAGAATCACTTTGGCAGCCTACTCTTTTATTGGGCTGAGCTTGAAAAACAGATCAGAATTGAAGGAAGAATAGAAAAAACCACAGAAGAAGTTTCGGATGAATATTATCTTTCGCGACCAGCAAAAAGCAGAATTGGATCATGGGCTTCGCCGCAAAGCAAGGAAATTCCTGATCGTAAATTTTTAGAAGATAAACAAACTGAATTTGAGCACAAATTTAAAGGACAATTGCCTCCACGACCTAAGAATTGGGGTGGATATATTTTAATACCATATACCTTCGAATTTTGGCAGGGTCGTCCCAACCGTTTGCACGATCGTATTGAATATTACTACGATGATAATAACTGGAAAATAAGGCGATTAGCTCCATAATTAAAAACTTGAAGTAATAGAAAACCCCGTTGGTTTAAAAGCAACGGGGTTTTTATTATATTATTGAACCAATTACATACAATGAATGTATTTCATAACCAGTTCACGAATTGCTTCATTATTACCATAAAGTTTTTCGCTCAATTTATGATCATTATATGATTTAAGTTTCTTTATTGTATTATCGATAACACCGGATGGGAAAATTCCATTTTTCTCAAAATCAGCACGACGTGCTTGCAAAACATCCGCAGACTCTGAACATGATACGGGCAATTTTTCAAGTTTAGCCAATTTATCCTTATGCTCCTCACTAAAAATATTTACATTCATATATAATTTTTCAGCCATTTCGAGTGCATTTGGCATTTCAAGCCCATGCTGAGCAGCAAGTATAATACCAGCCATATAGTTATAAATATCAGCAGAACCATCGCCAGAGCGCAATTCGAAAGTTTGTTTACCCGGCACATAAGGTATACGTCCAGTTTCTTGTGGATTGGCATCTTTAATCATACTTGTATCGGCTATCCATCCAAGAGGAACGCGAATAAGCACAGATCTGTTTCTGTCGCCCCAGCAAATATTGGTTGGTGCTTCCTGGTGAGGAACTAATCGCAAATAAGATGTTGGAATAGTATTTCCAAAAGCAGTTAAAGGAGCAGCAAGGTCAAGTATACCAGCAATCATTCTTTTAGCTATGGTGCTTAAACCATTGCCCTCAACCATTACGTTTTCTCCATTTTTCTCAGCCAGCATATGAATATGCAAGCCGCTACCAGCCTTACCAACTGTAATTTTAGGAGCAAAAGAAATATCCACTCCATATTCGTTACCTAACATTCGAAGAATCCATTTTGCAATTACTAATTGATCGACTGCATCTAATGGATTAACCGGCAAAAATTCTATTTCCTGCTGTTCGTAGGCCAAATTACCACTTGTAAAATTTCCAACCTCTGAATGACCATACTTAATATTGCCTCCGCATTGTGCAATAAAGCTCATTGCATCTTTACGTAAATGTCCATATTTTGTAAATGGAGGTGACTCATGATATCCTTTCTGATCAACAGCAGGATACATTTCGTCTTTTTCGTAAATTATGTAATACTCCAGTTCGCCCATTGCTTTAAATTCGTATCCCGTAGATTTACAGAATTCGGTATAGGCTTTCTTTAAAATGTATTCTGGGGCACTCTCTAATGGCAATCCATCGCGTGTATAAAAGCTACACAAAATATCGAGGGTTGGATATTCGGAGAATGGATTGACAAATGCAGTTTTAAATCGTGGAATTACATATAAATCGCTCGATCCAGCTTCGATATAAGAAAAAAGGCTTGAACCGTCAACACGTTCGCCTGTTGAAAGCAAATCTTCGAGGTGTTGTTTACTGTTAATTACAAAATTCAGGGATTTAAGTTTTCCATCTTCACCCACATATCTGAAATTAATCATTTCAATTTCATTTTCTTCGATAAAGTAAATGATATCCTGACGAGTAAATTCAGATGAAGGTTTCTTTAAAAACTGAACCAATGGATTTGGATTTAACCTTATTTCTAATTCTTTCATAGCTAACTAAAATTAATAATTATGCCACTAAACTACTGATTAAAATTTACATTTCAATGGTTATAAAAGTATGTTTAACAATACATTAAAATGCTTTTATGTGTTAAGATTTTTTTATACTGGCAATTCTATCCTGAAGCATTTGAATTTTGGTTTCAGCATCTGCTTTTTTCTGTTTCTCAACGGCTACAACACTATCTGGGGCATTTTTAACAAAACGCTCATTGCCAAGCTTTTTCATTACTGAGTCCAAAAATCCTTTATAGTAATTGAGTTCTTCGTTTAGTTTGATCAGTTCTTCTTCAGCATCAATTAATCCACCAAGCTCAATATAAAATTCGGCTGATTTAACCATAAAAGAAACAGCTCCATCAATTTTCGTTTCAGTTGGTTTTATTTCTGAAAGGTTTGCCATTTTTCTGATACATGCGTCAAATTCCTTATCGTATTCACCTTTTACTAAAAGATTCAAAACTTCCTTTTGGGCAATTGAATTTGCATTTCGAACATTTCTTACAGCACTAATCGTTTCTTTTGTAAATTCGAAATCCTCAATTAAGTTTTCGTTATAAGCTCCGGCAACAGGCATCCTTTCAATCATAATACTCTGACCAGGTTTTCTTTCATCAATTAAATGCCAAATTTCTTCTGTAATAAATGGCATAAATGGGTGCAACAGTTTTAGAAGATTTTCGAAAAACTCCAATGTTTGATCGTATGTTTTTTTATCAATGGGTTGCTGATATACAGGTTTTATAAATTCGAGATACCATGATGAAAACTCATCCCAAAATAATTTGTAAACAGCCATTAGAGCTTCAGAAAGCCTGAATTTTTCGTACAAATCATTAATGTTTTCTATCTCGCAATTTAATTTATGATTAAACCACTCAATCGTTTTTTGAGCATATTCGGGTTGGGGAATATTCTCATCTACATTCCAGCTTTCAAGTAACCTAAAGGCATTCCAGATTTTATTTCCAAAATTACGTCCCTGTTCAGTTAAGCTCTCATCAAAAAGCAGGTCGCCACCCGCGGGTGAGCACAGCAACATACCAACACGAACCCCATCAGCGCTATATTTCTTTATCAGCTCTATTGGGTCGGGCGAGTTACCTAACGATTTTGACATTTTGCGACGCAAATGATCTCTAACTATCCCCGTTAAATAAACATTTTTAAATGGTTTCTCGTCACGATATTCATATCCAGCCATAATCATGCGGGCAACCCAGAAGAAAAGTATTTCTGGTGCAGTAACCAAATCATCCGTTGGATAGTAATAATTAATATCTTTATTATCAGGGTTTCTTATTCCATCAAAAACAGACAATGGCCATAACCATGAAGAGAACCATGTATCAAGAACATCTTCGTCTTGTCGTAGGTCCTTTAAAGTGAGGTTTCTGTTTCCAGTTTTAACTTTTGCTATACCAAGAGCTTCTTCGGCAGTTTCAGCAACTACAAATCCTCCTTCGGGCAGGTAATATGCGGGAATTCTGTGTCCCCACCATAGTTGTCTTGAAACACACCAATCCTTAATGTTTTCCATCCAATGCTTGTATGTATTTTTAAACTTAGGAGGATGAAACTGAACATTATCATTCAACACATTATCTAATGCAGGTTTAACAAGATTATCCATTTTGCAGAACCATTGCATAGAAAGTTTAGGTTCTATAATAGCATCTGTTCTTTCGGAATATCCTACATTATTAATATAATCTTCGAGTTTTACAATATGACCGGCAGCACTAAGATCGTTAACAATAAGGGTGCGAACTTCAAAGCGGTCTTTACCAATATACAATTGTGCATTCTCATTCAAGGTACCATCATCATTAAAAATATCAATGGTTTCAAGATGATGTTTATCTCCTAAAGTATAGTCATTAATATCGTGAGCCGGAGTAATTTTTAATGCTCCAGTTCCAAACTCCCGGTCAACATATTCGTCAAGAATTATTGGAATTGATCGATTAATCAATGGAACCAATACACGTTTTCCATGTAAATGTCTGAAACGCTCATCACTCGGATGAACACATACAGCAGTATCTCCTAAAATTGTTTCAGGTCGGGTTGTAGCAACAGTAACAAATCCATCAACACCTTCGACCTTATAGCGAACATAATATAATTTTGATTGAACTTCTTTATAGTTAACTTCTTCATCAGAAACTGCTGTTTTTGCCTGAGGATCCCAATTTACCATTCGTACACCACGATAAATTAATCCTTTATTATATAAATCAACAAAAACCTTGATAACACTTTCGGACATATCACTGTCCATGGTAAACTTAGTTCGCGACCAATCGCAAGAAGCACCAAGTTTTTTTAATTGCTCAAGGATTATTCCGCCATGTTTTTCTTTCCACTCCCAGGCATGCTCCAAAAACGCTTCTCTCGAAAGTAAGTTTTTATCAATTCCTGCATCTCTTAGCTTTGATACTACTTTTGCTTCTGTTGCAATTGATGCATGATCAGTTCCCGGAACCCAGCATGCATTTTTACCTAGCATTCGTGCACGACGCACTAAAATATCCTGAATAGTATTATTAAGCATATGCCCCATATGCAACACTCCGGTAACATTTGGAGGAGGAATAGCTATTGTATAAGGCTCGCGCTCATCAGGCTCTGAATGAAAAAGGTTATTATCCATCCAATACTTATACCATTTGTCTTCAGTCAATGAAGGATTGTATTTTGCAGGAATTTCCATCGGCTCAACAAAATATAAATTATGTGTTTACTAAATTCAAAAAGTTTGTAAAAATATAAATTAATTCCTAAAAAATTCTGATAATTGAAATAAACCTGATCGAATTCATGATAAATATTTAATAACATAGTTAAATTTGTGAATTAAATTTAATTTTGTGTCGTTAAATTAAAATCTATTACTATGAAAAACATATTCGTTGGTCTTGTTGCATTGTTAACTATTTCGTTTTCGGCTTTTAGCCAGGACGAAATTAAAACAAACAAAGACGATAAGAATTTACCAGAAATATTCTTCGAAAAGACAGTACATGACTATGGTGTAATAAAATACAATGGAGATGGAACCTGTGAGTTTACTTTTAAAAACATTGGAAAAGAGCCTTTATTATTAACTCAGGTTCAGGCTTCATGTGGTTGCACAACACCAACATGGCCTAAAGAGCCTATTAAACCAGGTGAAAAAGGTACTATTGTTGTTAAATATAACACCAAAATCACAAAAGCATTTTCAAAAAGTATCCGTGTTTATTCAAATGCAAAAACAGCTTTAGTTTCGCTTACAGTTAAAGGAACAGTTGAAGAAAAACAATCCGATCCAGTAAATAAATAACTTTTAATAAAACTAGTATTATGCCTCAAATTTCAGACAAAGGGAAATTAATGCCTGCATCTCCCATAAGAAAACTGGTGCCATACGCAGAAGAAGCGAAAAAGAAGGGTGTTAAAGTATATCATCTGAATATTGGACAACCTGATATTCCAACACCCGAAGTTGCTCTAAATGCCATTCGCAATATAAACGAAAAAGTTATTGAATATAGTCATTCTGCAGGTAACGAATCGTATCGTAAAGGCCTGGCAAAATACTATCAGAGTGTTGGTATTACTGTTGATCATAATGAAATGATTATCACTACTGGTGGATCAGAAGCTATTACCATTGCTTTTTTGTCAACTCTTAATCCTGGTGATGAGGTAATTATTCCTGAGCCATTTTATGCAAACTATAATGGTTTTGCTGTTTCGACGGGTGTTGTGGTTAAACCAATCACATCGTATATAAAAAATGATTTTGCATTACCAGCAATTGAAGAATTTGAAAAACTGATTACTCCTAAAACCAAAGGAATTGTTATTTGCAATCCAAACAATCCAACCGGATATTTGTATTCAGAAAGTGAATTGCAGCAGCTAAAAACCATCATTAAAAAATATGATTTGTATTTATTTTCAGATGAGGTTTATCGTGAGTTCTGCTACGATGGGAATGCTCATTTCTCAGCAATGAATTTAAAAGGGATTGAAAACAATGTAATTTTATTGGACTCTGTATCGAAACGATATAGTATGTGTGGGGTACGCGTTGGTGCTTTAATTACCAAAAACAAAGAAATTCTTTCTGCCGCGATGAAATTTGCTCAGGCACGACTTTGCCCACCATCCTTTGGACAATGGGCCAGTGAAGCAGCCTTAAATACTCCTAAAGAATATTTTACCGAAGTTTACAATGAGTATATTGGTCGCCGTAACTTTATGGTTGAAGCATTAAATAAAATGGAAGGTGTTTATTGCCCAAAACCAAAAGGAGCTTTTTACACGGTAGTTAAATTGCCTATTGATGATGCCGATAAGTTTGCACAATGGTTACTCACCGATTTTGAATACAATAAACAAACGGTAATGGTTGCTCCTGCAACAGGATTTTATGCAACTCCCGGTTTAGGTAAAAATGAAGTAAGGATAGCATATGTTTTGAAAAAAGAAGACCTAGCCCATGCCATGGAAACCCTCGAATTTGCCTTAAAGCAATATCCAGGAAGAACGGTTTAATTACCTTATTTTAACATTTGAACAGCGGGGTTACTTATCCGCTGTTTTTTTATGTCTTATCTCAAAAAGAAAACAATATATTATTAAAGCATATTTTTACAGTCATTATATAAGTTGATTTTTTTATCTTTGCCAGCATGAATAGAAAAATACTGGTAATTTTCATAATTTTTAGTTTTTTCACTTTTGATTTATCTGGTCAGATTGATAGTTTGTCTGAAAGATTACTCTATAACTGGACAATTAATCCGTTTGGTTTAAATCCAGATTATGCGGATATTGATACAAGCCTTAATGAATTTCAAAAATTCAATCCTTTATTACGAAGTACCATTAATAATAATTATTTAGGAAACCTGGGGTCTGCTTCACAATCAACTATTTATTATGACCGAAGAAATAACGAAACTAGTTTCTTATTTAGTGAACCATATGCTATTTATTTTCTTTTACCATACGAGCATAAGTATTTTAATACAAAGAGACAATTTACAGTAATAAACTATAGTTCAGCGGGACCAAAAGAAGAGAGCGAGCAGTTTTTAGGTGTTTTACATACTCAAAATGTGACAGAAAATTTCAATGTAGGATTGGGTTATGACTTAACATCATCAGCTGGTCGGTATCTAAATCAAAGAACAAAAATACATTCTGCAACTCTATTTTCAAGTTACAAGTATAAAGGATACAATATTTCTGGAAATTATACATTGAATAAAGGAAATATTGAGGAAAATGGAGGATTAGATAGTTTATGGTACTTAGGGAGCAAGGAATATACCAGGGCACTTACTATTCCTGTTAAGCTTAGCGATGCAAGCTCAAAAATACTAAATTCAAGTTTTTATTTGGCTCAGGAATTTAGATTTGGAAAACACGCTGATGCTGAAAGCGATAAAAAGACATCTCTTCCTGCCAGTGAAAAAAGATCTACAAATCAGAGAGATAAAGAGAGAAAACAACCTGAGTTTAAGAAACCAGGCAAAATAAGCAATCCTGTTACTGATACAATTAGTAAAATAACAGAAATTGGTGATGAAACAAAAATTGAAAATCAGGAAATAGTGGTAAAAGATACCATAACCAATAAAAAAGATGAAGAAAGTAAAAATTCTTTTTTACGTGATTCTTATAATAAACTGAATGATTTTAGCATTTCGCATGAGTTAAATTATAGCAATGACTACAGGAAGTTTTCAGATTCAGATATTGAAGAGAGCTTTTACAATAGTTTTGACTCACTAATAAGCAATACAAAAACAAGCGATGCTGTTTTTCAAAACCGGTTTGGAAACAAATTTTCGGCTCATTATCGTTATAAAGACCTTTTAAATTTTCGAATATCATACTACAATGAGCAGATAAATTATGAATACAATATTTTACCTGATACCACCTTTATTTTTAACTCACAAGATCAGCCTGAAGATACTATTTTAACAAGGTATCTTAAAAATGATTTCTCAAACAACAGTGTTTCGGTGTACATGCAAAGCATGATATTTAATCATATCCTCTTTAAAGGATTTGCTGAATATTTTATTACTGGATATAAAAAAGAGAACTCTCGAATTAATCTTACTTTAGGATATCGGCTATTTCAGGATATACGGTTTGATCTTGAAGGAGAATATAAGAATCAAAGACCTGATTACTTTTATGAACAATTTCAGTCAAATCATTTTAGTTGGGACAATAATTATCTTATTCGAAAAGAAGAGTGGGATGCAAATGTTATTATTAAATCAGAAAAATACAGATTTGATTTAAGTGCAGGTTATGGCCAGATTACTGGACATATTTATCTCGATACGTTGGCCAGAGTGCAACAATATGCTGATCAGATTAATATTCTTACAGCAAGGGCAAATAAAAAATTCACCTTAGGGCCTTTCCATTCAACAACAAAATTCGTTTACCAGACCAGTTCTATGGATAGTATATTAAGTATCCCAGAAATAAATTTATACCAATCGTTATATTATGAGAAGCTATTCCATTTCTCATCAACAGGAGGTGAATTAAGAATGCAGTTAGGGTTTGATTATCGCTATTCGAGCAGTTATTATGCTGATGGATATATGCCTATCACGGGTTTGTTTTATCGTCAATTCGATCAAAAAATGGCTGATTATCATTGTGTTGATATTTTTTTAAATTTTGCAATCAAAAGAGCCCGATTATATCTGGTTTACAACTACCTAAACACTGCTATTAATGATTCTTATTACTTTACCTCGCCCTCATACCCTGCACCACCCGCTGTATTTAAATTTGGTATATCATGGACATTTTATGATTAACTTGCATTGTAACAATGTTAAAATAATATCGTAAATTACCTTGTTAAACCAAATCAGATTAATTTGAAAGTAGTTACTTCTTTCGTCAAGTTTACAGTACTTTCCATTATAGTATTCATCCTATTATTGGGATGTAACCGATTGCAACACAAAAAACCAGAAGAGATTAACTCGTTAGAAAAAATTAAGAAGAATGGAAAAATAACCGCACTTTTTGATTTTAATTCGACCAATTATTTTATTTACAAAGGTGAGCCAATGGGTTACCAATATGAAATGCTAAGGCTACTTGCAGATCATTTGGGTGTAAAGTTAGAAGTGGTCGTAGAAAACGATATAAGTAAGTATTTCGATATGCTTAATAACTATCAATGTGACATATTAGCAGTAAATCTAACAGTAACTAAAGAACGAAATGCAGAAATAGATTTTACCCTACCCCACAGTCAAACAAGACAGGTACTTGTTCAGCGCAAACCCGAAAACTGGAATAAACTTACCGAACGCGAATACGAATCGATGCTAATAAGAAATCAGCTCGATTTAGCAGGAAAAACAATCTATGTTCAGAAAGAATCATCTTATTTATCGAGGTTGCAAAATTTATCCGACGAAATTGGAGCTATTATAAATATTAAACAACTAGATGATCTGGAGGTTGAACAATTGATTCAGCTTGTAGCTAAAGGTGAAATAGATTATACCATTTCCGACGAAAATGTGGCATTGGTAAATCAGACCTATTACCCTATTATTGATGTTCAAACCGCCATTAGCTTTCCACAAAATCAGGCATGGGGATTAAGAAAAGGAGATGATTCGTTGCGCATTGAAATAAATAAATGGATAGAGGGAAACAAGTATTCACGTGATTACAATCTTCTATATGCCAAGTATTTTAAGAATAAAAGATCTGTTGGAATTGTCGAAAGCGATTATTATGCTCAAACGAGTGGAAAAATCTCAGTTTATGATGATTATATTAAAGAATATTCAAAAATTGTGGATTGGGATTGGCGATTATTAGCATCCTTAATTTATCAGGAATCAAGGTTCGATCCATCAGTAAAATCGTGGGCTGGAGCTTACGGTTTAATGCAGTTAATGCCAACAACAGCACACAGATATGGAGTTGATCTAAAATCTGCTCCAAATGAGCATATTAGAGCGGGTGTAAGATTTATTAACTGGCTTAACAAGCGATTTGAAAAAAACGGAATAAAAGATGAGCATGATAGAATTAAATTTATACTTGCATCTTATAATGTAGGTTTAGGCCATGTTTTAGATGCTCAGCGTTTAGCAGAAAAATATGGCAAAGATCCCAAAAAGTGGGATGGGAATGTAGACGAATATATTATAAAAAAATCAAATCCAAAATACTTCCTTGATCCTGTGGTAGAATATGGTTACTGTCGGGGTGACGAAACATATAGTTATGTATCTCAAATAATTGACAGATACGAGCACTACAAAAATTTTATTGAAGAAGATTAGTATCTAATCGGGCTATAATTTCTAAGAACTCTGATAATATCATTGCTGTAGCTCCCCATATAACCAAGTTGTCTGGTTTATAAATTGGGGCATCAAATTGCACTGTCCCAAATGTAAATTGTTTGCTCGATTTATTTTCAGGATTCATTAAATCCAATAATCTAATCTCCAAAACTTTTTCAACTTCGTTTAAATCAGCATTAAAAACAGGTGATGATTTGTATCGTCCAACAACCGGTTGAACAAAATAATTGCTAACAGAAATTTGCAAAGGAGTAAGTGATCCGAGTATTTCTATCTCATCCGGATTGGCTCCTATTTCTTCATAACTTTCGCGTATAGCGGTTTGAACAAGTGTTTTGTCATGATCTTCAAATTTCCCTCCAGGTAAAGAAATTTGTCCACTATGAGGTCCATCGTAAGCCGAACGTTGAATAAGCACCAGATTTATTTCCTGATTATTAAGGTATAATAAAATCAATACTCCTGCTCTAAGACCCTTGCCATTTACTCCAACAGGCCTTGCTTCCGGTGCCATTTTAAGCTGTGCCGATAATCCAGGGAGTTTTTTTTCTAACTCTTTTCTAAGATCATCAAAGAAATCCGAATGCATTGATATCTTTTTATTATTTTCTGAATTTTTTAATAAAACTTTCAACCTCCGGAACACCTCCCTGATAAATCAAATACCCATTATAGGGTTCCTTTAGGGTTGTTTCATCATTAATAGGAGTTAACATAAGCTTTTTCACTTCCTCGCGATCATTTGTCTGGCCAAGAGCCCATCCCAGCTTAATATATGCAACTTCGGGCAACATATTTTCGGCAGGAATAATTCCTTTATCCATCAAATCACGGCCTGTATCATAAACAAACATATTTACAAAGCCCCATAAGGTTTGAACAGTCATGTAAATATGTACTCCCTTTTTAGTGGCTCTCTCGATTGCGGGGTATAAGGGTTTATTAATATGCCCAAGCCCTGTTCCAGCAATGATGATCCCTTTATATCCATTTTCAACCAACGAATCAATCATATCGGGTTGCATATTTGGGTAATAATATACAATTGCGACTTTCTCTTCGAAGTAGGGTAAAATTTTAACTTTTCTGTCCTTTCTGCGATGGTTATATTCTGTTTTAATTGGTGTAACGCTTCCACGACGAACAGTTGCCAAAGGAACATCACTAATAGTTCTAAAAGTTGATCGGTATGATGAATGCATTTTGCGAACCCTTGTACCACGATGCAAAAACCCATATTCATCAGATGTAGGACCAAACATGCAAACCATAACTTCGGCAATATCTGAATGACCAGCTGCATAAGCAGCATGCATTAAATTTAATGCTGCATCTGATGAAGGTCTGTCGGATGATCGTTGTGAACCAACCAGAATTATTGGAACAGGTGAATTTTGAATCATAAATGTAAGAGCAGCTGCTGTATGACCTAAGGTATCGGTGCCATGCCCGATAATGATTCCATCAATTCCGTTTTCAATTTCTTTACCAATGGCAATTGCTAATGCCTTATATTGCTCAGGGCCCATATTTTCGCTGAACACAGCAAATAGTTTTTCTGTTGTCAGGTTGCAAATATCAGCTAATTCGGGAACTGCTCCATAAAGCTCGCCAGGCGAAAAGGCCGGAATAACAGCTCCTGTGCGATAATCAAGTCGAGAAGCAATTGTTCCCCCTGTACCCAAAAGTTTAACACTGGGTTTACCTTTTGTATATGGAAATTCTTTCTCGGGAATTTTATAATTGGCTTTCTGGTAACCCGTTTCTTTCATATCCTGAATGGTTTCGATGTCGATACCAATATTATAACCAGTTGCGATTTTTAATACAATATGCTTATCATCATCGGTTTCGGATCGAGGCAAAACGGTACCTTTAAAACTACCTCTTGTTGTGACAATATTTGTCTGTCCCCAAACCCGAACATTATATTTTTTTAGTACCTCTAGTGATTTACCTTTATATCCCTGGAAAATATCTTCGCTCATTGTAATGTATTTTAATTTTTGATAAAATTATTTTTCTTCGATGGCCATAAAAAGCTACTTGTATTTCTCTAAACTTTTGCTTTAAAAAAGGAACCTTTGATAATATTTCTTCCTTGGGTACTTGTTTAAAATTAATGCTTGTAAGCAACGAATTGAAATCCATTTTTGGATATTGGTATAGAGTTGGTAACATCCTTTTTGCAAGGGTTATCTCTAAATTTTTATCGATTAAAAACTTAAACAATTCAAAGATTTTATCATAATTGAAAGTATCGGCTGACTTATAATGCCCTTCGACAAATTTAAGCCTGTGACCAATAAAAGAACCAACAAACTTAGGATCAAGTTTTAGTTTAGTTACTATTTTCTCAATTAATGGATACAAGTTATTCCTGAAAATATAAGTGTAGGTATCTTCCGGGACATTCCATTGTTTAAGTTGATTATATCTGTCAATTATATCTGTGGGCACATTTTTACTCAGTTTCTTAATATACTCATTTTCGAGAGGAATTGGAGCCGAATCGGTATCGGGGTACATTCGATCTGCACCAGGAAGTACTCGTTCGAAAATAGTTGTTCCATTGGTAAGGGCTTTTCGTGTTTCTTTTGGAACCCCTTCGAATG
>JAIFLC010000191.1 GCA_020049295.1 Bacteroidota bacterium
CATAAATGGACATTTTAATACTTCCAATTTACTAAAAGAGAAGTTAAATTCCAAAATTAGCCCTACGAAGGTTTCAAATCCTCCTAGGGCTAAAAGGTTAATTTGATGCAATATGTTAAATTAGTTTGTACAAAAAAAGCTATAGGGGTTTCAAACCATTGTACGGGCCATCAAATACTATTCAACATACTTAATAGTCGAACTTGCTTGTGCTGTTGCCATAACAATCATATCATTAATACAAACATGCTCTGGTCGGGTTATTGAATAAAGTATTGCATCTGCAATATCTTCACCAACCAATGGATTAAAGCCCTGATATACCTTTTCTGCTCTTTCTTTATCTCCTTTAAACCGTACTAAAGAGAATTCGGTTTCAACCATTCCTGGATGAATAGCTGTAACTTTAATTTTATGCTTTACCAAATCGATTCGCATTCCTTTAGAAATGGCATCAACGGCATGTTTTGTTCCACAATATACATTACCATTCTCATAAACTTCTTTACCTGCGATTGATCCAATATTTACTATGTGGCCATGCTTTTTTTCAACCATAAAAGGAGCAATTTTGCGGGTAACATATAACAACCCTTTAATATTTGTGTCTATCATTCGTTCCCAATCATCAATTTCTCCTTCATGAATATGATTTAATCCTACAGCTAAACCAGCATTATTTACCAGTACATCAATGTTTTTCCATTCTTTAGGTAAGCTGTCAATCGACTTCACAACATGTTCATTATCTCGAACATCAAAATGCAAAGTATAAACCTTTGCAGTACTTTGCTCCTTAATTTCTTTTTCAAGTTGTTCAAGCAATTCGTTTCTTCGGCCATTAATAATGATATCAAAATCATGTTGTGCCAGTTTTAATGCTGTGGCTCTTCCTATTCCAGAAGTAGCTCCTGTTATAAATGCGATCCTGTTCATAATTAAAATTGTTTTTAAAGATTATAAAATTAGGTAAAATAATATAAAAAATGATCATTTTTATCCGCATGATTGGTCTAAGTATCATTATAACAGCATTATAATAAATTGTTAAAAAGTTTATTCAGTTGAATATAGTTCTTTAAATGCTTAAATGATCTTTTTGTTATTTATATTTGTTGAATCGTAAATACTAATATTTATTTTAAAGTTTTAACCAATGGAAGTTACAGTAAAAACCGCTGAACAATTAGGTTTGCTCCCCGAAGAATTTGAAAAGATAAATGAAATATTAGGACGTACTCCTAATTTTACTGAGCTAAGTATTTACTCGGTTATGTGGTCGGAGCATGCTTCATATAAAAATTCAATAAAATGGTTAAAAACATTGCCTCGTAAGGGTAAGCAATTACTTGCTGAACCCGGTACGGAAAATGCAGGTTTGGTTGATATTGGTGATGGTCTGGCATGTGCTTTTAAAATAGAATCTCATAATCATCCCTCAGCTGTTGAACCCTATCAAGGTGCTGCAACTGGAGTTGGTGGAATTAATCGTGATATTTTTACTATGGGTGCTCGGCCTGTTGCACAACTTAACTCATTGCGTTTTGGTGATATTCATATGCCACGAACTAAATGGCATCTTAAAGGTGTGGTTAAGGGTATTGGTGATTACGGAAATGCCTTTGGTATTCCTGTGCTTGGTGGGGAGGTGTTTTTCGATAAATGCTATAATACGAATCCACTTGTTAATGCAATGTCGGTCGGTATTATGAGAAAAGACGAAATGATTTCGGCTATTGCAAAAGGTGTGGGAAATCCAGTATATATTGTTGGTTCATCTACTGGTAAAGATGGTATCCATGGAGCTACATTTGCTTCGGCTAACCTAAACGAAAACTCAGCAGAAGATCTTCCATCTGTTCAGGTGGGTGACCCATTTATGGAAAAACTTCTTCTCGAAGCTACTCTCGAATTGAATAAAACCGGAGCTGTTGTTGGAATGCAGGATATGGGTGCTGCAGGTATCATTTGCTCAACATCCGAAATGTCAGAAAAAGGCAAGCATGGTATGAGGGTTGATCTTGATAAAGTTCCTCTTCGACAACAAGAAATGCATGGCTGGGAGATACTTTTATCCGAATCACAGGAAAGAATGCTTGTGGTTGTCCATAAAGGCAAAGAAGAAATTGTTGAACGTATTTTTAAAAAATGGGATTTAAATTGTGCTATTATTGGCGAAGTAATTGCCGATGATAAGCTTTATTTTTATATGCATAACGAACTAGTGGCCGAAGTACCGGCATCAACACTGGTGCTTGGAGGTGGTGCTCCTGTTTATGATCGCGAATATAAAGAACCTGAATATTTTAAAAAGAATCAAAAATTTGATATCCATTCTATTCCCGAGCCTCATAACTATAAAGAAACAGCCCTAGCTTTATTAAAAAGTCCAAATATTGCTTCTAAAAAATGGGTTATTGAGCAGTATGATACAATGGTTGGAACAGGTAACATGAGCACCAATTTCCCATCCGATTCGGGTGTTTATAATATTAAGGGAACAAACAAAGCAATTGCAATGACCGTTGACTGCAATGCCCGATATGTAAATGCAGATCCTGAAAAAGGTACTGCAATTGCGGTTTCCGAAGCAGCTAGAAATATTGTATGTTCTGGCGGTGTACCCTTAGCAATTACAAATTGTTTAAATTTTGGAAATCCTTATAATCCTGAAGTATACTGGCAGTTTGTTCATGCTATTAAGGGTATGACTCATGCTTGTCGTAAGTTTAATACTCCGGTTACCGGTGGTAATGTTAGTTTCTACAATCAAATGTCAATCGGGGGAAAAGTTGAACCTGTTTTTCCAACACCTACAATTGGAATGATTGGTGTTATTGAAGATAAAAAGAATCATATGACCATGGCCTTTAAAAACAAAGGTGATATGATTTTCCTTGTTGGTAAATCACGTGATGATATTAATTCATCCGAATATCTTAATTATATTCATAATATAGATCATTCTCCTGCACCTTATTTTAATCTCGACGAAGAGTTCGATGTTCAGGAAGCAATCAAAGGTTTGATTAAAAAACACCTCATTCGATCTGCTCATGACATTTCTGATGGTGGCTTATTTGTAACACTTGTCGAATCAGCAATTGTTCGTGGTTTTGGATTTGATATTACCAGTGATGCTGAAATCCGTAAAGATGCCTTTTTATTTGGCGAAGCTCAAGGTAGGGTAGTGGTTACAGTTTCTCCTACTAACGAGGATCACTTTATTGATTTTATGATCGAACAAAAGGTTCCATTTTCTGCATTGGGCCATGTTACAAAATCAGAACTGCGTATTGATGATAATTCGTATGGTTTTGTTGCTGATATTAAGAAAATGTACGACAATGCGCTTGAACTCCTTTTAAAAGAAGAATAATCCATACTGCTTGTGATAAAACCATATAGTGATCAGCAATCCGGAAAAAAGGAACAAGTAACTGCTATGTTTAATAATATTGCCAACCGGTACGATTTTTTAAATCATTTTTTATCGCTGGGTATCGACAAAATATGGAGAAAAAAAGCAATAAATTGCTTAAGAGATATTTCAGCACAGCATATTCTTGATGTGGCTACCGGAACAGCTGATCTTGCAATCGAATCAATGCGATTAAAACCCGAACAGGTTATAGGTATTGATATTTCTGATCAGATGCTGGCGGTTGGAAAACAAAAAATAAAGATCAAAAAGCTCGAACATATTATTTCACTTCAAAAGGGCGATTCCGAAAATATCTCCTTCCCTGAGAATTTTTTCGATGCAATTACAGTGGCTTTTGGGGTTCGTAATTTTGAAAACCTGGAAAAAGGATTATCTGAAATGTTTCGGGTACTTAAACCAAACGGAAGAGCAGTTATTCTGGAGTTTTCAAAACCATTTAATTTTCCGGTAAAACAAATTTATACCTTTTATTTTAAAGCAATTTTACCATTTGTCGGAAGAATTATTTCTAACGACAAATCTGCATATACCTATTTGCCCGATTCTGTAATGCAATTTCCTGAGAAAGAAGATTTCATTAATAAACTAAAATCAGTTGGATACAATGATTGTAGTTACAAATCATTAAGTTTTGGAATTGCAACAATTTACATTGGAAACAAAAAATAGTCAATTTGTTTGATAATACTATATTTGTAAAAAAAGCGTTAAAGGTTCAAACTATATTTTGTGAAAAGAATTATTATCATAGCACTCATTATTATCTCCCAAACAACCTGGGCGCAGGAGAAATTTGCACTCAATTATCAGGAAATCGATTATAAGGTTTTGCATTTTGGATTTACTGTTGGTTTTAATACCATGGATTTTGGTATTACACCCTCCATGCAACCCCGAATTTCAGGTACAGATACACTTTTCTTAATCCCTGAACTGAATAATCTTTCTCCTGGATTTCATGTTGGAGTAGTTTCAAGTTTGCGACTTTCCGATAATTTCGATTTTCGTTTCTTGCCAGGAATTACATTGGGGCAGAGAAATGTTCTGTTTTATGATCAGGTTGGCAATTTGGACTCCGAAATGAGTATCGAATCTACTTTTATTGATCTTCCATTTCTTATTAAATATAAAGCCAATCGACTTAAAAATTATCGACCTTATTTAATTGGTGGTGTTAATATACGCAATGATATGGCTCGTAATAAAGAGTTTAATGAGGATGAGAAAATATACATTAAACTAAAACCTTTTGATATTTACTACGAAGTTGGATTTGGAATCGATTTTTATATGACTTTCTTTAAACTGTCTACTGAGTTAAAATATTCTGTCGGAACACGCGATGTTGTTTCGTCCGATGCTTCTCCAGATCGTCCCGAATATGCAAATTCAATTGATAGTTTTAAATCCCGCCTTTTTATGGTTTCATTCCATTTTGAGTAGAAAACGATCTTCGTCTAAACTCTGAACAAACTATTGCTGTTGCTACCGAAATGTTTAATGATTCTGAAGATTTTTCACCAATTGGGAAGTTGGGTATGAACAGTTTTTTATTGATTAATGGTTTTATTTTTTCAGATATGCCATGTGATTCGCTTCCCATTATAATAAAACCTTTTTCATCTAATGGTTCATTGTAAATAGTACTCCCTTCTAAAAAAGTTCCATAAATATTAAAATCAGGATACCTTTTTACGGAATTAATCAACGTAGGAATATCAACATAATGAACTTTAACTCTACAAATTGCACCCATTGTCGATTGTACTACTTTTGGATTAAACAGGTTTACGCTGCTTTCGGAACAAAAAATGTTTTGTATGCCAAACCAATCTGCTATTCTGATGATAGTTCCCAAATTTCCAGGATCATTAATATCATCGAGTAAAAGACTTAATTTCGTAGAAATTTCTTCTAAATGATAAGTGTATTGTGGTTGTTCCGCAATTATTAAAACCTGGTTTGGCGTTGATAATGAACTTATCTTGGCTAGTTCAACCTCTGCAATTTCATCTATCTCAGCTTTACATCCATTTAATTTTAATGAATTGGTTTTGATCCAATCTTTTGTAGCAAGTATATTTGTTATTTTAATTCCAGAGTTTAGCAGTTCATCAGCTAATTTTTCACCTTCAGCAAAAAATAACTTATGTATTTCACGGTATTTCGTTTTTTTTAAAGAATTAATGAATTTAATTTTATTTTTGCTGAACATGATTAAAACTTGTTTGGACTTTGTTTAATGTAAAAATAAATAAAATTAGTTCTTCAATAAGCTTCCAAATGGCAAATAATGCCAAATGGATAAGAAAAATAATTTATTTTCTGGTTATATCTGTTATATTTTTATCTTGTAGTCCTACAAAACGAGTCCCTGATAATGAATATCTGCTCGATAAATCAAAAATAAAAATTGATCAGGGAAAAGCTAGCAAAGAAGAACTTAAAAAGTTTATTCGCCAAAAATCAAATAAAAGAATTCTTGGACTTCGTTTTCATTTATGGCTTTATAATATGGCTAGTCCGGAAAAGGAAAAAGGTATTAGTGGATGGCTTCGAAAAATAGGAGAGGAACCTGTAATTTACGATGAGTATCTGAAAAAAAAATCTACTCAGCAACTTACCGGCTACCTTCATAGTAAAGGCTTTTATGGTGCTCAGGTAAACGACACTGTTCATTATAAAAGAAAAAAGGTCAGGGTAAATTATCATATCAATACCAATGAGCCAATTACAATTAAAAGCTTAAGTTACAATATTCAAGATAAAGCCATTGAATCAATTGTTATGCGCGATACTCCAAATTCTTTGGTTAAGATTGGTGGAAATTTCGATACGGATATGTTGCAGGAAGAAAGACAGAGAATTGAATTGTTGCTTAAACAAAAAGGATATTATAATTTTACTAAGCAATACATTACTTATCTTGCTGATAGCTCTTCGAATAATTTAATGGTTAACCTAACAATGACCATTAAAAAATTCCAACAGGTTGATAAAAATAATAATACGACTTATCGGGATCATAAAAAATATCAAATAAACAAAGTTTTTGTTTACACTGATTTTGATCCGAGAAAGGCATTGTTTTTAAAAGATATATACTATAAAAGCTTCGATACAATATATGATAATGGTATTTATTTTATTACTCAATTTTCTGACAAAACGAATAGGAAGATAGTTTTTCAAACTAATTTTATTCGCGAAGGAAGCTTGTATGACATTACCAATGTAAATAGTACATACCAGCACCTTAATTCATTACAGATATTTAAATTAATCAATATTCAATTTGCCGAGGTTGATTCCATAGCTGGCGATAGCATCGATTTGGGTTATTTAAATTGCACAATTCAATTAAGTAGGTATTTACTCCAGTCATATACCGTGGAGCTGCAAGGAACAAACTCATCCGGAAATATAGGTGTTGGAGGTAATTTTCTATATCAACATCGCAGTTTATTTGGTGGTGCCGAAATTGTCGATTTTAAAATTAATGGTTCGGTTGAAACATTAAACGAAAATATTCGCAATATTAAAAATACTCTCGAATTGGGCAGCGATATTACTATTAATATTCCAAAATTTGTTTTACCCATTTTTCGTGCAGAGGAGTTTAGCAAAAAACATAAACCTAAAACTCAAATTTCTATAGGTTATAATTATCAAGATAGGCCTGATTACCAAAGAACAATAGCAAACTTCTCATATGGATATACATGGGAGGAAAATAAAATTAAACGCCATATTTTTCGATTGGTAGAGCTTAATGCAGTTAAACTACCTTTTGTTACAGAGAATTTTAAAACAGTTATCGAAAGAACGCTGTTATCATCAAGCTATGAAAACCATATTGTATCAGTTACTAGTTATAGTTTTTTATTTAATAATCAGGATATAAAAAAGAATAGAAATTTCAATTATTTACGAGTAAATACCGAAATTTCAGGTAATGTTCTTACTGCAGTAAAACAGATTACAGATGCAAAAAAGGTAGATGGCAGTTATCAGATTTTTGGCATTCCTTATTCACAGTATGTAAAAGCTGATATTGATTTTCGCTATTACCAGTTATTAAATGAATCAAATAGTTTTGTATATAGAATATTTCTTGGAGGTGCTTTTCCTTATGGAAACTCAAATGCAATACCATTCGAAAAACAATATTTCTCAGGTGGTGCAAATAGTATTCGTGCTTGGAATGTTCGTGATATAGGACCAGGATCATACTCAGGAGATACTATTTCTAATTATCCCAATCAAACTGGTGATTTAAAGCTTGAGGCTAATTTTGAATATCGGTTTAAACTTTTTTGGGTTCTAGAATCTGCTCTCTTTCTTGATGCTGGTAATATATGGGCAATTAAAGAAGATAAAAGAGAAGGTGCTTTATTTAAGAAAGATGAATTCTATAAAGAAATTGCAATTGGTACAGGTTTAGGATTTCGTTTTGATCTTTCGTTTGTTATTGTTCGACTTGATATAGGTCTAAAACTTCGAGATCCGGGTTTGCCATCCGATCAGAGATGGATTGTAGGTAACCGAAGGTTTGTTTGGGATGATTTAACTTTTAATATCGGTATTGGATACCCTTTCTAATTTCAATTGTTATTAATCAAGTTTTAAAACCAATTGTAAATAGTGTTTTTATTTTTTAACTTTGTAAACAAGTATTAAAAATTAAAAATAAATTAAGGTTATGACGTATAATAAAATTATTGAATTACTCGGAAAAGATGCAGATTATCTTTTAAAGCATAAAAGCCACACCATCGATAAAAGCCAGTTACATTTACCTGGCCCTGATTTTATCGAAAGGGTTGTTTATCATTCAAACCGATCACCACAAGTGATTGGCAATCTTCAGCAAATGTTTAATCATGGTCGTTTAGGAGGTACTGGTTACATGTCAATTTTACCTGTCGACCAAGGTATTGAGCATACAGCAGGCTCTTCATTTGCTCCAAATCCTGCTTATTTTGATCCTGAAAATATCGTTAAACTTGCTATTGAGGGTGGTTGTAATGCTGTAGCTTCAACTTTTGGTGTTCTCGCCTCAGTATCACGTAAATATGCTCATAAAATTCCATTTATGGTAAAAATAAACCATAACGAACTTATGACATATCCTAATAAATATGATCAGATTCTGTTTGGTACTGTTGAGGAAGCATGGAATCTTGGTGCAAAAGCAATTGGTGCAACTATTTATTTTGGTTCTGATGAATCAAATCGCCAGATTATTGAGGTTTCTGAAGCATTCGAGAGAGCTCATGAACTAGGAATGGTAACAGTACTTTGGTGCTATACCCGTAATGATGGGTTTAAAAAGGATGGCGTTGATTATCATACTGCTGCCGATTTATCTAGCCAAGCTAACCATTTGGGTGTTACTATACAGGCAGATATTATTAAGCAAAAATTACCAACCAATAATGGTGGCTTTAAAGCAATTAAGTTTGCAAAAACTCATGATAAAGTATATACTGAATTAACAACCGATCATCCTATTGACTTAACTCGATATCAGGTTATCAATAATTATATGGGCCGACAAGGGTTAATCAACTCAGGTGGTGAGTCAAAAGGAGCCTCTGATTTAGCTGATGCTGTTGCAACCGCTGTTATAAATAAAAGAGCAGGTGGAATGGGTTTGATTTCTGGTCGAAAAGCGTTCCAACGCCCAATGAAAGATGGTATTGCATTGCTTAATGCAATTCAGGATGTATATCTATCAAAAGAAATTGATATTGCATAACTAATACAATTCAAAAATTTAAGGCAGAGCATAAAACTCTGCCTTTTTTATTTTTTTCCTTTGCAATTGATTTCAATTTTTGTAAAATTGTTCAACATTTTTAACCCCTAAAATTTAATTATATGTCAGAGTTTGATTTTTCTAAGCGTGATAGTTTTGGAAGTAAATTTGGTGCAATTGCTGCCGCTGCTGGTTCGGCAATTGGTTTAGGAAATATTTGGAGATTTCCCTATCTGATGGGTGAAAATGGGGGTGCCGCTTTCTTGTTTATTTATCTCGGATTTATTTTTGCTATTGGAATTCCCGTTATGCTTTCTGAATTTGTAATTGGGAGAAGTACTCAACGAAACCCATATGGAGCTTTCAAAATTTTAGCACCTAAAAAGCATTGGTATTTAGTTGGTTTAATGGGAGTAGTTGCTGCTTTTATGATCCTGGCATTCTATACTGTTGTTTCAGGATGGACCCTAGAATACATTTATCAATCAATAATTAATGGATTTTCAGGAAAACAAACCACCGAACTGGGACAAATGTTTGATTCATTTAAAGCAAGTACTTTTCGTCCTATCCTATGGTTTGTTATTTTTATGGCAATGACAACTTATATTGTTATTTCAGGTGTTAAAAATGGAATAGAGAAATATACTAAAATACTAATGCCTTTATTAGCAGCAATATTGATTGTGCTTTGTATTCGAACAATAACACTGCCTGGAGCAAGTGAAGGTTTAAAATTTATTTTTAAACCAGATTTTTCTAAAGTAACAACATATACTTTTTTACAAGCACTTGGACAGGTTTTCTTTTCTTTAAGCATTGGAATGGGCACTTTAATTACATATGGATCTTACATGAATAAAAAAGATAATTTGGCAAATACAGCCGTAAGTGTATCCTTAGCTGATACTTTTGTAGCAGTACTTGCTGCTATAGCTATTTTTCCTGCCGTTTTTGCATTCGGTATTGAACCTTCAGAAGGCCCCGGATTGGTTTTTAAAACCTTGCCCAATATATTTCAGCAAATGCCCGGTGGATATTTCTTTGCAATTTTGTTTTTTGTACTTCTCTCTGTAGCTGCTCTTACATCAACAATTTCTGTTCTTGAGGTAATTGTTGCTTATTTCTCCGAAGAATTAAAGATGACTAGAAAAAGAGCAACAATTATTGCAAGCGCTTCAGTCTCTATACTTGGTTTGGCAACCGTTATGTCATGGGGATCATTGGCAAATGTTAAAATCTTTAATAAAAATATCTTTGATATTCTCGATTTTACTTCTGCAAATGTCTTGCTTCCAGTTGGAGGATTATTGATAGTTGGTTTTATTGGATGGTTCCATGGATACAAAATGACAAAAGATGAGTTATCAAATAACTCAGAACTAAAAGCCAGATACATACCTTTATACATGTTTATTATAAAGTTTATCGCTCCTATAGCCATTGCACTGGTATTTCTTAATGGAATTGGTTTATTAAAATTTTAAAATTAATTCATGGCTAAAAGGAGATTTATTGAATTTTTCTCTTTTACCAAAAAAGAGCGAAATGGAATTATTGTGCTGATTTTTATCTGTATTGTATTGATTGGTCTCAGATCATTTGTTGTAAGAAAATCTCACCATGAAATCAACACAAGCAATACAGTTTTTTTAGCCGAATTAGAAAGATTCGAAGAATCTCTTAAACTTAAAGAAATAAATACTAAGCAAGATTTCGTTTCTAAAACAAATACAGAAGAATGGAAAACACCGGAAAAGTTATTTGTTTTTGATCCAAATTCGGCTATTGATAGTGATTTTATTAAACTTGGGTTTACTACTAAACAAATATCGACTATCCTAAAATATAGAGAAAAAGGAGGTAGATTTATTAATAAAATAGATCTTCTGAAAATTTATGGAATTACAAAAAAACAATACGATTCACTGGAACCATTTATTCAGATTGTGCAGAATGAAAATAATACAAATCATTCAAAAAAGGAATTAGGAAAAACTAAAAAGATAAATCTAATTGAAATTAATTCTGCCTCAGAATCAGACCTTATGGAGCTGAGTGGTGTTGGAGAATCCTATGCAAAAAGGATTTGCAAATATCGCGAAATTTTAGGTGGATTTTATTGTAAGGAACAATTGCTCGAAGTTTATGGAATGGATACCACCAGATTTAATCAGTTTCTTAATCAGTTTTTTATTGATACTGCACTAATTGTTAAACAGGATTTAAATACAGTTAAGTATAATGATTTAATTAAGCGACAATATTTAAATAAATATCAGGTGCAAGCTATTTTAAAATACAGGGAGCTAAAAGGGAATTATTATAAATTAGATGAACTTTTAGAAAACAATTTAGTACCTGAAAACGTTTATAAAAAAGTCAAGCCATATTTTATAATCAGGTAATTTTAATATGTTTTTTATTGACTTTGATAAAAAAATAGCATATATTTATTAGGTTAAAAGTAAAGAATCTCAATAAACAGTAAATTTAATTACTTAAATTTCAATAAAATACAAAAAACTTTATTTTTTTTGCTTATATTCTTTGAAAAGTGAGTTTTAAATTAATATTTTTGCGACTCTTAAAAAATTGAATTAAATTATGATAGTAGTACCATTAAAAGAAGGCGAAAACATCGAAAGAGCATTAAAGAAGTTCAAAAGAAAATTTGAAAAAACTGGTGTTGTTAAAGAGTTAAGAGACAGACAAGCATTTACAAAACCATCCATTCGAAAAAGAGAACTTCTTAAGAAAGCTATTTACATTCAGCAAATGCAGCAAAAAGAAGAATAAACAATATAGGGGAAGTATACTATATCCTTAGGATATTTATTACTTTAAATTTTAAAAAAACCCTATATGTATAAAGATCTTTTTCTTAAATATTTACAATTCGAAAAGAGATTTTCAATAAATACGGTTAAGTCATATTCGAATGACTTAAACCAGTTTTGTTTATTTATTGAAAATCAATTTAAAATTTCAGAACCTGAAAAAGCTGATGAAAAAAATATCAGGTACTGGATTGTTTCTTTAATGGAAAATGGTTTTTCCTCGCTTTCAGTAAACCGGAAAATTTCTACCCTAAAGACATTTTATAAATTTCTTCATTTGCAGGGATACACCCAATCAAACCCAATGGATCGTGTTGTGTCACCAAAAATCAACAAAAAAATTCCTCTTTTTGTTGAAGAGAAACAAATTGCATTGCTGCTAGATGACTTTTCTTTTGGTAACAATTTTACTGGAATACGCAATCGCACAATAATTGAATCATTTTATAATACAGGTATTAGGCTTTCCGAATTAATTGGCATCAAAAATAAAGATATTGATTTATATAATAATACTATAAAAGTTTTAGGCAAAAGACAAAAGGAGAGAATTATACCCATTCATTCTTCATTTGGTAAAATATTAAAATCATATATACAATTAAAAAATACTGAGTTTAATAATATTGAGCATGATTATTTTTTTATAACCGATAAAGGTGAAAAGCTTTATGAGAAATTTGTTTATCGTATCGTAAATAAATATTTATCGATGGTTACAACAATCGAAAAAAAAAGCCCTCATATATTGCGCCATACCTTTGCCACACACATGCTTAATCATGGAGCAGACTTAAATGCAATTAAAGAATTACTAGGCCATGCAAATCTTTCTGCAACCCAGGTATATACTCATAATACGTTTGAGAAATTAAAAACAATTTATAAACAAGCCCATCCACGGGCATAAAAAATGGAGGAATCATCATGGACATTAAAATTCATTCGATTCACTTTGATGCTGATAAAGTATTGTTGGATTTTGTAAATAATAAAGTTAAAAAATTTGTTCAACTTTATGACAATATTATCGAAGCAGAAGTATTTCTTCGATTAGATAAGGATTCAAGTACTGAAAATAAGGTAACTGAAATAAAATTAAGTATTCCAGGTAATGATCTTTTTGCTAAAAAACGTAGTAAATCGTTCGAAGAATCAACCGATAATGTTGTTGATGCATTAAAACGACAATTAAAGAAAACAAAAGAAAAGCAAAGAGGTAAGTAAATATTATAAAAAAACGAATAAAATTCATTTGATTTTATTTGTGTTATAAATAAAAATTTATACATTTGCAAACCGATTTTGGAAGTATTTTCCAAAATCGGCGTTCTTTTATTGCCGATGTAGCTCAGTTGGCCAGAGCAGCTGATTTGTAATCAGCTGGTCGGGGGTTCGAATCCCT
>JAIFLC010000112.1 GCA_020049295.1 Bacteroidota bacterium
TCAAGGTAAGAAAAGCATTCAGTCATAATTTGCTGAGCCAGAAAATTTATATCCTTCTTAAGTTCTTTGCAACTTGCCATACATAATTATTTTTTAAATGCTTAATAATAAAAGCATAATTAAAAAGAAAGATATTGGTAATTATTTAAAAAAACAATAGTGGTAGCATAAAAAGTTATAATAACAGATAATAAGAATGAATTTTATATAAAATTATCTGTACAATTTATTATTTAGGCTAAATCATTTTGTTTTATTCTTGTCTCAGAACATGCAGGGGTTTATTGATATTCTTGTTATGCTCATTAATAAGAGTAATAGTGTAATCTTTTTCGTATCGGATTACTGACATTCCTATATTTTCATATCCTGAATACTCAAACCATTTAACAAATCTGAAATCAGCCTGCAACTGATCAATATGATGCTGATGAATGCAACTTTGAAAATCAGAACCATAATTTTGAAGTGCAGTAAAAAAATACATGCCAATATCAAAACCATGCATTACGTATTGATCTGGTTCAGATTTAAAAAGTTTTCGATATTTTTTTATAAAGTCTTTAACTTGCTTTTCATTATAATCGACATAAAATGGCACAACTAAATGGGCATTGAGAGTATAAAAATATTCTGGATCGATATTCCCAAACCTGTACCATCTTGACATTCCAAATGTTTTTATTTTGTATCCCATAGATACAAGTGCATTCAAATTTGTTACAACCAACGACACAAATGCCTGATCGTTTGAAGGAACAATAACAATATTATCTATTGTTTTTGATAGTGCATGTTCAATAATATGGATACTATCTGTATAATATACTTCTTTAAATTGCAAATCTATTAATGCTGTATCAATTGTATAATAATTAAACAATTTGTCTTTTAATAATGAGATATTATAGTATTGAAGTGAATCAATGTTATGTAATAACACTATATTTTTATCCTTATATTCGGAAGATGATTTTGCCAATTCATCAAATTGCGATGAAAAGCCTGGGCTAACTTGAAATATAAAAGGATTTGTTTCGGTTAGTGTCAAATTATCAGATAAAGGGGAAACCATTTTTATTCCATGCTGTGATGAAAATCGCGATACAAGTTCTACCTCATTTGAATAAACCGGACCAATAATTAAATCAAGGTTTTTCATTTGTGGTAATAATAATATGTTGTTAATTACATTTGTATCGCCTTGTGTATCAAAAACATATAAGTTAACTGAAAGACCTTTGCTCTTTAGCGAGTCCACAGCAATAAGAATACCCTCATAAAACTCTATAAAATTTATCGCTCTTGGAAAAATATAATTTGGACTGCGATAAATAGTTTCATAAACTTTTCTACCAAATTCATTTGTTTTTGACGAATCAATGTAAAACTCTTGCTCGCTATTATCGATATAAAATGGCAATAAGACAGCCACATCAAAAATTTCAGTAGTTCTCTTTTTAAAGATATCACAATTTTCATATTGAACCGAATCTGAATAGGCTATTTTGCCACGCTCTTCGTAAACAAATGAATCTTTTGCCTGAGCTGTAATATTTTCAAAAACAAATCCTTCTTCAGGATCATGAACTTTAGGAATTTTTAATAATTGTCCTACTTTTAATCCATCTGATAAGAAAGGGTTTAAATCGTATAATAGTTCTTCGGAGATATTATACAACCTTGTCAAAGAATAGATAGTTTCTTTGCTTTTTACATCATGATATATAAATTGATCTGTTAGTCTTATAGTATCTGCATTAGATTTTGTTTGTGGAACAGATATTTCCTCAGCAACATAGCCAGTTTTTGGAATTTTAATAATTTGATCTACATTAATTCCATAACGAGCTGATGGATTGTGTCTTATAATATCCTCCTGTGAAATATTATATTTTCGAGATAACGAATATAATGTTTGACTTCTTTTAACTCTATGATAAATAAAGTTATCTGTATCTTGAATATTATTATTACCTATTTCTGTTTTATTAAATGGGATTTTTAATGCTTGCCCAACAATTAATCCCAAAAATATTTCTGGGTTTTCTTTAGCAATCTCTTTTTGCGAAACTTCATAAGCTTTACTTAGTGAATAAAGAGTTTCTCCTTTTTTAACTATATGAACAAAATAAATCTGTCCTCCAATAACTACTTTGTCATTAGATTTTTCAATCTTTATTGAATCGGTTTGAGCAAATAGAATTGTTCCTATAAATAAACTTAAGCAAAACGTTAAAAAGAGATTTTTCACCTTTGTAATATTTCTTATTATTAAAACAACCAAATAAACAATAAATTGTATCAAAAACAGAACCACAAAAATAACTTATCCTAATCAATAAAAAAATAAGCCTGAAAGTAATTCTCTCTGGCTTATTTATCTTTTATTAGGAATTAGTTTTCTCGTAAAACAAATTCGTCGTACTCAATTTCAAATCTTAGTTTGTGCTTTGATTCTTCTTGTGCAAGAGAAAGAAAGAGGTCTTTCATCTGGGCATTTTTTACTCTACTTGAAAGCTCCAGATATAACTTAAAGGCCGCTTTTTCCTTTTTCATGGCTAAAACCAGAGCATCCTGATAGCTCATATCTGGTGATGCTTTTGCACTTACTATATAATCGGCTATTTTCAAATCTGCAATTTCCTGCTTTTCAAGTTGGAAAATACCTTCTTTCTTGATTTTTGTTAATCGAGTTTTGTGTCCAATCTCTTCCTGAGCAAATTGGACAAAAGTAGTTTTCATATCTTTGGTTTTGGCAACCTCTGATAACTGATTGTAAAAATCAACTGCATCCTGTTCTGCATTAATTGCAAAATCCAGTATATCATCAATAGAATTGAATTCTTTCATGGCTATATTTTATTTTTTTCGGTAACTACTTTATTTTCAGACTTAACGAATGAATTCTCAAAATTTTCATCAAAATATTTTACTACAAAATCACAACCAAATCTAAACGACTTATTCAGGTTTTCTTTTTGTGTAAATACAAATGGATATTTCAATTTATCACTTGTTTCAGGCAAAAGCTTGTAAATTTCTTTGCGAACTTCATCAATTGTTTTTTGTTTCTTTTCGGTAAAATGATTAAGTATTGAAAGCAATTGCTCAAAATTTTCCTTTTCGACAGCAGTTTTAGTTTTCTTTTCAAACTCCTGAATATTTTTTTGAGTATTCGTAAAACTGCCTGAAGTTTCCAATGGGAATACAGCAGGTAATATTAAGTTTGCGATTTTGGCTGTTTCTGACATAAAATAATCCTGAACCATAATAAACTCAGATTCAGCAAACCATTTTTGCACTTTAACCTTATCAATAGCACAACCTATAGGATCTTCACCAAAAATAAAGAAAGCCTTGATTGAAACATCATTTAGAAGCTCGTTCATACACTTACTATTCATTTCAGGCAAACTATCAATGCCCCAATTTTCCTTAAGCTTCGAAATAAGTTTTGGATTATCCATTTGGGTATAACCAACTCCATTTTTCGATGAAATCCCCATATCAAATAATCCTTGTGAGTTGTTCTTTTCTTTTAGTGAAATAAGCCCATTAGCTGTTTTGCCCAATTTACCTGTAATCATAGCCAGATTAAACAACTCTAAACTTGCATTAGCTGAAACTTCTTTTTCTGAGAATACGATAATCGCATTTAACTCTTTATTGTAGTTTTCGGCAAATTCTTCGAGACACTCTTTGCAACAAATACCTGATTCTTTTACCAGCAATTCATAATCTTCTTTTAGCAGGTTTTTCTTGTAATCATCAAAACCATCGCATTGATCTTTAATAAATAACGAATTTTGCAATCCTTTTTTCAATAGATAATGGTTCACAGCTTTCACAAAATGATAATATGATTTAACTTTAAATTCTTTATCAACTTTGTGAGATAATTTGCTGTGATCAAGATTGGTAATTAGCTCAACAGGTATTTTCTCAATCTCGCGGGCATTATTAATCATAAAACCAACAACAGCATTATCACGATTAATTTCAGATCCTATTAAATAAATTTTGCTTGCTTGTTTTATTTGATCAAAGGGAACATTTGCAACGGAATTGGTTGCATACCCCTTACCTTGCCCAACATAGTGAAAACTTGTAATATTATTTGTTTTTGCTCCTACCCTAGCAAGCTTCTGAATTAAATACATTTCCTCGTTAGATAGACGTGCACCAGCAAAGAATCCAACTTCTTTAGGCTCTGAATCTTTTATCTCATCAATAATTATCTCAAAAGCTTTTTGCCAGGTTATTGGTTCAAATTTATTATCAACTTTAAATAAAGGTTGGGTTATCCTTTTTGTATCATGCATTATCTGGTATCCAAATTTTGGAAAGCGGCAAATATTGCCATCTTTGTTTATCATTCCTTCTTTTCCTGTAACTTTCCAAACAAAATCACCACGATAATGATATTCGACTTCGCATCCAACCGAACAATATTTACATAAAGTATTCATTGCAGTAAGTTTTACAGGCCCAGGTTTAAACTTGAAATTTTCAGTTATAGCACCTGTAGGACAAGTAGATATGCACAAACCACAAGATTCGCAATGTGTTTCGGTGAGTGACATGCCCATGCTTGGAGCCACGTAGGTTTTAAACCCACGATTAACTAATCCAAGAGCATTTGCACCAACAACTTCTTTGCAAATTCTCACGCAGCGTCCACACAAGATACATTTGTTATTATCAATCTCAATATATGGATGGCTAAAATCAACATTGTACGTATTGTAATCACCTTCAAAATGCTTCTGATCAGCTTGGTATTCGGTAGAGTATTTTTTAAGGTCGCATGTAAAGAACTCACTACAACCACACTCCAGACAACGTTCTGTTTCGTGTTTTGCAACTTTTTCATCAGCATAGCCCAATTCAACCTCGTTAAAATTCGATCTACTTTCGGCTTTTAGTACAGGCATTTCCTCGCGCATCTGCTTTTGATAACGACCAAGAAAATCTGATTTTGAGAGCTCTTTAAAATTATCCTTTCGACTTACAAACTCTATAGGTTCGGGTTTTAGATCCTCACCCATTAAATACTGATGGCAACTTCGGCTAGCTATTTTAGCCTGAGCTACAGCTTCAATTATTGTTGCAGGTCCTGTAACTCCATCACCGGCAGCGAATATTGATTTTATTCCGGTTTGGAGCGTTACTTTATTTGCATCAATATCTCCCCATTTGGTCACTTCAAGTTTGCCATCTTTTGTATATTTATTAATATCGTCTAAAAAACTAACTTCTGTTTTTTGTCCAATTGCAGCAAGAGCAAAATCAAGTTCGATATCAAATTCTGACCCTGTAACAGGAACAGGACGACGACGACCTGATGCATCGGGCTCGCCCAATTCCATTTTTATGCAAGTCATCGACTTAATTTTACCATCCTTATCTTTATTTACTTTTGTAGGATTGGTTAAAAATAAATATTCAACACCTTCAATTTTAGATTCATGTATTTCGATAGGATTTGCGGGCATTTCTTTTTCGGTACGTCGATATACAACATATACTTTTTCAGCTCCGCAACGAATTGATGTGCGGCAACAATCCATGGCAGTATTTCCTCCGCCTACTACTGCAATAGTTTTTCCTTTAAAATCATATTTTTGTCCGGTAACTTCCATATTTCGAAGGAAATCGATTCCTGAAAAAACATTTTCTGCATCGTCACCTTCGCAGCCAATAGTTGTTCCACGTTGTGATCCTATGGTAAGAATAACAGCATCATAATTTGATTTTAGCTCTTTATAACCAAGATTTTCACCTAGTTTTTTATTGTAAAAAATATTTACTCCAAGCTCTGTTACACCTCTTACTTCTTTATCAAGAATATCATTAGGCAAACGATATTCTGGAATTCCATATCTTAACCATCCGCCAGGATTTGAGTTTGCTTCATAGATATCGCATTGATGCCCTTTTTGCTGTAAAAAGTATGCAGTTGATAATCCACCAGGCCCTGCCCCAATAATGGCAACTTTTTTCCCTGTTGATGGAGCAATCTCGGGTATATATCTGGTTTTTGATAATAAATCCTGATCTGCAGCAAACCGTTTCAGATAATCGATTCCAACAGCTGCACCTTCATCTAAATAATTTCTGCGGCAAGCAAGTTCGCAAGGGCGAACACAGACACGACCACAAATAGCTGGTAGCGGATTGGTTTGTTTTATTAAACCTATTGCTTCGCTATACAACCCCTTTTCTATTAGAGAAATATAACCCTGAACATCTACATTTGCGGGACATCTTTGTTTACAAGGAGCTTCACAATCAGCATAATGATTACTTAAAAGTAAATCCAGTGCGGTTTTTCTGGCTTTTTTAACTTTTTCATTCTCTGTATCGATTTTCATTCCCTCCTGAATTACAGTAGAGCATGAAGGTTGAAGGTTTCTATTTCCTTCGATCTGCACCACACATACATAGCACGACGAAAAAGGCTTTAACCTCTTGTCATTGCATAGTGTTGGAATTTCAATACCATTTCGTTTAGCGAGATGCAGAATAGTTTCTCCAAGATTTCCCTTAACATTTTTTCCGTTAAGAATTATATTTAGTTGGTTACTCATTTTCATTTCATTTTGGTTATTGACACATTGGTAAAATACTACGATACAATTATTGCATCGAATTTACATTTTGTAAAACATGCTCCGCATTTAATACAAGCATCCTGCCTGATAAAATGAACTTTTTTCCGTTCGCCATCGATTGCATTTGATGGACAGTTTTTTGCACAAACAGTGCAACCGGTACATTTTTCGGGATCGACCGAATAAGTAAGAAGTTGTTTACAGCTTTTCGCTGGGCATTTTTTATCAATAATATGTGCTTCGTATTCGTGTCTGAAATACTTAATTGTTGTTAAAACCGGATTAGGTGCTGTCTGGCCCAACCCACACAAGGATGTTTCTTTTATTTGATAAGCGAGCTCTTCGAGCTTTTGGATATCTCCCTCTTTGCCTTCACCTTTTGTAATGCGTGTTAAAATTTCAAGCATTCGTTTTGTACCCACTCTGCAAAATGTACATTTACCACATGACTCTTTGCATGTAAAATCGAGGAAAAACCTGGCCATATCAACCATACATGTTGTTTCATCCATAACCACCATGCCACCAGAGCCCATAATTGCACCTGTTGCAGTTACTGAATCATAATCTACAATGGTATCTGCAAGATATTCGGGAATACAACCACCTGATGGTCCTCCCAACTGAACAGCTTTAAATTTTTTACCACCGATAATTCCACCACCCAATTTAAAAATAATATCACGAATTGAAATTCCCATTGGAACTTCCACAAGTCCTCCATGACTAATTTTTCCTGTCAATGCAAAAACTTTTGTTCCCTTACTTTTTTCTGTTCCATGTTTAGAATAGGATGCTGCACCATTTGTAATGATATATGGAATATTTGCAAATGTTTCAACATTGTTAATATTGGTAGGTTTTGCCCACAATCCTGATTCTGCAGGAAATGGTGGTCGTTTTCGTGGCATTCCACGTTCACCTTCAATAGAAGCCATAAGTGCAGTTTCTTCACCACAAACAAATGCTCCTGCACCTTCCTTAACATATAAATCGAAATTGAAATCTTTAGCACCTAAAATATTTTTTCCCAAATAGCCTTTTTTGCGCGCCTGATCCAATGCAATATTTAATCTTTTAATAGCCAGTGGATATTCTGCACGGCAATAAATCACTCCTTCTTTTGCTCCAATAGCATAAGCACCAATTATTAATCCTTCGATTACAGCATGTGGATCACCTTCAAGCAATGATCTGTCCATAAAAGCACCCGGATCGCCTTCGTCGGCATTGCAAATAATATATTTTGTATCTGCTTTGTTATTGTGTGCAAATCGCCATTTCAGTCCTGTTGGAAAACCACCTCCACCTCGGCCACGAATTCCAGAATCAAGGACAGTTTGAATAACTTCTTCGGAGGAAATCTTTTCTCCCAATATCTTTTTAATAGCCTGATAACCGCCCATCTCTTCATACTCATCAATATTTTCAGGATCAATTACACCGCAGTTGCGCAAGGCTATTTTTATTTGTCCATCCCAGAAGATATCATCTTTGGTTTTAAATAAGTCGCATTTTACAATATAATCTTTAACTGGTTCGTTTTGTTTCAGATGCTTGTCAAAAATCTCTACAGCTTTTTCTTCATTAACATCACCATAAAGATAAGATCCTGAATCATCAATAACCTCAACCAGAGGTTCCCTAAAACACATCCCGATGCATCCAGTCCTTTTTAAAACTATATCGAGCTTTTCAGCATCTTGTAACGCTTTTAATTTATCGTAAACTTTCATGGCACCAGCAGCAATACCGCAACTGGCTAATCCTATAAGAACTTTGGTTTTTTTCATTTCAGTCAGATTTGAAATTCAGATTTATAAAGATGGTTAGTTGCTTTCTTTGATCTTAATCTCCTTTAAGATCTTAACTGCAGAGCTTCCTGTCAGTTTGCCGAATGTATTATCACCGATCATCATAACGGGAGCAAGAGAACAACACCCTAAACAGGCTACGGATTCGAGTGTAAATAATCCATCAGGTGTTGTTTCACCATCTTTAATACCTAGCGTATCTTCAATAGCTTCGGAAATAGCAGAAGCATTCTGAACATGGCAAGCTGTGCCGTGACAAACCTTTACAATATTTTTTCCAACTGGGTTCAGCCTAAATTGAGTATAGAATGTAGCTACTCCATACATTTCGTTCAATTTTAGTCCGGTAACTTCTGATATTTTAGCAAAAGCGGTATGAGGCAAATAGCCATATATATTCTGAGTACCTTGCAAAATGGGAATAAGATTACCTTTTTTGTTTTTATATTTTTCGAGTAGATGATCCATCAGACTTAAGTCAACAGGAGCGTTTTTCTCTTGTTCGTCTTTGGATTGAAGAATTCTTTTAACACGCATATGAGAAAAGGTTTGGTTTAAAATTTTCAGTTAAAATAATGGATTAAAATATAATTTTGGCTAAATATTTGCAATAATTAAAACCTGTCGTACAATATAAAATTTGTAATTACAAATAGGTCTGATATTTTCGTAAATTATTTAGAATAATTCTAATTAGTTATTGCTTGAAAGTACTTTTGTAATGGATTTTTTTAAATACATTTATCAGATTTTTAAGTTTGAAGATTTTACAATAAAATGCCATTTAAAAAAGAGTTGATCATAGCCATAACAGAGCATCCTATTTTGGGTATTTTGTTACAGCCATATATTATTACAAAGAAGCTTAATCATGGTTTTCATGCTATTGAAGCGCGTATTTCGAAATTGAATATCAGTAAATATATTTCTGAATTTTCTGATCAGGAGAAAAGATTGGTTCAACTAACAGATGATTACAGCGACCAAACCTTAACCAAAGTTTTCTCGAAAAAGAAAGGTCAAACATCCGTTGATTTCATTAATACACTAAAAAAAGACTTTGCAAACCAGCATATTAGGCCATACGTAGAAAAACGGTTAATCAAAATTACCGATTTGTTGCAGGAAATGGATATTGAAGTCTATCTTAAAGGTAAACCCCAATATATAAATAGTGATGATCAAGTTGTTATTGCCAGAGGAAAAGCTCAAACAGTATTTAATATTACAAAACTCGAAAATGAGAGCCAATATTTTTTAACCATTCGACATGGCAATAAAGAATTAAGCTTACTCGACAAGCCATATCAGATACTCGTGAATGATCCGTGCAGAATCCTAATTGACAATACTTTATTCAATTTCGAGGATATAAATGCAAAAAAGCTACTTCCATTTTTTGATAAAGATTGTATTCATATTCCAAAATCATCTGAAAAGAAATGGTACGAAACATTTGCATTGGAAAGTATTAAGCAATTTAATGTTAAAGCATCAGGTTTTACAATAAATAATTTGATTCATGAAAAGGAAGCTATCATTTCGTTAGATAATAATTTAACAGGTGAGTTAGCTCTATTCTTATCTTTTATTTATAATAATGAAACTAAGTTTGATGCATTTAAAGGAAACTCTGGATCGGCCAAATTTGAAATTAAAGGCAGCGAATACATATTTAATAAAACAGAGCGGGATAAAGAATGGGAAGATGAAGTAATTAAAAACCTTGAGAAAATTGGGCTACAAAACATTCAGGACAACTATTTTATTCCACAATCGCTGCCAGATATTGACACTGAAATTAAAAACTATGAAGTTTTAAAATGGATAGGACAAAACAAAAACAAGTTTGAGCAGCATCGTTTAACCCTTATTCAGAAAAATAAAGAAAAAGAATATTTTTTTATTCAGCCGGTTATAACATCCAACGTATCTGACAAGAATGATTGGTTTGATATTTATATCGAAGTACAATTTGGTGAATTCAGCATTCCATTTACAAAATTCCGCAAACACATTTTAACAGGAACCCGTGAATATAAGCTTCCAAATGGACAGATAGCAATATTGCCATCCGAATGGTTTGAACAATACAAAGAAATGTTTCTGTATGGGCATGATGTTGAAAATCACTTACAGCTTGAAAAACATCATTTCTCGGTTCTGGAATCGGGCATGCCACAAGAAAACACTTCGATTATAGAAAAGTATAAAAACATTATTGAGAACTACGATAAGCTCGACACACCTGTTCCCGAAGGACTAAATGCAACATTACGACCATATCAGGAACAGGGTTATAGATGGATGAATTTGTTGCAGCAAAATAAATTTGGAGGCTGCCTGGCTGATGATATGGGATTAGGAAAAACGATCCAGACATTAACCTTGCTATTAAATTTGAAAGGTAAAGGAAATGGTCAATTTGTATTACCAGATAGTAAGCCTGCTTTACGGCAATTGAGTATTTTTGATACACCCGATAAACAAAAAACGATTAAAACATCAACTTCAATTATTGTTATGCCCACATCATTAATACATAACTGGGTTGAAGAAATAAAAAAATTTACTCCACAATTAAGTTTTTTCAGGTTTATTGGTCAAAGTAGATCAAAAAATTTAGAAGAGTTTTCTAAATACGACATCATTTTAACAACCTATGGTGTTATTCGTAATGATTTTGAGTTATTGCGTACGTTCCCATTTTACTATATCATTCTGGATGAAAGTCAGTATATAAAAAATCCGGATTCGAAAATCTATAAATCTATTATTCAGCTAAGGGCAGAACACCGATTGGTTTTAACTGGCACACCAATAGAAAACTCACTAACCGACCTGTGGGCTCAGATCAATTTTCTGAACAAAGGATTATTAGGAAATCTACGATTTTTTAAACATGAGTTCGTGCAAGCTATAGAGAAAAATGGTGATAAAAATAAAAGAGATAGGTTACAGCAGTTTATACAACCCTTTGTGTTGCGCCGAACAAAAGGCCAAGTTGCTAAAGATTTGCCTGATAAATCAGAACTGGTTTTATATTGCGACATGACCGATGAACAAAAATCGATTTACGAGGAAGAAAAATCAAAAATACGTAACTCATTACTCGAAACAATTGAGAAAACTAGCGATAAACCAACAATACTAGCAATTGAAGGATTAAGTAAATTACGACAGATTGCTAATCATCCTGTATTGATTGATGAAACCTATTCGGGTGAATCGGGAAAGTTCGATGAAATAACACGAAACATCGAAAACCTAATTGCAGAAAAGCACAAGGTGCTCGTTTTTTCGGCATATGTAAAACATCTAAACCTGGTTTCGAAGTATTTATCCGAACATAATCACAATTTTTCGATGTTAACAGGAAGTACCACAAATCGGCAACAGGTGATTGAAGAATTTCAATCGACATGCGATAATCATGTATTCCTTATCCAGATAAGAGCAGGTGGTGTTGGTTTAAACCTTACATCAGCCGATTATGTTTTTATTATTGATCCGTGGTGGAATCCGGCAGTTGAAGAACAAGCAATAAATAGAACTCACCGTATTGGACAAGATAAAAAAGTGATGGTTTACCGCTTTATTTCGGCAGATACAGTAGAAGAAAAAATCCAAAATCTGAAAGCGAAGAAAACCGAACTGGCTGAATCCTTCATTAGTACAGAAGCAGCTGTAAAATCATTTAATCTGGAAACTATTCTTGAGATTCTAAATTAACAATGATTAACAAAATTAATGTAGGCTGTAAAATGAATCATGTTTATATTTGCAACTTATCTTAAAATTTGAAAAAAACTGAATGAAACACGGAAAAGCTAGTAAAACCGCCGAACTAAGTGCAATGATAAGAACTCTTGCCACTAACAATAAATATGGCAAAAAGGTTTTTAATGATCCTTATTCAAGATATTTTATTAGCACTAAAACCCGTTTTATCTACATTCTAAACCGAATTCATTCACTTATTAATCCTGCATTTTGGAGTACTGGCATGAACTCAGTCGGTTACCTGCTTTCTTTATGCCGCCATCGTTATATTTATGAAATGCTTGTTTCTGAGTTAAAAAATCAAAACACTCAGATATTGATTATTGGTGCTGGTTATGATACAAGCTATCTTTTACTAAAAGATAAACCGGGGTTTTCATCATTTTTTGAGCTTGATTTTCCCGCAACGCAGCAAAGAAAAAGGAAGATTCTACAAAAATATTTTAAAGAATTACCAAACTTATATTTTTGTGAGATTGATCTGAAGCTGAAATCTGTCAATCAGGCTTTGCTAAACAGCAATTATAATAATACATTGCCAACTTTTATAATTATTGAAGGAGTTTTATCATATCTTACAAAACCAGAAATTGAAAAACTATTAAATGAATTATCAGTACTAAGTAATCAAGTAAAAATTATTGCTGATTACCGTAAACCAGGACTTGATATGCAGAAAAACACAACTGCAAAAAAATGGACAAAAAGTTTTAGCCAATACCATGAGAAATATGTTTCGTTTTATAACGAAGACGAGATGAATGATTTGCTAAAAAAAGCAAATTTTAATATAATAGAAAATAAGGATTTATTAGATTTGTGGATTACCCAAAATCAGTTAGTGCCAAATAAAAATCTTAATGGTTTTGGCGGGATTTTTATTGCAGAACATGGAAAATAACAGCAATCATAAGATATTAGCCATTTTTAATGGCAGAAACTTCGCCAATAAAAAGGTTGACTCGCTATTAAAATTCTTTGATAACCAGTCAATCGATTATATTTTCACTTCCAAAAAAGATCATATAGACGAAATTTTAAAGGACAAAAATCAATATGAAGGTTATTTGATATTTGGAGGCGACGGAACAGTGCATGAAACCATTAATCAATTATATGGATCCGAGAAATGGCTTTCTTTTTTTCCGGGTGGTACAGTAAACTGTATTTCNNAATTCGATGTGATAAAAGCTGATTTTTTCAGAAATGATCAACATTTTACGAAATATGTGTTAGGATTTATCACTATTGGACATTTAGCTAGCATGACTATTGATGCTGAAGAATACCGATGGATGCCTCGTTTCATACGTTATCCGTATGTTGGATTTTTGAGTTTTTTTAGAATACGAAAATTTAAATTAGATATAAATACACCAAATTCGCAAGAGAAAAATAGGACATTAACCTCAATAATAATAAATAATTGTAGCGCCGAAAGATTTAGCTCCCTGCAAAAATCAAGCTACAATGATGGCAAATTTGAATATCTATTAGAAAACAATAATCCTTTTAGCCAGATTGCATCTATTTACTCACAGTATTATTCATTCTCCAGCAAATCGAAATGGATTACTACGAGCGATCTTTTAACAATTGATTTCAAGAAACCTATACCTGTAATGGCAGATGGAGAAGTATATGAAAATATAACCAGAATAGATTTATCCATCCAACCTTCCATCCTAAAAGTAAAGCTCCCTGTAAAAAAATAAGTTCTATTTTCTTTCACAATTGTATTCTGCGTAATTTAAACCTTTTTAGATATTTTGACATCAAAGAAAAGATATCTTACCTTAGTTTAAATTTTAAATTTGAATATATGAAAAGATTTTTACCCTTATTAGTACTAATTTTTATTAATATTTCTTTAGTTGCACAAGTTAATCAGGCTTTCTTTTTAACCGATCCAACACTTTCGCCAAATGGTGATTTAATTGTTTTTGTGTACGAAAATGATTTATGGAAAGTTGAATCAACTGGTGGAACCGCTTATCGCATAACAGCCATGAATGGCGCTGAATCAAATCCTGTATTTTCACCTGATGGAAAATGGTTGGCATTTTCATCTGCACAAAATGGTAATGCAGATATTTATGTAATGCCTGTAGAAGGTGGTGAAATAAGGCAGCTAACTTTTCATGATGCGAATGATTATGCTGATAGCTGGTCATGGGATTCGAAATCTATTAATTTTACTTCGAGCCGATACAATGCTTTTTCATCATATAAAATTCAGCTTGCCGGAGGAACACCTTTAAGACTTTTTGGTGATAATTATTTCAATATGGCACATCATGTTGTTGAATCGCCATTAGAAAAAGCATACTACTTTACCGAGTCGTGGGAGAGCTATTTATTTGCGCATAGAAAAAGATATGTTGGTGATAATAATCCTGATATAAGATATTATAATTCAACAACAAATGAATATAAAAGCCTTACCGATTATATTGGTAAAGATCTTTGGCCAAGTATTGATCAAAACGGCACTTTATATATAGCATCAGACGAAGCTAACTCAGTTTATAACTTGTATTTATTGAATAATGGTATAAAAAAACAACTTACCAATTTTACTTCAGCAATTATTCGTCCACAAGTTAGTGCATTGGGTAATAAAGTAGTTTTTACAAAAGACTACCAGGTTTGTATTTATGATGTAAAAACAAATACCACATCTACTCCTGAAATAAAAATATTTAAAAATGAAACACTGCAAACAGAAAAATCTTTTAAAACGAATGGAGAAATATCCGATTTCGACATTTCTGAAGACAACAAGAAAATTGCATTTGTAAGTCGTGGACGACTCTTTGTATCCGATATCGAAGGAAAATTTATCCGTGAAATAAATACGCTTAAATCAGAAAGAGTTAATGAAGTAAAATGGTTAGCAGATAACTCAAATTTACTTATTACAAGAACAAATAAAGGATGGACCAACCTATTTACTATTTCTGCTGAAAAAATAGAAATTGAAAAACAACTCACGAATACAAATAAAACAGAACGTTTTTTGGAGTTATCTCCTAAAAAAGATAAAGCGATCTACATTAGCGGAAATAATAATATCAACCTTATTGATTTAAAAACAAATATTGCCAAAACTATTATTACTGATGAATTCTGGTTCCATGGCGACAGACCAAGGTTTTCGCCCGATGGAAATTTTATTACATATACTGCTTTCCGAAATTTCGAACCAGATGTTTTTGTTTACGATCTTAAGCTAAATAAAATTAGCATTATAACAAATTCGGGCGTTCCTGAAGCTGATCCCTTCTGGGCACCTGATGGAAAATATTTGTACATTTCGGCAAATCGTTATAATCCTGGATATCCAAGAGGCGAGGGAGAAACAAAATTGTACCGCATTCCTCTTTACCGTTTTTCTGAAGAATACAAATCTGATGAATACAACAATCTTTTTAAAACAGAAAAGAAAAAAGATACCATAATTGTTGATATTAAATTTGAACTTGAAAATATTGAAGATCGTTGGGAAAACTTGGAATTTGAAGGAGGAAATCAGGTAACACCCTATGTATATAATGAAAAAGGAAAAACATATGTTCTTTTTAATTCGTACTTAAGTTACAATAATAGTTCGTTTTGGAAAATGGAGCTTGATCCTTTTGAGAAACCAAAAACTGAAAAATTATACGATAAAGCCTTTACTTCAATTACAAAATTAAAAGAAAAATATTATGCATTAGTTGAAGGTGATATATACGAGGTAAAATTAAAAGAGACTAAACTCGAAAAAATAAAAATTGATTTTACATTTAGTAAAAACCTGCATGATGAATTTGTTCAGATGTTTTATGAGAATTGGGCTGCGCTAGCTGAAAATTTTTACGACGAAAACTACCATGGAATTGATTGGGTTGCAACCAGAAATCAATATGAAGCATTTCTTCCACATATAAGAAACCGTGAAAATCTCAGAACTTTACAAAATGATATGCTTGGTGAGTTAAATGCTTCGCATCTCGATTTTAGAACTCAGGGTGATGAACAAAAAACATTTTATAAACTTCAACACAATGCTACAGGAATTATTTTTGATGAGAATAATCCATTTATCGTAAACCGATTTGTGCGTAAATCGCCAGTTGATATTCTTTCAAATGAAATTCAACCCGGAGATGAACTGATTGCAGTTAATAACCTATTAATTGATAATAGAATTAACCGTGAATTCTATTTTTCATTTCCTGAGTTGCAGAACGAAATTAATTTGAAGTTTAAGCGTAAAAATAACACTTTTGATGTAAAGATTCATCCGATAACATCAGGAAGATTAAATAATTTGTTATATGATGAATGGATATTTAACAATCAACAATATGTAGATAAGTTTTCGCAAAACAGGATTGCTTATGCTTATATGAAAAATATGAGTACAGGTAGCCTCAATGAATTTTTGATTGATATGACTACCGAAGCCATGCAAAAAGATGCGTTAATACTTGATTTGAGATATAATACAGGTGGAAATGTACATGATGATGTAATAAAATTCTTATCTCAAAAACCTTATATGGAATGGAAATATAGAAATGGGAAGCTTTCGCCACAACCTAACTTTGCTCCTGCTGCTAAACCAATTGTTTTGTTAATAAACGAGCAATCGTTAAGCGATGCAGAAATGACTTCAGAAGGTTTCAGGTATTTAAAACTCGGGAAGATTATTGGCACTGAAAGTTATCGCTGGATTATTTTTACCTCAGCACGCCAACTTGTTGACGGATCATTTACCAGACTCCCTGCTTGGGGATGTTATACTTTAGATGGAAAAAATCTTGAAAAAACCGGAGTAAAACCCGATATTTATATAAAAAATACATTTTACAACAGGTTGATTGGAACTGATCCACAACTTGAAAAAGCAATACAAGTAATTATGGAACAACTTAATAAGCAACAATAACCCTGCTAAATTTATAATTTTAGTAGGTTTTTAAACTATTAAATAAATAAAACGTATAAAATTAACAAAACTTAAATTCTAAAAATTATGAAAAGAAATTCTACCCTTTTTTCAATTGTGCTAACCGTTTTATTGACTTTATTTATTATTCATCCAGAAGTATATTCACAAGAAAACGCTGCAGCACAAACCCTTACAAAAGAACAACTTGCACTTAAGAAACTTGAAGATAATGTTCAAAAGAACCAGAATAAGGTAGATAAGTTAACTGCAAAGCTTGCGGAATCTGATTCTCTTATAAACGCTGGAAACGAGTTGGATCAGGAGGCAAACACAAATCTTGAAACATTAGAAAAAGAATATGCGGCTTATACAAAAGAAATGTCGGCTCAAATGAAAAATCTCGAAAAAAGCAAAAAGAAACAATCAGATGAAGAAATAAAAACCATAGATAAAGAGATGAAAGCACTTGAGAAAGAATATAATACAGGTGTAAAAGATTTCGAGAAAAAGATAGCTGCTGAAAACAAGAAGATGATTACTGCAGAAAACATGGTTAAAAAAGGAATAGAAAAAGAAAAACTAAATAAACCCCTTTTAAAAGATGCTCAGAAAGCACTTGAAGAAGCAAAACTTAAACTTGAAGAGTACGAAAATCAATAATGATTTGATGTTCCTGGTTGTTGGTTACTTGTTTCTGGTTAAACCCATAAATATTGAATTCAGAAAATAATTCAGAATAATTTAAATTCACTAGAGATTCTGCAAATGCAGGATCTTTTTTTATTCAATTAAGGTTGTTTTGAAAAAGCTATTTGTAAAATAGTATCTTTGCGCCTCATAAAAATTGGCAATATGATTTCAGTTGATGGATTAACAGTTGAGTTTGGCGGAACAACTCTTTTTAAAGATATCTCATTTGTTATTAATGAGAAAGATAGAATTGCATTAATGGGCAAAAACGGTGCAGGCAAATCTACTATCCTTAAAATTATTGCCGGAGAAAAAACACCAAGTCGTGGACGTGTTTCGGCACCCAAAGATGCGGTTATTGCTTACCTTCCTCAACACTTAATGACCGAAGATAACCGAACCGTTTTTGAAGAAACATCACAGGCTTTTGCCCATATCTTTGCAATGGAAAAGGAAATTCAAGACCTGAATGACCAACTTGCCTCACGAACAGATTATGAATCACCCGAATATTACCAAATAATTGAAAAGGTTTCTACGCTGAGCGAACATTTTTATGGAATTGCAGAGACAAATTTCGACGCCGAAGTTGAAAAGATATTAATAGGATTGGGATTTGTGCGCGATGATTTTAAACGACCCACCAGCGAATTCAGTGGTGGTTGGCGAATGCGAATAGAGCTAGCTAAGATATTGCTTCAAAAACCTGACCTTATTTTACTCGATGAGCCTACAAACCACCTTGATATCGAATCTATTCAATGGCTCGAGGAATTTCTGATTAATAGTGCCAAAGCCGTAATTGTGATTTCGCACGACAGGGCATTTGTTGATAATATTACTTCGCGTACAATAGAGGTAACTATGGGACGTATTTACGATTATAAAGCAAACTATTCAAATTATCTGCAATTACGTAAAGATCGACGCGTACATCAACAAAAAGCTTTCGACGAACAACAAAAAATGATTGCCGAAACCGAAGAATTTATCGAACGATTTAAAGGTACATACTCAAAAACACTTCAGGTACAATCGCGTGTTAAAATGCTCGAGAAACTTGAGCTTGTTGAAGTTGATGATGAAGATACATCAGCTCTTCGATTAAAGTTTCCACCATCACCGCGCTCTGGAAGTTATCCTGTGATTATTGATGGATTATCAAAGAATTATGGAAATCATAACGTTTTCACTGATGTAGGTTTAACCATTGAACGAGGCGAGCGTGTTGCGTTTGTTGGAAAAAATGGCGAAGGAAAATCAACTCTTGTAAAAGCCATAATGGGCGAAATCGATTTTGATGGTAAATTGACTTTAGGACACAATACGTTGATTGGTTACTTTGCACAAAACCAGGCATCGCTCCTTGATGAAAACCTAACTGTTTTTCAAACGATTGATGATGTGGCAAAAGGTGATATCCGAAATAAAATTAAGGATTTGCTTGGTGCTTTTATGTTTAGCGGTGATAATATTCAGAAAAAAGTAAAAGTACTTTCCGGTGGTGAAAGAACACGACTTGCAATGGTAAAACTTTTATTAGAACCGGTTAATTTACTTATACTTGATGAACCTACAAATCATCTCGACATGAAAACAAAAGACATTTTGAAAAGTGCATTACAGGATTTTGATGGAACAATTATCCTTGTTTCGCACGATCGTGATTTTCTGGATGGATTAGCTCAGAAAGTTTATGAGTTTGGAAATAAAAAAGTGAAAGAACACTTATACGACATTAAAGGATTTCTGGAGAAGAAAAAATTGGATAATTTGAAAGAACTCGAAAGAAGTAAAAAATAATAATCTTAATAAATGGAACGCTGATGACGCGGATTTTTTATGATCTATTATGATTAATTAATCTGCGAAAATCCTTTTAATCTATGTCACCCGCCTGCCGGACGGGCCAATGTCAATTAGTTAAGACTTTTTATTTTTCACCCTCCGGTCTTCGACCACCTCCCTCGAGGGAGGACAAAATCAGACATATTCTCCCTTGAGGGAGATGCACGCAGGGCAGAGGGTGAATATTCCTTAACTTATTGACAATAGCAGAACGGGCACATCTGAAGTCCATTCTACAAAAATGCAGGTGTACCCGAGAACAAATCATCAGAGGTATTTTGAATAGCCGCGTTAATCTGATTGATAAGTAAAACTTTGTCTTTCGATAGGACACCTTTCAAAATCAGATTATTCGATACATGGTCGCTGCGGTAAATAACATTGTTAACATTTAGATTTTCGATAAAGAGTTTTAGTTCTTCGAATAATTCCTTAATGCTTTGTTGTTGATAATCTCCAGCAAACCGATTCTTAAAATGATCTAATCCAAAGGGCATGCTTAGTGTTAAGGTCGATAAAAATTTAGGATTTATTTGATTAATAATTTCAGCAGAACGAATAGCATGCTGATGGCTGTGTTTCTTCCCTCCCAACCCGTTTATTATCATTATGGATGTTTCGATTCCGGCATTTTGAGCTTTTAAAATTCCATCAATAGTTGATTGAAATGTTTCTCCTTTGTTGATAAGCTGGAGTAATTCATCATCGCCGGTTTCTATTCCGATATACAGCAATTTTAGTCCTAGGTTTTTTAATTGAATTAACTCCTCATCTGTTTTTGAGTTAATATCCTTGGGTAATGCATACGAAGAAATACGTTGAATCTTGCCAAACTGACTATTTATTTCTTCCAGAATAGGAACTAATTTATTAGCCGACAAAACAAAAGCATCTCCATCGGCCAGGAACACTTTGCGAACACCCAAATAAATCGTTGCCAATTTTTCGATGTCTGATTTAATCTGATCAAATGATCGAACACTGAACT
>JAIFLC010000146.1 GCA_020049295.1 Bacteroidota bacterium
AACAAAAGTAATTTTAGTGGCGACTACAATCACCTTATTAATACTCCGGATTTAAACTTCGTTGAAATTGAAACGGATCCTGTTTTTAGTTCATCTGTTTCAAGTAAAATAAGCAACATCGATACTGCTTATTGGAATAACAAAAGTAATTTTAGTGGCGACTACAATCACCTTATTAATACTCCGGATTTAAACTTCGTTGAAATTGAAACTGATCCTGTTTTTAATTCATCTGTTGCAAGCAAAATTAGTAGCATCGATACTGTTTATTGGAATAACAAAAGTGACTTTAGTGGCGACTACAATCACCTTATTAATACTCCGGATTTAAACTTCGTTGAAATTGAAACTGATCCTGTGTTTAATTCATCTGTTGCAAGCAAAATTAGTAGCATCGATACTGTTTATTGGAATAACAAAAGTGACTTTAGTGGTGAATTTCAGGACTTGATTAATAAACCTGTGATCTTTACTATTGAAAAGCTAAGTGAAGAAGAAATTTTGTTGATTTCACCAACCCTTAGTCAGATGGTATTTAATACTACAACTAATGAAATGTTATATTATAATGGAACATATTGGCAAATAATACTAGAAAACTGTTGGCCAGAACCGACACCTTCGGACGCAGGAGTGGATCGCTATTATACAAATGATTCACTATCAACCATTCTTTCAGCGAATTTTCCTAAGAAAAATCACGGTACAGCTAGTTGGAGCTTGCTTAGTGGAGAAGGAGGTAGTTTTGTTGATATAAATGATCCCAATACTGTTTTTACCGGTAACCCTTGTACGGAATACCAACTAAAATGGGAAATAACAACTGAATGTGGCAGTTCATTTAGCACAATAACTATTGGTTTTTTAAATTTACCTACGCCATCAGATGCTGCAGAAAATCAATCTTTTACAGACGAAACTATTTCAATTTATTTAAATGCAAATGCTCCTGAAGAAAATCATGGTATTGGTACATGGACAATAATTAGTGGAGAAGGAGGTAGTTTTGAAGATATCCACAATCCCAATACTCTTTTTACGGGTGTTGCGTGTTCAGAATATGAATTACAGTGGGAAATAGCAACTGAGTGTGAGAAATCAATAAGCACGAAAACAATTCTTTTTAAGAATTTACCAACAAATTCAGAGGCGGGGGAAGATCTTTTTTTTACCGATGCAACTATTTCAACTTATTTAAATGCAAATACTCCTGAAGAAAATCATGGTATTGGTACATGGACAATAATTAGTGGAGAAGGAGGTAGTTTTGAAGATATCCACAACCCCAATACTCTTTTTACTGGTGTTGCATGTTCAGAATATGAATTACAGTGGGAAATAGCAACTGAGTGTGAAAAGTCAACAAGTACAATAATTGTACATTTTGAAAATTCATCGACTAATGCAAATGCTGGAGATGATCAATTATTTACTGATGGGACATCTTCATGTATTCTTAATGCAAATGCGCCTCTTGAAAATCAAGGTATTGGTAAATGGACTATAATTAGTGGAGGTGGGGGTAGTTTTGAGAATATAAATAATCCAAATACAACTTTTTATGGATTAAAAAGAATAGATTATTTATTAAGGTGGACAATAAAAACAGCTTGTGATAGCACTTATGATGATGTTGAAATTACATTTATAGATGATAGTCCGGGTGAAATACTTACCGATATTAATGGTAATTCATATAATACAATCTGGATTGGTTACCAATTATGGATGGCAAACAATTTGAAAGTTAGAACATATAATGATGGTACTCCAATTTATAAATCAACAAACATGGCTCAATGGAAAAGTCTCACAATAGGAGCATACAGTTGGTATGATATTGATTCTGCAAGATATGAAAATCCTTATGGTAAATTTTATAATGAAATTGCAATGATGTCAAATAAACTATGCCCTGATGGATGGCATGTTCCTCAGGATTTAGAATGGCAAGAACTAATTGATTATCTTGGAGGCTCAAGTGTTGCGGGTAAAAAATTAAAAGAAGCTGGAACAACACATTGGGCTTCTCCAAATACAACAATAGATGAGTCTGGTTTTAATGCTCTTCCGGGTGGCAACAGACTAGATTTTATGGGGACATACGATGATTCAATTACTATTCTAGGAGTTTATTGGAGTATAAACAATAATACAAAAAATACACTAGTGTTACAAAATGATTCAGGTAATGCAACTCTATTTAATTTTTGGACATTAGGAGGTTCTGTTCGTTGTGTTAAAGACTAGAAAACAAATAGCTTAAATAATTAAATCAAAGTAAATCTATTTTTGGATCCCAGAAATGCTTTTCGAAGTCTACGATTTGATCATCAACCACTTTTATCCCTTCGTTTTCGAGGAGTTGTTTCATCGTATTTGAATTTCCGAAGTGATGTTTGCCGGTAAGTAATCCATTTCGATTTACAACTCTGTGCGCTGGCACATATTCTTTTTGGTGATGCGAATCATTCATTGCCCAGCCTACCATTCGGGCCGATTGCGCTGTACCAAGGTATTTTGCAATTGCTCCATAGCTGGTTACTTTTCCAAACGGAATAAGTCTTGCCACTTGGTGAACCTGACTAAAAAATCCTTCGCTATTCTTCTTTGGGCTCTTCAAGAGTTTTGTGTATATCTAATTTAAACTTGATATAAGTTATTGGTTTTCCTTTTTCAAGAAATTTTTGCTCGTAATAGGTTCTTATTGATAAAATATGATCGGCAATACCAGAATTATAGAGATTATCAGTACATCTTTCAACGTCAAGTTTGTTAAGCTCAACCAGCGCTTTCGTATAATCGTAAAGTTCTTTACTATCTGTCTTTAAATGAATTATTCCATTTTGTTTTAATAGTTTTTGATAATATCCTAAAAACCTGGTTGAGGTAAGTCGTTTATAATATTTTTTAGGTTGGGGATCAGGAAAAGTAATCCATATTTCGGAAATCTCACCTTGGGCAAAAAACGAATTGATCAAATTAATCCGTGTACGCACAAATCCAACATTTTTCATTCCCTCATCAAGTGCTGTTTTTGCTCCGCACCACATACGAGCACCCTTAATATCAATACCAATAAAATTAATTTCAGGATTTTGTTTTGCCAGTCCGACTGTATATTCGCCCTTTCCACATCCCAGCTCAAGAATTATCGGATGGTCATTTTTGAAAAAATCGGTGTTCCAGTTTCCTTTGAGTTTATAATCCTTCTCGAAAACCTCGCTGAACGCTGCCTGTATAACATGGTTAAAGGTATCTATCTCGGCAAACCTGGCTAACTTTTTTTTTGCCACTTCTCTCCTATTTAAATTCTAGCTTATCAATGCGCAGTCCAACATCTGAAATATTCTTTAGTTCTTCGGTTCGCATAGCTTGAGTAATTCTAAAAGTATATTCGCCCTGAACCGGAAATCTTACCTGTTTTTTGTATAAAAAGCGGTTATCGTAAATATCTCCCCATCCACTACCTAACCATTTACCGCGCTCATCGGCTAGCATACATTCAAAAGTATCTACCAATTCGGCCCCAGATGGTGAAATCGTATGAACAAATAAGAAAAGATTCATATTTTCGTATTTGGATGAATTTCGAATATTTATATAAACATTGTGAGGATTGATAGTATCCTTTATCTCAACATTGAAAACAATCGGTTTATTTGCATCCCATTTTAAATTAGGAATAGCAGTATATGTATCGTAAACACTGTTGTTATCACAGGCTACAAAAAGAGTTGCATACGATATCACAATAAGAAAAAAATTTAGACTAATTTTTTTCATCTGTATTTCCTTTGAATTTATGTCTGCGTTTCTTTTTCTTGCGTGGGCTTTTTTGTTCATCAAATCGGGTCAAGCTTTCTTGCCCAATCACATTATGATAATCGAGCTCTTTTTCAGGAATAATGTTGCTTTCATCAACCAGCACATCTACCTTTTTACCTGATTTATTTAGGGCGATAATCTCTTTTACTCTTTCAACCGGTACTGGTGTTAAATTAACAATATTTACCGGATCGAATGAATACCACATAATCCCTCTGAAAATATCTGTTTTCTGAAAAAATGCTTGTCCTGTTTTTGTTTCGAGGATAATATTTGTTGGTGGAAAATCTTTTTGAGCATCAATATAACAATCGACCTCGTAATTAAGGCAACACTTTAGCTTTCCGCATTGTCCTGCTAGCTTTTGCGGATTGAGAGATATTTCCTGGTAACGAGCGGCATTTGTTGTAACCGAAACAAAACTAGTAATAAATGTAGCACAACAAAGTTCGCGACCACATGAACCAACTCCTCCGATTCTTCCAGCTTCTTGTCTGGCTCCAATCTGTCTCATTTCGACACGGATCTTGAATGTTTCGGCCAGTATCTTAATTAGCGATCGAAAATCAACCCGTTCATCGGCTATATAATAAAATATGGCTTTCGTTCTATCACCCTGGTATTCTACATCACCAATTTTCATGTCAAGCTTAAGCTCTGAAGCAATTTTTCGGGTTTTAAGCATGGTCATATTTTCCATAGAAGTTGCTTCGAACCACTTTTCAAGATCTGCTGGTTTGGCTTTCCTATATACTTTTTTATATTCTGTTTCTGGTGATTTAATATTTTGCTTTTTTATTTGATAATAAACCAACTCACCTGTTAAAGAAACGATTCCTATATCATGACCAGGAGATGCTTCAACAGCAACCACATCACCTCTGTTAAGTCTAAGACCATTAACATTTTTAAAGAGTTCTTTTCGGGTGTTCTTAAATCGAACCTCTACAATATCAAATTTAATAGCTGTTTCAGGAATGTCTTTTAGCCAGTCGAAAACTTCGAGTTTTCCACAATGATCCGGTTTATTGGAACAGCACGAATGTACTATCGGTGTGGCAGGGCTGCTGCTGTTTATATCTTTATCTATTTGATCCATATTTTTAACTATTTATTCTGTATTAATCTTCAATAAATGAGATATTACAGAAACTGCAAAATTAATGAAAATTACTTATTTATCAATTTTACAAGCTTTAATCCTAAATCAAGAAAAACAATTTTGCCATAAGCATTCATTTCAATATCTGCACATGCCCTGTTTAGGTGCTCATAAATTTTAAATACATTATCTTTATTAATAAAAGGAAAAAACTTATTCGAAAATTCCGCTTCTTGTTGTGTTAAATAAACAATTTTTTTCTGATTCAGATTAAGCATAAAATTCTCTCGTATCATTCTGATTGAATACTCGAGAAAACTTTTTTGTTTTTCGCGTCCAATAATCGAAACAGACTCAACCCAATCGACAATCTCAATTATTTTATTTTGATAACAATGCCTCATCAGCTCAACAAAACGATCATGGTTTTCTGTGTTTTCATCTGTCGTATCCATTAAATTCATTGCATTCAGGTAGTTTCCGTTTGCCAGATGCACAATATCGTATGCTTTATCAGTAGATAAGCTAAATCGGTCACAGATAGCTGAATGGAGACTCTCGGAATCTATTTGTGGAATTTTTATGAGTTGTGTTCTCGAAAGGATGGTTGTAATAATCTGTTCTGAATTTTCCGAAACCAGTATAAACAATGTTTTCGTTGGTGGTTCCTCAATTATTTTTAACAATGTATTTGCAGCAGAAGCATTCATCTTTTCGGGCAACCACATAATAAGGGTTTTATAATCTGCCTCGAAAGTTTTTAAACTTAGTTTTCGCAATATCGCACTGCTTTCTGATTTACTAATTAATCCTTGTTTATTTTCAACATCCATAATATCATACCAGCGAGTTTGGCTTAGATATGGATTCTCAATAATTGCTTCGCGCCATTGAGATATATAATCATCACTTACCGGATCTTTTTTTATGGTTTTTGATGTGGCCACCGGGAAAACAAAATGCAAATCGGGATGTACCAACTTAGCAAACTTAAGGCACGAAGGACAAACTCCACATGAATCATTTTCTTGTTTGTTTGTGCATGCAATATACTGTGAATAAGCAATCGCCAGGGCAAGTTTTCCAGAACCCTCAGGGCCTAAAAATAGCTGTGCATGACTAATCCGATTATCCTTAACGGTCTGAATTAGTTTATCTTTAATTTTTTGCTGGCCTATTATTTCTTTAAAAAGCATAAAACTTATTTTCCTTTATCAGATTATTCGCCATTTACCCGCATATTCTAAAGTATGGCTTATGTTTCAAAGGTAATATTTTTATCTTTAACTTATCGAAAAATATGTTATATCATACTGCTGGAGCCGTATTACTTGAATATGTAGAAGATAAAAGTTGCCTGACATTAAGACAATCTTTGATGGAGTAGATTAACTGATGTAGAAGTATATAAATTGGAATAAATGTAAATGTAATAAAATATAATATTGCATATATAATTTTTATTTCCGTTAACTAGATCATAAAATTATTGTAAACAATCCCTAATTAAACAAGATTAAATACAAATAAGGAGCTATAAAAAATTATTTATAAATGCTTACTCATTATCCAAAAAATGTAATATATTTGCCAGCCGATTTTTTATTACATGTCTCTATTTCAATATATTAAAGTCGAAAAATTCATACATTCCGTTACTAATGTAACCGGGTTGTTAGCACTAATCTCGTTTTTTGCCCAATATGGATTTTATTTAGAACCAAGCCTAGATAAGTTCCTAATGGTATATGTCGATCAGGTTATTGTAACCATTTTTATTTTATTGGTTTCGTTAAAATTCTTTTTAAATCCGGAAAAAATAAAATATATCATTGAGAATCCAATTGAATTTGCATTGGGAAGCCTTTTTGTTTTAATTGTTTTGCTTTATCAATTGTTTAAAATTAGTTCTTCACACTATCTTATCTCATTTAAACTTACGACCACTTTAATTAAAGTGTATTTTATTTTTACCCAGTTTTATATTATTTTTAATACGGTTGTAACCTTTATCAGATCGCGCGAAAAAGGTTTCTTTTATTCAATAAATCCTGCCCGGTTATTTGCTCTTTCGTTTCTTTTTGTAATACTCATGGGTGCATTCTTTTTAAAATTGCCAAAAGCAACCATTGTTCATATATCTTGGATCGATGCCTTATTCATGTCAACCTCGGCAGTATGCGTAACCGGACTGGCTACAGTAAATATTGCCGAAATATTTACCATTCAGGGACAATCAGTTATCATTTTTTTAATGCAAGTTGGTGGATTGGGAATGGTAACTCTTACCGCATTTATGGCCTTATTCATTCAAAAAGGAATTAGATTAAAAGATCAATTTATTGTGGGTGAAATTTTAGATGATGAAAATATTAGTTCGCTCTATACTATTCTTAAAAGTATCATAAAAATTACTTTTTTCTTCGAAATTATTGGAGGAGTTTTATTGTACTTTTTTTGGAATAATCCAGCATTAAGCGAATTTAATCAGATATTTAATGCTGTTTTTCATTCTGTAAGTGCATATTGCAATGCTGGATTAAGCAATCTTCCTCAAGGACTTCAGGCCACTGAATATGCAACATGTTATCCTCCGCTTATTGTAATAATGGTATTAATTGTTGCAGGAGGTTTGGGTTTTTACACAATTATTGACATTATAAATCCAAAGAAAAAGAAATTTCCGAAAGGACAACGACTTAAGCTACAAACCCGAATCGTAATTTTTTCCTATATAGCACTTATTTTTGGTGGTGCATTTCTAATATGGCTTTTACAACGACCACAATGGAAAGATCTTCCATGGGATCAGCAATTAATGAATTCTCTCTTTACAAGTGTAGTTAGCAGAACAGCAGGTTTTTCTATTGTTGAAATTGGCACCATGCTTATACCTCCGTTAATGATCGTAATTTTCATGATGTATATTGGTGGTGCACCGAACTCAACTGCCGGAGGTATTAAAGTTACTACTGCAGTAGCACTTTTTGTAGCTTTATGGGGATTCATTAGAGGAAAAGAAAGAATAGAGCTGGCACGTCGAACGATACCTATGATTCTTATCCGAAAAGCATTTATTGTACTTGTTTCGTCTGTTTTGCTTATTTTTGGAGCTTTATTTTTATTAAATATTACTGAAAAACATTCGTATTTTGATTTGTTTTTCGAAACAGTTTCGGCTTTTGGAACAGTAGGCCTTTCAAGAGGAATAACTCCTTTTTTAACTGAATGGGGTAAATTAATTATTATATTTGTTATGTTTTTGGGGCGTATAGGAATGATTACACTTGCTCTGGTTGTTACTGATAGAATTACTAAACATACTTACCGATTTCCGGATACTACTTTAATGATTTAAATTATGTCAAAAGTTCAACGTTATGTATTAATTGGCATGGGTGCTTTTGGTCAGGAAATAGCTTATACCCTGAAAGAGCACCATGAAGACATCATTGTTATGGATAAAAACCTTGATGTGATAAACCAGATGAAATTGGATGGTTTCGACTTTGCTGTTCAGCTCGACTCAACCGATGCCCCTGCTCTTAGCCGATTTGTTGTGGCTGACGATATTGTTATTTTGTCTATGGGCGAATCATTCGAAGATAATATTATTACAGTAGGTATTTTAACAAGATTAAAAGTTAAAAAGGTTTATACACGTGCTACGAAAATAATACACGAGGAAATATTAAGCCAAATGAGAAATACCGAAATTCTTTTCCCCGAAAAAGAAGAAGGTAAGCGTTTTGCTCTAAAATTAATTAATCGCGACTTTCTTTTTAAAGATGAGTATGCTCCAAATGTTTATATTACCGAAATAAAAGTTCCCGAAAAATTTGTTGGAAAAAGTATTATTGAAATTCAAATACGAAGCAAATACGAGGTAAATGTTATTGCCCTAAAAACATCAGAGGTCAACAATACATTAAAAGATCAAACTTCTATTAATTACCTTGGTTTTGAAAACCAAAAGTTATCAAAAAATGATATTTTAATTGTTATTGGTAAAGAAGAAAGCATAAAAGAAATGATTAATTAATGCTTATTAAATAAAATTTATTTCCAATTTTCAAGTTCCCGGTTATTTCATTTTCTGTGAAAAATTCGAATATAAAGATCTTTTCATCAGAATATAAAGCATGTTTTTAATAAAAAAACGGAGGATTTTGCTTTATAAAAACACGTACTTTTGAATATCGCTCATCACGCTTTGATTTGCTAAGAAACAAAAGCTTAAACAGCATTCAATTTGGCGATATTCTTGATTTATAGCAATATTTCGTAATCTGATTCTTGTATAATAAACGTCAATCTACACAACCATGAAAAAATATTTATCATTACTTATTCTCCTTAATCTGGCCGCTAATATATTTGCACAAATTCCGGCAGGTTATTACGATAGTGCAGATGGATTAACCGGTGAACAACTAAAAACTGCGCTGCACAACATTATTGACAATCATACCACATACCCATATACAGATGCAGCAACTGATGTTTGGGATATTTTAAAAGAGTCCGACAGAGACCCTAACAACTCTGCTAATGTTATTTTAATATATACGGGCTGGTCGGTAGATGCCGCACAGGAATATAATGACGGAGCGGGTTGGAGCAGAGAACATGTGTGGGCAAAGTCGCATGGAGATTTTGATGAAAACCCACCTGCAGGAACCGATGCTCACCATCTCAGGCCAGAAGACATTTCGGTTAACTCCGCCCGAGGTGAAAAAGATTTTGATAATGGAGGAACCCAACACGCTGAAGCAACCATGTGTTATACCGATGCCGATTCTTGGGAACCTCGCCCTGCAGTTAAAGGGGATGTAGCCCGAATGATGTTTTATATGGCTACCCGATACGAAGGAGATGTTGCCGGCGAAATCGATCTTGAATTAGTTGATTATACCGGAACCAGTGGCCCTATTTTTGGCAAGTTATCTACATTAATTTTATGGAACGAACAAGATCCTGTTGATGATTTTGAAAGAAATAGAAACGAGGTGGTATACTCGTATCAGCATAATAGAAATCCTTTTATCGATCATCCAGAATATGTAAATCAGATATGGAATGTTTCATCGACAATATCAAACATTTTAATAAGTCCGACCAACCCAAGTCCAAATGATGCTGTTCGTGTTTCGGCTTCTATAACTGATAGCGATGGTAGTATAATAAGTGCTAAATTAAACTGGGGAATAACATCTGAATCATTAAATAATACGATTACTATGTCTTTTTCTTCTGGTACAACATATATTACAAATACCGATATCCCTGCCCAAGCAGGTGGAACAAATATATATTTTAACATTGAAGCTATGGATGATGACAGCGTTAAAACTTTTTCTACAACTCATTATTATAATGTAACTATTCCAGCAAACAATCCTCCAGTTATTTCAGACGTTCTCTTTTCTCCCTCAAACCCCAATAATTTAGATTCCGTTTTAGTTTCGGCTACTATTACAGATTCGGATGGAGTACTAAATAGTGCATTATTAAAGTGGAAAAAAGGATCTGAACCAACTATTTATGAAAAGCCAATGGTATTATCCGAATCTAAGTATAATGCTTATATACCAGCACTTGAATCAGGTTTTACAATCTATTTTATGATTATTGCCAAAGATGATGACAACGCTGAATCATCGTATTTGGATGGTTCTTATGTTATAACAGCTGTTAATTCAACTGAAAATGATATGATGGATGAAAAGGTAAAGATATTCCCAAATCCGGTAAGAGATAATCTTACTTTGGAAATCCCCGAAAATTACCAGATAAAATCAATTACTCTGTTTGATTTAATGGGCCGTGAAATTCAAACTGTACCTGTTAATAGTAATTCGGGCACATACATTATTAATTTATCCGATAAACCAGCAGGAAGTTATTTATTAAAAATAAGAACCCAACAAAACAGTATCACTAAAATGATTATTGTGAATTAATTGTAAATATAAACCACATTGTAATTAAAGAAATGCAAATAGTTTTTTTGGTTAAGCAACAATTTTAAGCTAAATTGTGTTTCTTTTTCAAATTAAAAATTGGAGGTTATTATGCTCGAAAAATACAATATTAAATGCTTACAAAAAGCTGACCTAAAAGGAAAAGTTGTTCTGGTACGTGTTGATCATAACGTAGTTAAAAAAGGTGTTATCAACGATTCCTTTCGGATTGACTCAACCATTGGAACTCTATTTTATATCTATGCCCACGGTGGTAAAGCTATATTAATGACTCATATAGGCCGACCAAAAGATAAAAAAACTGGCGAAATAAAAACGGGTAAAGAATCTGCCGTTGAACCAATTGTTGAGTACTTAAAAAACAAACTTCAGATTGATCTTAAAGTGCCTGTTCTTAAAGCTGAAGAAAATAAGGGTTATGCCGGGATTGATCCATCGATCAAAAATATGATCAAGGATTTACGCGACGATAAAATTGATGGTATCTATTTGCCAAATACCCGTTGGTTTCAGGGCGAAGAAGCAAAAGGTGATGCTCAGGATCAATTTGCTAAACAACTAGCCGAACTTGCAGATATTTATGTTAACGACGCATTTGGATCATGGCAGGCACACGCATCAACAGCTGCTATTACCAAATATCTTCCTTCATATGCTGGATTTTTAATGCAAAAAGAACTAGAAAATCTTGAACGAATTTATAATCCAAAAGCTCCTCTTGTTTCAGTTGTTGCTGGAAGTAAATTCGATACAAAAATAGATTCGCTTTTTGCTTTGCTTAAAAAATCTGATTACCTGGTTTTGGGTGGCGTGATTTATAACGCATACCTGTGTGCTAAATACGGAATCGAAATAAAAGGAATTGAAGCCGATGATTTGGAACATGCTAAAAAGTTTGTTGAGTTTGCTGCCGATTATAAAAACAAACTCGTTGAGCTTCCATATATCGTAGAGTCTGACTCTATCGAAGGAAGGTTTGACGGGCAATATCGAATCCGAAATATTAAAGATCTGAAAAAAGGCACCAAATTAAATTATGTGTTGGATGCGGCAAAAGAATCTTTTGCTGATGAAGGCGTTCAAAAAATATTTGCATCAGCAAACACCATTTTCGTTAATGCAGTTATGGGATTTACACCTCACTTTACTGAGGGAACAATCGCGCTGGATCTTTTAATAGATAAAAATAAAGAAGCATTAAAGCTTTATGGTGGTGGCGATACTATGGAAGAACTGAAAAAACTGCTCCCCGGTTTGTATATGACAGCGATAGACAATCCAAAATACTATATTTTTACCGGCGGTGGTGCTGTTCTTAAAGCTATACAGGAAGGTACAACATTAGGAATTGAGCCCGTAAAAGCGCTGACAAAATAAAAAAAATTCACATTTTTGTGTTTTATAAATAGTTAAAAATAAGAAGTCAGAGCAACTGGCTTCTTTTCTTATCTTACTCATTTTAAATTGTATAGAATGAAAGCATTTAAAGCCTACGATATTCGTGGTATTTACAACGAAGAATTTACAAAAGATGATGCCTACAAGATTGGCTATTTTCTACCTGAGTTATTAAAAGCCGATAACGTTCTTGTTGGACGCGATGTTAGAGTTTCTTCAGACGAGATTTTCGAATCGCTAGCACAAGGTATAATCGACAGCGGTGCAAATGTGTATAATATTGGATTGGCAACTACTCCTATGGTTTATTACATGACCGCCAAACATAAATTTGCCGCCTCGGTTCAGATTACTGCGTCGCATAACTCGCGCGAGTACAACGGAATGAAAATATCTAAAGCTAACGCATTACCAGTTGGATTCGATACCGGATTAAGCAAATTGCTTGAGATGATGAATACCCGCGAGATAATAATCGCCAACAAAAAAGGCAAAATCATTGATTACAAGGTAAAAGATGAATATATCCAATTTTTAAAAACCTATGTTCAGGATTATTCAAATCTTAAGATGGCTGTTGATTGCTCAAACGGAATGGCCGGTTTGCTTATTAAAAAATTATTAGGCAAAGATCCATTGTATATTTTTGATGATATGGACGGAACATTTCCAAATCACGAGCCAAATCCATTAATCGAGGAGAATGTTGCAGAACTTAAGAAAACTGTTCTGGCCAATAAATGCGACATAGGTGTAATTTTTGATGGCGATGCCGATCGTGTTATGTTTGTTGATGAAAAAGGAAAATTCATTTCGCCAGATCTTATTATTGGACTTATGGCTCATTACTTTCTTGAAAAAGAAAAAGGAGCTGTTTTAGAAGATATCAGGACCTCAAAAGCAGTTAAGGAATATATCGAGAATATGGGATGTACAATGCACACCTGGAGAGTTGGCAGAGCATTTGC
>JAIFLC010000121.1 GCA_020049295.1 Bacteroidota bacterium
AAAACACCACTTATTGTTCCATCACCACCAACTGCAACAATGACATCATATTTTGCTTTATTGGCTTCAACAGAGTAATTGTATGCATCTTTAAGTATATGTGTATATTTATAATCATAATCAACTTTTGCCTCATTTAAAGCATCAAAAATTCTATTAAATTTTTTTTTACTTTGACCGCCTTTTGAGCCAGGATTCATGATTAAAAAATATTTCATATTCCAATTTGCTTTATTTCTTTAAACATTTCGATGGCTCGGTCTATGGTTTGTTCTTCAAGATTTGCTCCGGCTATTAACCTGATAACTCCCATGTTTTCAGGAACAGAAGGATATATGAATGGTGTGGCCAGTATTTTTTTAGAATATAACATTTTTGCAAAAAGCAGTGTGTTTTCAGAAGAACCTGTAACTATTGATGTAATTGGTGCAGAAGATGGTTTTATGTTATATTCAAGTTTTATTAATGCATCTCTTAGTTTATTTCGATATTTCCACATTTTTTTTCCTAATACTTCGAATTCTTCTTCTATAATACAAATTGCTTTTTCAATACCTGCAAGAATTGATGGAGTTATGGCAGTCGAATAAATTAGATGCGATGAATGATATTTTATATAGTCGATAAACGACTTTTTACCACTAATTATTCCGCCTAAGTTAGCAATTGATTTGCCTAAGGATGCAGTATATATTCCTTGATAATCTTTAATTCCAGCATATTCTAAAATTCCTTTTCCATTTTTTCCAATAACCCCTATACCGTGAGAATCGTCAATTACTGGAATTGCATCGTACTTTTCGCATAATTTAACGATATCAGCAAACGGAGCTATACTGCCTTCGGTTGAAAATACTGATTCTGTTATAACAAAAATCTGACTGTAATTAGTACTGTTTTTAAGGTTTTTCTCAAGACTATCTATATCGTTATGTAAATAGGGTCTTATCTTGCATCCAACGGATTTTACACCTTCTATTAAAGACGAATGCGAAAACTGGTCGATGATAACTACATCATTTTTATCGGCTATTACAGGGAAGAGCCCAATATTTGCCTGGTAGCACGAAGGATAGATGATGCTTGATTCTAGCCCAATAAAATCAGATATTTTTTGAGATAAGCTTAAATAAAGGTCTGAACCACCTGATGCTATTGGAGTAGCACAAAGCGAAAGTCCGTATTTATTTATGGCGTTAATCGTTGCCTCCTTTATTCTTTTATCATTTGCAATGCCCAAATAATTGTTTGTTGCTAGGTTTATAAAATTTACTCCATCAATAATGAGCTTGTCATTGAGTCCAGACTGTATATTTACATAGTAAGGATTAAAACCTGTTTTCTTGAGCAGATCATCGTTAAGATAGTGCTGTTCGTAAAATTCTTTTATGCTCATTTTGCATTAGTTTATGTATTTTGATTTCAATATGGTAACTATATCATTTATAGTTATAAACTGTTTAATGTCAGCATCATCAACCTCAATGGAAAACTCATCTTCAATAGCGTTGATTATCATCAATCTGCTAAATGAATCAATATTAATATCGGTCGAAAGGTTTGTGTTGATGTCAATTTGACCTGTATAATTTGTGTTTTCCTTGATTATCTTTATAATCTTATATTCTATTTCCATGATTGTTTTTATAACATTTGGTAATGAATTTTGAATCGCACATAATTGCACAATAATTGCAATTAATACATTTAGATATATAGTTTTCGTTTTTTTCGATTTTCTTAACAAAGTCAGGTTCGCAAATAAACGGCCTGCATAAACTTATGTAATCGATATTTTTATTTTTAATAGCATATTCTATTTCTTTTTTTTCTCTGTATCCACCCACCGAAATAATTGGAATAGAGGTGATTCCTTTGGCAATTTCAGCATACTTTAGATTATACATAGGGGAGAAAGGTATTAGTTTTCTTGTTGCAAAAGGGAAAACAAAAATCTTCATTAGTTTTTTTGCAAAAGAGCTTTCAACTTTATAGATTTTATTGTGTTGTAAAATCAAATCAAAGGGAATATCTCCTCTGAAAATATTTAAGGCATGATCCATTGTTCCATAGCTTATTTCAATTCCATCAACTTTTTTTAAATCAAGAAACCCTATAAGATTAGAAAATTGTTTTTCTGAAAATCTCCTTTTGTAGTCATCACTGCCGCTAATTTTTATTAAAATAGGAAATTCAGGACCACATTTCTTTCTGATATTATCAATGATTAAATCCAGGAATTTAAGTCCAAGTTCTTTTTCAGGATCAACTCTAAAAATATCTTTACGGTTGTTTATTGTTGGCAAAAGAAACTGGTGGATTAAATAGCCATGTGCTGCATGAATCTGAATTCCATCAAAATCAGCTTTTTTTGCATAAAGTGCAGCGTTTCCAAATTTCTCAATAATTTCAACAACTTCTTCTTTACTTAGTTTTTTTGGTTTTTCCCTGAAATACATTGATCTTTTATCAGAAGCACCAACAATTTTTTGCTTTATGTCTCTTTCTCTTGTTTGACGACCAGTATGAGCTATTTGTAAGAATATTTTGCTTCCACTAGAATGTACTATTGATGTTACTTTGCTATAAGGTTCAATATATTTTTCATTTACAATTCCAGCCTGGCCTGGTTGGATAGCTTTTCCCTCTTCTGATATAAATGCAAATCCGGTAATTATTCCTCCAATATTATTGCCGGAAAGTTCTTTGTATAAATCTAAATAGTTTTCACTAGGAAAACCTTCTTCATTGCACATTCCTTCGAAAGTTGCAGATCGAAATATTCGATTTTTCAATTCACATTTACCTATATATGATTTCTCAAATATTTCCATCTGTTTCGATTATTTACGCTTTTATATTTGTATGCATATTAAAAAGAAAACCAACAAATACATATGAACATAAAAACAATATCATTCCCAATTCTGGACTAAAAAGCGCTATTATTGCAGCCTGTCCACAGGTGCAAGCTCTAAAATTTGTTACTAATGAATAATAAGTCATTTCGCCAACAGGATTTTTATAAAACAAATAACCTGTCCATACCTGAATGAAAATAGTTAAAACGCCTAAAATGATGAAGGTATTATTGAGTTCAATCTCAAAAGACTGAAAACCATAATATGATGTAAGGAACAAGATTGATGGTAGGAATGAAATAATAATTGCAACTATTTTATTCCTTTCTATTCCATATTTTACAATAACTGTTTTTTTGCCTGCAGCTTTATCACCAATATAATCTTTAAAATAGGTATAATAAGTCATCAGAGCGTTAAGTACAGCAATGAGAACCAAGGCACTTATCCTGCTTTTTGTAAAATATACCTCCATAGGTCCAGATGCATAAAATCCAAATAAACCACACATGCTAATCATTACACCAAAAATTATATTGCCAAGAATTCCATAGCCCTTTGCATATTCATAAGCAACATTGAGTAAAGCACCTATAAATAATGGAATTAATGCAATAGGTTCCAGATAAAGGATGGTAATTACAGCAATTACAATCATTAAAAAAAACGATAGCAAAATTGCTTTTATAGGATTCAGCTCACCTGTAATCATTGGCCTGTCAGGTGCATTTATTTTGTCTTCATTACGTCCCAAATAATCATTAATAATTTGATTTATTCCCCAGGCTAAAAACAAAATAATAAGTATTACAAACTTTTTCTCAGGTGATGTTGGAACTTCAATGGTTTTAAATAGTCCGGAAGTTCCTCTCGCACCTTCTGCTGTAGCAACAAACTGATAGTAAGAAACACCAATCCAGCCTGCGATTCCAGTAACAAAGGAATAATAAAGTCGCATGGATTTTGCATAAGCTTTAAGAAAGCTGATCGTCGAATTATTGCTTAGAGTGATTATTACTGGTTTTTCCATTATATTTCTTTTAATTTTTGATAAAATTCAGTTAAGTCAGTTCGATCCCAGTTCTCATATATTTGCGTTGATAATTCGGGAGATAAAGGAAGACTTGAAAGACTATTCTTTTTCTTGATTTCAAGTATTTGGTGAGAATGTTTTTCGCATAACCATGTTTGACAAGGATCTTCAAATAAATTCACAAGGTTGCAGATCGCCTTTTGCATTAATATAAAAACGTTCTGTTCCACCAGCAGTACAGCCGAAAAAATTAGAAGATTCTTCAATGATCATAGGGGAGATAAACGTATAATCCTTATGACTTTTTTCAAGATTATATGTATGAACTTTTTTAGTAATATGCTCAATGTCTTCTTTTGAAAAATCTTCTACTCCTGATTCGAGCCAACCACCAGCGGGTTTTGGTTTAATTAGTTGTAAAATTGAACCATTAAATCCTTTGGCTATTTCCATGATATTTTCAAATGTTCCATTATAAAATGAATCCCTTAATAAACAAGTATTAAATGTAACCGCCAAACCAACTTTATGACAGAGTTCAATTCCCTTTTCAAGGTTTTCCCATGCATTTTCATTCCCCATGAATTTATTCATATCTTCTGGTTTATCTGTATGCAGAGAAAACATAATACCTATAATATTTTTATTCTTTTTTAATTCTGATAAATTTTCAAAGGTCATTCCAGTACCAGTTGAATTTATTAATATCTCTGATCTATCATCTATTGCATCACAAACTTTTTTCAACCGGTCAAAAACCAAAAATGGTTCTCCACCTTCTATATTAAAAAATGCAACACCCATATTCTGGAGTTTTTTTACAGTTTTGATCAGAATATCAATATCCATATCCTTACCTTTGTCATGCATCTGATAACAATGTGGGCATTTATATTTGCAAGCTGATGTAACGGATATTAAAACTGAAATACAAGGCATTTTTTTCTCAAATTCGAGCACTTTACTACAGGCATAGTAATATGCTTTTGATGGAAATCCCGGTAGATATAAGTTGATTTTCAGCCGATTTCCAATTTTAGCATACTTATTATCTCGCATATACGATAAAAAGAATAATAATCGCTTTAGTGTTCTAAAATAATATCTAAGTTTAATTTTCCCACGGACAAGTTGCCCGGAAAAATGTAAGAAAGTGTACAACTTAATCTTGAGGTTGATTACTTCTTTTGTAAAACCAACATAATTTCTAACTTTAAGCATATTACATCAAATTAGATTTTTTTCTTTATACCATTTCACTGTGTTTTTTATACCTGCTTCTATACTAAAATTGTTTGTAAAACCGAGCAGTTCTTCAGCTTTTTGAGTAGAATATTCAATATTATCATAAAACATATTTACTCTGCCTCTCGTCAATAGTGGAGGGTTTTTTATTGAAAGAATAGTGTAAATAAGTTCCATTAGAAATCCAATGGGATAAACAATTTGCTTGGCAATATTTTTTGGTTTTTTCATACCTAGTTCATTGCAAAAAATTGAAAATATTTTATTTGCATAATCAGCTTTTTTGTTACCGATTATAATTCTATTTATTCCTGGTAAATTCCTTTTAAAGGCGAGAAAATAGGCTCTTGCTAAATCACCGGCATAAACTACATGAAACTTATTCTTAGTACTTCCTAATGCAAATGGCGTTTTGCTTTTAGCTAATTTTAGATATTCGTAAAACCCAGTATTAAATTCATTTTCGCCATAAACCCATACAGGTTCAATAATTGTAAGGTTTAATTCGTTTTGTTTTGCAAACTTTATGGCTTCTATTGTTGCCATTGCTTTGGTATCGCGATAATAATTCATTTTAGAAGGGAAAATGGAATCTAAGAAGTACTTATAGTGTGAATTGAATGGGTGGTCTTCAGTTTTTATTTCTTTTGAATTTTCTTCACCATAACTTGAAATAGAGCCTGTTATAATTACATTTTGAATTTTATTCATTTTACAGGCTTTCAGAACATTTAAGGTTCCTATTACATTTGTTTCATAAAAGTCATCATAATTTCCCCAGTCTTTTGCAAGTCCTGCAACATGAATTACACAGTCCGTATTCTTTATTGAACTATTTAAATTATCCACGTCAGTTATACTTCCAAAAATTATATGGGTTTGAAGATTATTTATATAAGATATGTTGCTGCTTTTTCTGATATAACAGGTAACATCTATATCATTATGGCAAAAATATTCGACAATATGACCACCAATAAAACCTGCAGCACCTGTTATTAAAACTTTCTGCTTCCTTTCATTTGTTTTATTTGGATCCAGATGTATCATTTCTATATTATTCCTTATATTTTTTTAATAAAATGGCTGCATTATGTCCACCAAAACCATAAGAAGTTTTCAATGCATAATTTATTTCCTTGTCTAAAGTCTTGGTAGCAAGATTCAAATCTTGAAAATTGTTATCGGATAAATTAATATGGATTTTTGATTTTTTAATTGATAATGCAGTTACAGCAACTTCGAAAGCTCCACTTGCTCCGATAGTGTGCCCTAAAATACTTTTGGTTGAATTAATAAGGGGCTGATCCTCCTTGTTTCCAAAAATTTCCTTAATTATTTTGCACTCTACTTCGTCATTTACTTCAGTTCCTGTTCCATGCGTGTTTAAGTAATCTATTTTATTGGTACCAATAACGCTTTTCAATAATCTGATGATTTGTTCCCCGGATTCCTGAATCTGAACAATATTATATGCATCGCTATTGGATTGAAAGTTTTCGATTTCGGCATATATTTTAGCACCACGACTAAGAGCTTTTTCTAATTCTTCAAGAATTAATATACATCCACCTCCTTCATTAAACAAAAAGCCACTTCTATCATTAGAGAATGGCATAGGTCTACCATCTTTTGATTTTGTTAAAGCCCCTAGTGAATCAAAACCTCTGATTATAGTGCCACTATCATCTTTAAGACATTCAATACCACCTGTAATCATGATATCAGAATATCCATCCTTAATTTTTCGATATGCTTCTCCTATAGCATAAGTTCCGGATGCACAACTGGCATTAATAGTATAATTAAATGAGTTTATATTATACAGAATTGAAATCCATGCAGTGGCAGAGTTGGGCATTGTGGTAGGAATTACCATTCTACTGAATTTTGGTTTTATGAAATCTCCTGGTAAATCGTTTAATATCTTACCATAAGTATGAAATACATACGAACTAAATCCTGTATTCAAGCTGCCAATACCATTTCCAATTATAATTCCTGAGTTTTCGAATATCTCGGGAGCAATTGCTGAATTCGTATTCTCTTTAATTCCCGAATCAATTAACGCTAGTTCTGTTCCAACCAAAGCTACAATAGTTGTAGCCTCCATCATCTTATAACATTTCCCTAAAAAGCTATAATTTTCTATATCAATAATTGGAAAAGGAATGTAAAAACCAGTTTTGTAATTATAATAGGATTGAAATTTTTCTGGAATTCTTTCAGCAATAAACTTATGGGATAATATATTCTTCCAGAATTCATCTATACCAATTCCATTGGAACAAACAGGTCCAATACCAGTAATTACAACTCTTCGATTATCTCCTGTTGTTTTCAACATATTTTATTAGCTCAGATACATATTCACTAACATTATTATAGTCTCTTGCTCTTATTTCATAATTAATGAAATCTATATGATCATCATCTGTTTGTAAAAACTTTTGTTGTTTGTTCTGAATAACACCGATTTGTGTAAAAGAGAGTTGGTTGTTGTTTGCTTCCTGGATAAATGAATCCTTATGCTCGTTTTTAATTGTAAATACAAGTTCGTATTCTCCACATTCTCCCATGAAAAGCAAACATTTTGGTTTCGATATTAATTCACACAATTTGATACCTTCCTCCAAATAAGGCAGTTTATTAATTGTGAAACCAACATCATTCAAATCTGCTAATGTATTCACGGCACTTAAGACACCATCGCTTGAATCAATACAAGAAGTAGCATATTTGTTAATAAACCCGGATTCTTTATCTCTTAGCTTTAGTTTAAGATTTGGGAGTGTTAAATTCATTTCAGTTGAATTATTACTTAAGATAAGCTTTTTTGTTGCTTCAATATTTCCAGCACCAATCTTACCTGTCATGTATATTAAGTCACCTTCTGTTGCTCCAATTCTTGTAATTGGATTTTCCGCTTCACCAATAACTACTCCAGTATATTTCCAATTATTTGATTTTCCTAAATCTCCGCCAATAAAACCTGTATTTGTTTCTTTTAGAACACTAGCAATACCTTCAGAAAATGCATCAATAAAATTACGATCCCATTTATCGTTGTCAATTGTTAAGCTGTGAGCATAGAATAAAGGCTTTCCACCACTAGCCAAAATATCACTAATTGTTGCAATTGTTACATTTCTACCCAAATCATACGGAAACCTATCACTAAAAAAATCTTCCGTCGAAAATTCATCAAGTGAGAATAATAGCTTTTTGTTATTATAGTTAAGGATTTCAGCGTCAGATTCAAAGAAATTATTTTGCAAAAACTCGCTTTTGGGAAGTATTTTAAGAATTCTTTTTATTATCTCTATTTCTTTATTCATTAAATAGAATTTTGGAGAAAGAACCGAAAATACAAGTTAGCTTATTTATCGACTAAAGTCAAGTCGAGTACTTTCAGCTTTGAAAAGAAAAATTCTATTTTGTTAGTCTTAAATTATATTCATTGGGAATGGATTTTAACGTTTTAATTCCTAAATCTTTGTGTGTATAAAATATCCAAAATCTAAATGAAATAGTATAATTACTGTGAATTAATTATTTGAATAATTTTTGCTGCAATGCTAATGGCAATTTCTGCAGGAGTTTGGCTGTTTATAGATAATCCAATTGGAGCATCTACTTTATTAAGATCTTCCTGTTTTATACCTTCGTTTAATAAATTCTCATAAATGGCTTTTGTTTTGTTTTTGCTACCAATCATTCCAAGGTATTTCAGCTTTTTTGTTACAAGTTGTTTAAGAACAATTTCGTCTGCTTTATGACCAGCTGTCATAATTACTGCAAAGCTATTAATGCTCTCGGTTACATAATGAGCAATATTCTTATAATCGACAAAGGTTTTTGTATGAGCAAATTGATTTTCTTCCATAGTTGAAAGTTCTTGGCGATTATCATAGACTTCTACTCTAAAGTTGAGCATTCGTGCAACCTCACTTAATGGAACGCTTACGTGTCCGCCGCCAAAAATATACAATGTATTTTTCAAACCAATCTGTTCGGTATATTGCCATTGGTTTTCATCTTCAAAATGATACATGATATTCTTATCAATGGTTTGGTTTTCAGTAAAACTAATTTGAGATTCAGAAATACTTAAAACACCTTTGTTTCCTGAATCATTACAAGTAGCAATGCGCTGAATGATTTCAAAATGTGATTTATTCAACGAAATAAATGCATGGGTCTGTTCACCAGAGCAAATTAGACCTGATTTATCAGTTTCAGCATCAGGATTATGCACTTGTCTTTTTATAAATGATTTGGTAATTTCATTCTTAAGTTCTTTGCGGGCTAGCTCAACCATATTATACTCCATTACTCCACCACCTATAGAACCATTAATTGCACCTGATTCAGATACAGCCATCTTAAAACCTACTTTTCCCGGACTGCTTCCTTTAACTTCAACTACAATTAATAGGATTAACCTGTTATTATTGGATAATTCGTTATTAATAAACTTCCAGATTTCCATAATGAAATTATTTTTGGTTTACATTAGTTTCAAAAATACAATGAATTATATGATTTTTTAATTTTTAGTAAGCTCTTTTCTGAATAATAGAAAGATTAAGGGTTGATCTCCGTATTTTTAAGGGTTGAACAGAAAATAATTCTGCAAAGTATTGTCATGATATAGAATAATTCTAATTTTTTACCCAAGGTCTATAATTCTATTCTGTATTTGCTAAGTAATTAATAAAAAACATAATTTTAACAATTGAAATTTAACATAACAATTCGTATGAGTGATATTTACAAAAAAATAAATGAATTAGCCGAAAAGTATAGGAATTATACTGCTGAAAATCTATCAAAGCTAGTAAAAATAAAATCCTTAAGTAAACAGGAAAAAGAAGTTCAACTCGAGCTTAAACGACAAATGGAAGAAGCTGGGTTTGATAAGGTTTGGATTGATGATTTGGGAAATGTTATTGGACGCATTGGAAAAGGAAAGAAAATTCTGGCTATTGATGGCCATATGGATACTGTAGATATGGGAAACTTGGATAACTGGTCTTTTAATCCCTTAAGTGGTGAAATTAAAGATGGTTTTGTTCATGGTCGTGGTTCAGTTGACCAGGAAGGTGGTCCTGCTGCATTTGTTACATCGGGTAGAATATTGAAAGAATTAGGATTCGACAAAGACCTTACCATTTATTTTGTTGGTAGTGTAATGGAAGAAGATTGCGATGGCTTATGCTGGAAATACATTGTTGAAGAAGATAATATCAGACCTGATTTTGTAATCAGCACTGAACCAACTAACTTGAACATATATAGAGGACACAGAGGGAGAATGGAAATTCATGTTCATTTCTATGGTATTTCATCACATGGATCAGCACCCGAGCGTGGCAAAAACGCAATTTATATGGCATCAAAAACAGCTCTTGAAATTGAAAAACTAAACGAACGACTTAAGTACGATGAGTTTTTAGGAAAGGGAAGCGTTACTATCTCAGAAATTATTTCAGGTACACCTTCATTATGTGCAGTTTCTGATTATGCACGAATACACTTGGATCGTCGATTAACATGGGGCGAAACCAAAGAATCTGCTGTAGCCGAGATTCAGGAACTTATTAAGGGAATGAATGCCAAAGTTGAAGTGCTGGATTATAAAGAAAAAGCATATACAGGTCTTGAATATGGAATGGAGAAATATTATCCTACATGGAAAATTGAAGAGAAACATGAAATTGTTCAGGCTGGTGTTCGTTCTTTTACAAACCTGTTTGATAAACAACCAAAAATTGATAAATGGACTTTCTCAACGAATGGCGTTATGACCTGCGGAACATACGGAATACCAACTATTGGTTTTGGTCCGGGAAATGAAGTGCTTGCCCATGCCCCTGATGAAAAAGTTCCGATAAGCGATTTGGTTGCTGCATCTGCATTTTATGCTGCATTTGCATACGAAATTTAGTAGATGTGGAGCAGTCAGCGATTACAAGCTTTTTTCAATAGTTTGTTTTCAATGAATGTAAAATAAAAAAAAGGAAGAATGGAATAATGGAAAATTGGAAGGACAAATAAATCATTATTCCAATATTCCCTTATTCCAAAAAAAATCACAAAAAATTGGATCATTCTCAATAGAGTACAAAGGTTAATCAGAAATAGATAAAATAAATGTATATGAGTTTACAAGATAAAATTCAAAAATTGGGGCAGTTAAAAACTGATTTGTATAAAAAAGATTTCCTTTTAACATGGGAAAAGAGTCAGGATGATTTAAAGGGTGTTCTTGAAGTTGCTGAGATACTGAAAGAAATGAGAGATAATAATATTTCTCCTAGAGTTTTTGATTCAGGTTTGGCTATTTCGAATTTCCGTGATAACTCAACACGTACACGTTTCTCATTTGCATCAGCAAGCAATTTGCTTGGCTTAGCTGTTCAGGATTTAGATGAACAAAAATCGCAGATTGCTCATGGCGAAACTGTTCGCGAGACTGCAAACATGATTTCATTTTTATCCGATTTTATTGGTATTCGTGATGATATGTTTCTTGGAGAAGGAAATAAATATATGCGCGAAGTGGGTGAGGCTTTAGATGAAGGATTTGCAAAAGGTGTACTTCCAAGTCGTCCGGGAATTGTAAACTTACAATGCGATATGGACCATCCAACCCAATCAATGGCCGATTTAATGCATCTACAAAACCAATTTGGTTCGTTGGAAAACCTAAAAGGTAAAAAAATTGTAATGAGCTGGGCTTATTCACCAAGCTACGGAAAACCTCTTTCTGTTCCACAAGGAATTATTGCTTTAATGTCTCGCTATGGAATGAATATCGAACTAGCATATCCTGAAGGTTATGGACTGATTCCAGAAATAGTTGAAATAGCTAAAAACAATGCAAAACAAAGTGGTGGAACATTCAATATCAGTCATTCAATGGAAGATGCCATGAAAGATGCTGATATTGTTTATCCAAAAAGCTGGGCTCCATTTCATATTATGCAACAACGAACCAAATTATTACAGGCTGCAGATAAAGAAGGATTAAAAGCATTGGAGCAAACCTGTTTGGCCAATAATGCAAAATTCAAAAACTGGGAGTATAACGAAGCCAAAAAGAAACTGACCAAAAACCAGGATGCCTTGTATATGCATTGCTTACCTGCAGATATTAGCGGAGTTTCTTGTAAAGAAGGAGAGGTTAACGGACAAGTGTTTGAGCAATATAGAATCAAAACTTATCTTGAAGCAGGATTTAAGCCTTACATTATTGCAGCAATGATGTTTACAACGAAATTTGAAAAACCATCCGAGGTTTTACAGAATATTCTGAAAAGGAACACAAAAAGAGTAGGTTTTTAACCTGCTTTTTTTTTGAAAAATATAGTATTTTAGTATGTCATTCTTCACTACGTTCAGAATGACATAAACAATCTGAAATCTATATTTTTCTTTTTAAGAATTTCCCTTGTTTAATATCAGGATTTAAATTTCCACCTTTAATAACAAATTCCGGAGCTCCTCTGATTTTAAATCCTTCGTAAATCTCTAAATCACAATTTTGTTTATGATTTCTTACCGAGATTGTATTTTCTTTTTCCAGATTCCATATTACCAAATCGGCATCGGAACCAACTGAAATTTCTCCTTTTTTTGGGTATAAACCAAAAATCTTTGCAGCTTGTGTCGATGTAATATCTACAAATTGATTCCAGTTAATTTTATTTTCTAATATTCCATATGTATAAAGCAACGTCATTCTATGCTCAACACCACCAGCACCGTTTGGTATTTTTCTGAAGTCATTTATTCCCACCGATTTTTGACTTAAATTAAACGGGCAATGATCTGTTCCAACTGTTGAAATAAAGCCCGTTTGAATATTTTTCCATAAGGCATCTTGATCTTCTTTTTTACGCAATGGCGGACTTAAAACAAACTTTACAGTATCCATAAAAGTTCCTTTGTACTCTGAATCATCAAGCAATAAATAATGTGGGCAGGTTTCTGCAAATACTTTTTGTCCAGATTGTTGTGCTTTAGCAATAATATCTAGAGATTGTTTAGAAGAAACATGTACGATATAAATTGCACAGTTGGCTTCTTTTGCAAAACCTAGAACTCGTTGAACAGCTTTTGCTTCAAGTTCAACAGGTCTGGATAAAGCATGATAGATTGGTTCTGTTTTTCCTTCAGAAACAAACTTATCGCGTAAAATATCAATTTCATCGCCTAACTCACAATGTATTGTTACCAATCCACCTGCTTTTCCAACCGCTTTTAATACTTTTTTAAGATCATCATCTTCCAAACCAACAGCTCCTTTATATGCCATGTAAACTTTGAAAGATGTTATTCCAGCTTTTATACATTCATTGATTTCTTTTTCAGTTTTTTGTGTCCATTCGATTGGGCTTACATGAAACGAATAATCACACAATGAGTTTTCTGCTTCTGCCATTCTCTGTTTTAATGCATCGAAAAGCGATTGACCTTTTTTCGGTGTTACGAAATCGAGTAGGGTAGTAGTGCCGCCAAAAAGTGCAGCATTGCTTCCCGATTCAAAATTATCGGAAGAATAGCCTGCAGGAGTTGGAAGAAACATATGAACATGAGGATCAATTCCTCCAGGGAAAATATAAAATCCTTTGGCATCAATGGTTTTATCGATTCTTTCCTGAATGTTTAATGAATTTCCAATCTGTGAAATTTTACCATCAGAAATAAAAATATCTGCGACAAAAGTTTTATCTGATCTGACAATTGTACCATTTTGAATTAAGATATTCATAAAAATCAGGTATAATTAATAAAGGGCTATAGCCCATACTTGTTTTTTTTATAAGTGTCCAACAAATAAGATAGGACTAAAGTCCTTCAGACACTTTCGATTTATAACCCCAGCCTTAAGGCTGGGGTTATTTAAGTCAATAACTGATTGGGCTTTAGCCCATTATTAGATTATTAATTTAGACACTTATGATTTTGTTCGATCAACCCCAAGCTAAATTTGGGATTATTGAATCACAATTGAATACTAACTTTTGTCCTATTTCCCTTAATTTGTTTCAAATATTTTTACATAGCATCCATCTTTATCTTCAACAAATCCAAGCTTTTTTAGGTATTTGGTGTGTTGTTTGCTTCCGCTTTTTGTGATTACTTTTTTAAAACCAGCTTCAATAAAACGATTACTCAAACGGTGATAAACAAATTTCGCATTTTTAAAATCACGATACTCAGGTACAACATAATCAAGTCCAACTTTTAGAACACCATCCTCGTGCTTGTGTGCCAGAAATAATCCGGCAACGGCCATATTTCTATGAATAAAAAAACTGACAGTATTCATTTCTGGTTTGTATTCAAATCCTGGAAAAAATTTTTGAATTTCTGAGTCATGGAACTTTAAGAAACGAATTAAATACCTATTTTCAGGCCTTACTTCCAAAATCTCGAAGATTTCTTTTTTGGTATAAATTATGGTAAGATAATAAATATCAACAAAAACGATAAATCCATTTAAAATACCTACCGGATATGCTCCAATTAAAAAGCCATATGTAGAAAAAGTAATTGCCCCGGCAAGGTTAACCCATCTGAATTTAACAATGGAGTTCATTGTCATAGATAGAGCTATGATGATTGAGGCAGCATAACCAACCCATTGCAGAATATTTATTTCCATATGATTTTAGTTGAAAGTTAAAGGTTCAAAGTTATAAGTTAAATGTGTAAACCAAAAAATTACTTTTAAAAACTTTGAACTTATAACTTGCAACTTTTAACTATTTTGCATTTTTTTCCAAAGCTTGCTTGCTAATTCACGAGATGTTTTTAGAATTTCTTCTTCATTAACAGTTAGTATTTGCCTGTCTTTAACAATCAGCTTTCCTTTTGAAATTACATGAGAAATATGATTTGAATTGATCCCAAAAATAAAATGTCCCAGAAAGTTATTCTGATTTATTTCTGTTGGTGTATCGTAGTCAAGAATAACCAAATTATTATCACCATCACCTGTAAACTGATTACTTTCAATATATCTATGAACATTACGAAATCGACGGTATGTCTCTGAGTATTGAATATTGTCAAATCCTTGTCCGAAGAAAAAGGCAGATTTTGCACTTTGCAGCATATTGCTGTGCATTCCATCTGTACCCAGCATAATTCTATCGCCTAGTCCAATGCTTTTAAAATAACCTACATTGTTGTTAAGATTACTTTCTGTATTTTGTGCAATCCAACAAGTGGAATTTTTAATAAGTTCCCGCTCATTATCATTTATATGCAGGCAATGGACAAGAATTGTCTTTGGAGAATTAAGAATTCCAAAATCATTTAATCTTTCTACAACTCTTTTATTATATGTTTTAAGAGAATGCTGCTGATCATAAAAATCTTCGGCAACATGAACATGAATTCCTGATTTAAAAAGATTCATCAGTTCAACTGCTTTTTGAAGTGTATCATTTCCAACTGTAAATGATGCATGTAAACCAACTAATCCTTGATGATTTTGAAGATATGTATCGGTAACATTTAATCCCTGCTCAGCAATATCAGCACCATCACGGTCAGAAATTTCATAACATAAAAGATGCGAAACACCTACTTTTTCAAACGCTTTGGCCATAATATCTAAGGAGTCGTAAACAGCAAATGGTGAGGCATGATGATCAATAATAAAGGTTGATCCTGCTTTAGCACATGCTATTGCTGTTACAAGAGCACTATATTCAATCATTTCACGATCCAGACATTTGTCAAGAGTCCACCAGATGTACTTTAAAACCTCATAAAAATTTTCAGGATTCTTTTTTGGAGCTCCCATACCTCTCGAAAGAGCCGAATAGGCATGATGATGACCAACAGCAAACGATTTAGTTACATATTTACCTTTGCAGTCGATAGTTTCTATTCCTTTTTGTTGATCAATATTATCCAGAAAATGAATTTTTCCGTTTAATCCTTCATCAACCAGAATATGGGAGGTTTTAAACTCAAGGGTTTTCCAATCGATGTACGTTGCGTTTTTAAGTAGTATAGACATGATAAGAAAGTTTAAAGTTGAAAGATAAAAGTTTAAAGTTAAAATGAAATGATAAACTAGAAACTATTTTCTTTTTAATGGTAATTTAGTTCTTTTTATTCCATCAAATTGATAAAATGCGTTTGCAACAGCAGCAGCAGTTGGAACAAGACCAATTTCACCAATTCCTTTTGCTCCGTAAGGACCAATAGGATCTTTTACTTCAACCATTTTAACAACAATTTCAGGTGTTTCGTGTGCTCTTAGAATTTGTAAATCGCGCATTTTGTCACTTACAAGGTAGCCATCTTTCATAGGTAAATCTTCGGTTAAAGCATATCCTAATCCCATATGAACACCACCTTGAACCTGACCTTCGAATAACATAGGATTCATAATTTTTCCGCCATCATGAGCAGCAATCATTTTTGAGATATTTCCTTTTTCATCTAGAATACACACTTGTGCAGCATATCCGTAGGAGTAGTGTGTAATTTGTTCATCAACATCGCTACCAGGTTTTGTTGTCCAGTCGCAAACAAACTGTCCTTTATATGATTTGCCTGTAAGATCTTTTAATGATTTGGTTTTTAAATCTTCTTTAATTGCTTTAGCAGCATTTATTACGGCCAATCCAACTAATGCTGTGGCACGTGACGATGTAGTCATTCCTGTTTTAATTTGGGCTTCGGTATCAACAATAACTTCAATAATTTCAGGAGAAACTGATATTTCTTCACACAAGGTTTGTAAAGCCATATTATGCACTCCTTGACCCATTTCTGTCCATCCGTGTTGCAGACGAATATGGTTTTCAGATACTATTTCAACAATTACTTTCGATTCATCAATCATTCCGTTTCCTACACCCGAATTTTTTATTGCACAAGCTAATCCTGCATGTTTTGCATTGTTAAAATCATCTTTAACTGCATCTAGACAAGCCCGAATACCAACTCCAAAAACTTTTTGACCGGTTGATGTTTTCAGACCATCAACTAAAGCATTATCATATCTGAATTGCCAGC
>JAIFLC010000180.1 GCA_020049295.1 Bacteroidota bacterium
TATGAAAAAGGCAAAGTGATGTCTGGGTTTAATCAAGTAACAGGCAGCCATCTATTTCATGCAGGAACTACCCTTAAAGACCATCAAATTGTAACCAACGGAGGAAGGGTTTTAGCTATTACTTCCATGGGGAAAAACAGACAACAAGCATTGGAACTAAGTTATAAGAATGCAGAATTAATCAAATACGAAAACCGATATTTCCGTCGAGATATTGGGTTCGATTTATAAAACTATGCTATGCTTCTAAAAATATTCAAAAGCAATCACCCCTATGTGATATTTTTAATTCCACTGCTGGGAATCATTCTATGGATACCTTCACTTTTAAGTTTAACGGTTCATACCCAACAAGCTCCTTTATCGGATGCTACCTTTATTTATCACTGGATTTACAATTTTATAGCCCCATATCCTAAATTATCTGTGGGGTTGGCTTTGCTCTTACTTATACTGCAATCCTATTTTCTTATTAGGCTTAACTTCAAGTATATTTTTATTGAAACCAAGACCTACCTGCCCTCAGTCATGTTTGTATTATTTGCCTCCATTTTGATCCCCTATCAACAAATGCATCCGATCATACTGGGCAATTTTTTTCTTCTCTTTGCCATCGATAAGGTTTTTGTCATCGATAAAGAAACAAACCAAATAAAAAGATATTTTGAGGGAGGATTTCTTTTAGGTATAAGCGCGCTCTTTTATCCTCATTTTTATGTTTACATCCTATTAATATGGCTTTCACTGATAATTCTAAGAAATTCCACTTGGCGTGAATGGATTGCCCCTCTTATTGGTTTTGTAACACCGATGGTACTTCTTTTTGCCATTTTGTTTCTATTTAATCAACATCAATTTTTAATTACCAATCTGCAAGACATCTTAATAATTAATACAACAAAACAAGTTTTTAACTTTTGGTCAATTGTTCCACTTGCTGTAATTACCTTGGTTTTATTAATTGCCATGCTTTGGAGTTTACTTTATGTTGGGGTAAAGAAAATAAGCACCCGTAAGTATTTCAATCTTTTCTTTTGGTTTTTGGCTTTAACCATGGCAGCTTTCTTTCTGCACCCTTCAATTGGGTTCGAAGCAGTTTCCATTGCAGCCATACCTATTTCAATTCTATTTTCCATTTTTTTTACTGAAAGCCGCAGAAATTGGATGCTTGAACTACTTTTTACCCTGACTCTTTTATCGGTATTTGCTATTATCTGGTTGCATTAAAACTTTTATCGCTCACTAAGTGTTTATAAATTCAACGTATTTGACTTATAAATCCACTGTATTTCATGATTGAAGATATTGCAAACAGCAACAAGCAAACGGAACTATATAAAACCCTTTTCAATGAGTCATTAATTCCAATGGGAATTTTGCAGGCTGAAGAATCAAAGTTAGGATCTGATATAAAGGTTCAAATTGCCAATAAATCATTTTTATCGATTTCCAATTTAAAAAACCCAACATTTCCTGTTTCTGCTCAGGAAATATTCTCATTTTTAAACGGCTTTAATAGTGAGTCCGTTCATCAAAAAATTAATTCCTCAAATCTGGATTCATGGCAGCATTTTTATGATTCCGATGGTAAGTATTATCGGCTCACCTTTAAAAAACTAACTCCCGTTGAATTCTCATTTACCCTGGAAGAAATTACTGAACTGCAAAAGACACGCATTGAACTTACAGAAAAGAACCATCAACTTAAAGAATCGCAAGAGATTGCTCAATTAGGATATTGGATTGAAAACCATGAAAGAGGTGATAATTATTGGTCGGAACAGTTTTATAGTATTTTAGGGATTCCAATAAATAAGATGGAACCTTCATTTACCAATTATTTACAGTTCGTTTTTCCTGAAGATTTTTTAAAGGTAAAAGAATCCTATCAGGAATCCATTGATACAAAAACAGGGTTTCAGTTTACCCATCGATTACTTTTAAATGGCGGACAGATTAAGTCGGTAAATTTACGGTGTTATACAGAGTATAATCCAATGGGTAAACCAACACGAACCATTGGCATTTTGCAGGACGTTACAGCCTTTGAAATTACTAAAGAAGCCCTACGTAAAAGTGAATTGATCTTCCGATCAATATTTGAAAATGCCCCCATAGCCATTGTATTGGTAAACAATCAATTCCAACCAATATACACCAATCATCAATTCAGCGATATTACCGGCTATACCATGGATGAAGTATTGAAAAAAGACTTAAAAGATTTTACTTTTCCCGCTGATTATGAAAACAATGCCAAACAATACGAACGCCTATTTAATAACGAAATATCAAGTTTTTCGCTCACCAAACGATACATACAAAAGAATGGCAGCATTATTTGGGTTAAAATAATTGTTTCAGCTATTAAGGATAAGAACAATAAAACCACTTCTGCCATAGCCATGGTACAAGATATTTCGGCAGAAAAGAAAGCCTCAGAATCATTATTGAAAAGTGAATATAAGTATCGTACTCTTATTGAAAATGCCAACGATGGAATTGGCCTTTTTAATCTCGAATTTAAACCAATTATATACAATACTGCACTTTACAATATGTTGGGTTATACCCTTGAAGAATACCTACAGATTAACCACAATGATTTTGAATTATTTCATCCTGATGATATTCAATTAGGTAAAGAGGCTCTATCGCAATTAAAAAATAATTCCCGCATAAAGATTGAAGCTCGACTGAGAAATAAAGAGGGTGGATACCAATATTTCTCAATTAGCTATATCCCTGTTTTACATGAGGAAAAACCGGCTATATTAATTTTCAGAAGTGACATATCAAAAAGAAAAAGTGCGGAACAGCAAAACGAAGAATACCGATTGTTTCTCGAAACTATTATGAACAATATTCCGGTATTGTTCTTTGCTAAAACAACTCCCGATTTTAAATACCTATACTGGAATAATGCAGCAGAACAAATAACAGGAATATTAGCTGATGAAACCATTGGAAAAACTGATTTTGAAGTGCAACAATCAAAAACAATTGCCGAAAAATATTATCAGGAAGATTTAAAATTATTAAAGTTCAAAAAAAAGCTGGAAAGTGAACATGAATACACCAATGCAAACGGCGAAATTAAACATTTTAAAACCATTAAAACCCTTCATCAATCACCAACAGGAGCACCTTTAATTCTTGGTCTTTCCATGGACATTACTCAACTCAAAGAGGCCGAGCAACAAATTGAACAATCGACCCAAATGCTAAAAGAAGCACAGAAAATTGCCCGTTTAGGCTACTGGGAATATGATGTTACTAAAGACCTTTTCTTTGATAATGCTGAAAACCGACAAATACTCGGCACCGACATACTTCACTATTTTCTCAATTCAGCGCAGTTTAAAGAACTATTAGTATCTGAGGATCAGGAAGAAGTAATGAATGCATTTTATAAATGCATAGCTACCAATACATCAGGCGAAGGTATAATTCGAATTCAACCTAATAAAGAAACCAAACACATTGCCATCAATTATCGTCCGATAACTAACGATAAAAAGGAGGTTATAAAGTTAAGGGGAACTTGTTTAGATATCACAAATATACGAAGATCGGAACTAGCCTTGCGGGAAAGCGAAAAGCGGCTAAAACAAGCCGAACATATTGCAAAAGTTGGCTATTGGGACCACAATTACATTACTAAAACCACCTATTTTTCGAATGAAGTGTGGAATATTTTGGAAGTCCCTTTTAGAAGTTCAGGGATCAAATTTTCAGACTTTGTCGACACCATTCATCCGGAAGATAAAGTCGCTGCATCCATCCAATTTCAAAAATCAACACAAACAAACCAGCCCTTTGATTTCGACTTTAGGATAGTAACCCGAAACCAAAACATAAAATTTATTAAAGCTATTGGAACCTTTGTAAAAAATAGCCAAGGGGAAGTACAGCGATCCATTGGAACGTTTCAGGATGTTTCTGCTTTTCGAAAAACCGAAATGGAATTAAAAAAGAATACAGAAAATCTCATACAAATCCAAAAACTATCAAAAACAGGTTATATTGAGTTCTCCTATCAAACAAATACCGTGGTTTTTTCTGATTCCATGTACGATTTATTGGAGTTATCTTCTTTAACTCCTATCTCAGTAGATACCTACCAATCGATGATACTCGCGGAAGATAAGGAAATGGTTGAAAAAACGATTCATAATACCATAAAAAGCAGAAATAATCACACCCTTCAGTATCGAATAAAATTAACAAACGGAACCATTAAATATATAAACGAAATAGGCCATATCAGCTCATCAAACCTTACCGGTGAAGAATTTGCCATGCGTATTATACAAGATATAACTCAAATTAAAGAAAGAGAATTGGAATTGTTCCGTTGGATAGATATAAAGAAGACAACTACAATCGGCACTTGGGAATATAATCCTCTAAGTGAAAACTATATTTTAAGTACAGAAGCATCCAGTATTCTTGATTTAGATGAAAATCAGGTATCAATCGGGTTTTCGGAGTGGATTAACAAAATTCATCCAGAGGATAAATTCTCAGTAGAGATAATTTTAAACGATAGTTTCCGGAATCAAAAAAATTTCACACTCTCCTATCGAATTATTAATCCGAAAAGTAAAGAAATAAAACACATTCAGGATTCGAGTAGTTTCCACAAATCTCCAAATGGCATGTTTAATTTAATTGGTACTATTCGGGATATTACAAAAAACAGGCAAACAGAACAGCAATTGTTGGAAAATCATGATTTGCTTCAAGCAATTACTCAAAATTCATTATTTAGTATCGCTATTATTCAACACAACAAGCATCTTTATGTAAATAAGCGATGGTGTGAATTAATGGGAATAGAAACAAATGAAGTAATAAATAAACTAACAATCAAAGAAATATACAAACCACAAACCACTCGTGTTATTCTTGAAATTTTCCTGCATTGGAAAAGATATGGTATTAAAGAGTATCAGAATGAACTTTTTGTAATGCCTATAAATGCTTCAGAATTTAAAGCAGAAATATTTGTTAAGGAGATTTTTTACAATCATTCACCGGCATTCTTAGTCTTGCTAAACCCTCAATTAAAATAAAAGGCGCAAGTAAATGCGCCCTTTTATTTTAATGTTATGAATGAATTACATATTAATGTAAGAAAGAATTGCAACGGCAGCACCTTCTTTACCATCCTTAAAAGAAACATTAATGCTATACATGCCTGTTTTTTGACATTGAAAACCAATTGCTGTTACAAAACTACCATCTGCTTTAATATTGGTACCCAATATGGTTGCATTTTCCATTAGCTGCACCACAGCTTCACCGGCATACCCTTCAGCATTGCAAACAGTAATTTTGTACATGGTTCCTTTATTCAATATTACATTGAATTTAGCCGAAGGAGGTGAAACACTGCTCGCCGAAAGCTTAACTTTATAATCCTTTAAATAAGTAGCATTTCCTATTCCCAGTGCACAAACATTTACCAATTCATCACTTTGAGCCAATGCATTACTGAACTGCAAAGCAATTAGTAGAGTCAATAATATATTTAATACCTTCTTCATCTTACAAATTGATTATTTTATTACGCACAGTTGCAATCGCATCAATAATCCGAGCCAATGTTTCATCAGAAACATCAATATGCTGTTTATCATTTTGAACAATAATGAGCATACCATCTACTTCCTTCGCCTCAGGTTCACCCATTTCATAGGTAATTTTTACCCCTTCATACTCTTTTTTAATGCTCTCTACATCTTTAACAAGCTCATTAAAATTAGCATCGCCTTTATAGTTTTTTAATATTAAGATTAAGTCATTCAAAACCAACTTTTGGTCAGCAATTCGCTCCACAACATCCTTTTTTGGAGCTTCTTTAACAACTTGGGTAGCTAAATACATTCCTTCAATCCACATTCCGGTAACAATCAGTGAACTGATATTGCTTCTATTTGACTGCCTCAAATATTCATCCATATTGTTAAAACTTGATACAGAAATATACATTAATGAATCAAGATTTTCATTGTTGGTGGCTAACCTTTTGATGGTATTGAAATCAAAAAATTGACCAATACGAAGTTCATTAGCTAAACTCTTAATGGCTGTCATGTTATTAATTACAGAGCCGGTTTTTTCATACATGTTAAGGTAACCTAAATCGCAGCCATAAACTCCAAGGTTAAGTGCCTGTTTAAAATTTGTATTCAGGTCATCCAACCTGTCGGTAGAGGCAAGCAACTTTTGCGAAAATGGAACTCCGGTTGATTTTAACAAGGCTGCCATTTCAACTGGTGATGAAATGTTATCTATAATATCACCCATTGCTTCCTGAGATATCATCAGGGGCTTATCATCTCCGAAAATTTCATCCGGAATCTCAATATCACCTGATTTTTTCTTACTGCCATCTCCGCTGCATCCTGCAAGAGTAATTGCTCCAGCAAAAAAGACAACAAAAACTATTTTAAACCAATTTCTCTTCATGAGTATTTATTTTATTTTATAAAAATAACCTTTTTTTCAAAATATTAAAAAAGTTTATCAAATTACTATTTTTGGAATAGATCCATGAACTTCTTCAGCCAATCATAATACAATGAAATATAACCTCCAATTGTCATAATCCAAACAATACACATATTAAACCAAAAGGTATCAAAATTTCTGCCTGCAAACTGCTTCACCGGTGAAAAAAACTGAGCCCTAAAATCAAAAACATTATCAATCCAGGGAGTTTCATAAATTGGATCGGTTTGCTGTATCAGCCTATCTTTATAGGCAATTATTTTGTTTTTTTCATAAACTTTTCTCACAATATCAGTTACTGCTTCATTGTGATATTTCTGACGACGCTCCAAATAAACACCGGGATAGGTTACATCTAAATAATTAATAATTTTTTCTCTTTTAGCTGTAGCATAAGTAAATACATTGGAATAATACAATTCCAATTTTTTAATAAATTCAGCAGTCTGGTATCCTATTTCAGGAGAAAATTTATCAATTGTCAACTCTCCTATCATCTCGAATTGCAATTCAGGAACCCTAACCGTTTCCTTGAAAAGTTCATTTTTTAATAATGCCAAACGCTCTGCTACTTCACTACGAATAGAATCATTATCGGTATTAATAGCTGTTATGCAATAATCTATTCTGTCTTTTAACTCAGGCAGATAATATACATTTTTGAAATCGGAAATATAAATTTGTTTCTCAATTTCATAAAAATCCTTTTCAAATTCATTGTCTTTATATTGTCGCACCATTAATCCCTCATAAACCCAACGGGTTGGCATTAATTCACATACTGGTGGCACTCCCTCAACGCTTCCTACGGCACGGTTTAGTTTATCGAAGCTAAACATAGCTCCCCCAAGCGCCATTTGGGGAATCATAACCAAAGGTATCATAATATAAATGGTAACAGCAGAATTAAACGAGGAGGAAAGGTTTAATCCAAGCATGTTTGAAAATGTTGAAATGGTAAACAACGCCCACCAATACTCAAACCACAACCCATTTACGCCTAAAATTAAATTCCCCACCAAAACAAAAAGGCCCGCTTGTATTGCTGAAATAATAAAGAGTATGGAAACCTTAGAAATTAAATAACTCGATCGGCTTAAATTGAGGAATGCTTCCCGCTTTAAAATTTTCCGGTCTTTAAATATTTCCTCGCCACTTACCATCAAACCAAGAAACATGGCCACAATCATGCTCATGAAAATATAAGTTGGAATATTTTCGTTTTCTCGGAATATATAAATATGTGAGTTGGGATCGGCAATATACCTTATAAGAAAGGATAGAATGAAACCAAGTAATGGAGCTTCCAATATATTAAGTATAATATATTGGCGGTTGCTTATTTTAGCAAGGAAATCACGCTTAAAATAGATTACTATTTGTTGAATCCAACTTGGTATATTAAGCGATTTCGGTGGCTCCTCGGAAAGATCTCTGTGTTTTTCAACGGTATGATTTTCTTTATACTTTAATTCCCATTCATCTGGGGTAACTTTTCTTTTATTGGTGTATCGGCCAAATTCATCAACAACCTGAGCATCAATAATATTAAAAATCAATTCCGGATTAACATTTCCACAATTTGGACATTCACCTACATCGCTATTTATTTGGGCATCTAACTTTTTAAAATAAGTTACAGCCTCCACCGGATTTCCATAATAAATTTGATATCCCCCGGTATCCAAAATCACCATTTTGTCAAACATTTTATAAATCTCTGACGATGGCTGATGAATTACCACATAAATAAGTTTTCCTTTTATGGCCAATTCGCGTAATAAATCCATTACGTTTTCCGAATCTCTAGATGATAAACCGGAAGTTGGTTCGTCCACAAAAAGAATAGGTGGTTCCCTAATAAGTTCTAATGCAATATTAAGCCGCTTACGCTGACCACCACTGATAGTTTTATTAAGTGGTGATCCAACTTTAAGATCCCTTCTATCGAACAGCCCAAGATTGCTCAAAGTAGTATCTACCCTTTTTTGCAATTCTTCTTCAGGCATATCCTTAAAACACAATCGTGCATTAAAATACAAATTCTGATAAACGGTTAATTCCTCAATTAATAAATCATCTTGCGGAATATACCCAATAACTCCTTCAATTTTATTTCTCTCAGTATGCAGATTAATTCCATTAATCAAAACTTCCCCTTTCGATGGAGCTTCAATTCCTGTAAGTACATTTAACAAGGTCGTTTTTCCGGCACCACTAGCCCCCATTATTCCTATTAACCGTCCTTGTTCTTCTGAAATATTTACATCGCGTAACCCTAAATAACCATTCTTAAAACAGAAATCAACGTGGTTAACATTGTATGAAATATGTGCAGAAGTAACATCAGCCATGAATTTTGAGGCGACATCGCTATAATAAACCGGTTTTCCTTTAGGAAATCTGATGGAGCTTCCGCTGGCAAATAAATAAATTCGGTTTGACCGCACTGGTAAACCATTCAATAAAACATCTTGTTTACCCGTGTATCTCAAAAAATACAGCTCAACACTCTTAATATGAAGTAATATCAGCTTTTTGTCGAGCTCAGCACTTCGTATGTGTTTAGCAAATTGGAATGCTGAATCTTTGTCGTTAATAATAAGTACATTGGGAATATCTAACTCGTGATAACTGTCATTAACCACAAAAGTATCGGTACTCTTTAACTCTTCAGGCGAAATATTAAAAACTTCAGCAACGGTATTTACAATAGCCATGCGCTGCTCGGTAAATTTTTTATCGGCAGCCACCAACTCAAATACGCGCACTAATACAACAACTTTTTGCTCTTGAGTAAGGGTTTTATTAATTTTCTTACAAATTCCCAAAATCCTTACAGAATCTTTTACAGAAGTTAATTCAATTTTACCGTCTGCTTTCTTTTGTCTGTTATCCTCTCTGTTTAATATGTCAGCGTGTTTATAAAACAGACCCATATATTCCTCAACAAAATCGGAACTAAGCTGAGAAGTAAGAAAACTTTCAACAAAATCAATTTCATTATCTTCAACTCCACCATCTTGCTTTGCAATAATTGCAAAAAGTTGCATTAACGCTTTTAAGATTTCTTCACTCATCCTAAAGGATTATTATAAATTGTTATCCAGCATTGAGATTAAACAGCCTAATCCATGGAATAACTGATCTGTTCAAAAGGCACTTCTACAATATCAGCATATTCTTCGCCAGCTTCCTGCATGTCTTCATCATCATCAGGAAAATGCCAGCGAACTAACACTTCTTTACCTGATTCGTACATTTCTTCCAGCTTTAAAAGAATATCAAGCAGCATTTTTGAAGATGCCGTATTGAAATACACCAGCTTAAAATTAAAAACTGTTTTTCCTGTAGCTTCTTCAGAATATCTTTCTATCCAATCAAGGATAGGCTCATAAAAGGCCGCTACATCCTCTGGCAATGATCGACCTGATACTTCAAATATCTCATTTGCCACGTCTAAGGTAACACTTGGAGTGTCATCGGTTCCAACTATTTTAATTACCTCCATAATTCAAATTTATTTAAAATTAATCGTTATATCTTGAAATTACACTAGTTAACACAAAGAATAAGTACTCATCGTTAATCGGCAAAAAGTTATAAATTAACGGATTTCCTGTCTTTTTTGCAATATCAATAAATCCTAATCCAGCTCCTCCTTTATTAGAAAGTCTTCCTTCTTTGATTTGTTGTTTATAAAGCTGCTTCAGTCCTTCTTTATCAAGACTATTTATTTTTTCTAAAACCTCAGTCATTTCAGAAAATTTGCTCTTATTAACCATATTTCCTGTAGTTATGGTGTACTCATGCTCATTTTTACACAACAAAAAAATGCCACGCCCATCTCGATGAATTTCTGTATCCACAATATATTCAGCATGCTTGCCTACATTCTGCAGACATTCAACCATTACATGGAACACCTTTTTCTGAGTAGATTGCGATTCCTCTCCTAACTCCATATTGGTTTCAGTAAGCGAGGTGAATGCTTTCGTAATCTGATGTGTAATTTCACCCTCATATACTAACTGCACATGGTGTTCTTTCATGGATTTATAAAAGCTGTATATAAATTCCAGAAATTCTTTTATATCGGTACCTTTCCCATCCATAATTGGCTAATTTAATATTTAAAATTCTATACCTATTAACAAAACATCATCAATTTGTTTGAAATCGCCTTTCCAATTTTCAAAATCCGCTAAAAAGAACTTTTCGTATTCATTGATTTTTAAATCCGGATTGTTCACAATTAATTCACGAATTCTACTGGCTTGATATTTCTTTCCTGTTTCACCTCCAACCTGATCGGGAAATCCATCGGAAAAGAAAAACACCCGATCGCCATTTTCAATATTTATTAAATGGTTTTCAAAATCTGTTTCCGGCTTTTTGCCTAATGGAATTCCCCCAATTGCTTTTCTATCACCTTTATATTCTATTAACTCTCCGTTTCTAAATAAATAAAGTGGCCGATGTGCACCTGCATATTCTAACAATTGATTCGACAAATTGATTTTACAAAGTGCAATATCCATACCATCACGAGCCTCAGAGTCAATTCTATCCTGCTTTAGAGTTTTTCTTACACCTTCATGTAATTTATCTAATATTTGTCCTGCGTTTATATTATTATAATGGTCAACCACATTATTTAAAATAAAATATCCTATAAAAGAGAGCAAAGCTCCTGGCACTCCATGCCCGGTGCAATCTACTGCCGCAATAAAAATATCATCTCCTTTCTTAAAAAACCACGGAAAATCGCCACTAACCACATCGCGAGGTTTATAAAGCAAGAATGAATTAGGTAAAAATTCTTGAATAAACCGGGTATTTGGAAGTATTGATGTTTGAATTCGCTGTGCATAATTTATACTTTCTCGAACTGCATGGTTTTTCTCTTTTATCTCTTGCTCAATTTTCTTCTGCTCTGTAATATCATGCGCAACAAATAATATGGTTTCTAAATCTTTATCATCGCTAAATTCTGGAATTGCATTTACTTGCATAATACGATTTCCAAAGTTAGTAGGAAATGTGGTTTCAGTATTAGTTTTTTGCTGCGATGATTTAACTTTATGAATAGACTCAGTAAAAAATGTTTTTATTTCCTTGTTAAAATTAACATCACTCAAATTCCTTTTAATAATATCGTTGTTATCAACACCCGTAAAAATTTTAACAATGGGGTTAGCATAAAAAAACTGCCCCGAAGGACTCAACCGCAAGATCATATCCGGTGAATTTTCCGAAAGTGATTGCATTTTACTTTTCATCCGTTCTTCCTTCTCTGCTCTTTTTCGTTCGGTAATATCCTGAGAATTTATTATTATACCATCTATCGCTTGGTCGTCCAATAAGTTCCGACCCGTTGATTCAATAAAAATCTTTTGGCCGTCTTTTCGCATGTAAGTATATTGTATCGATTTTGATTGACCCGGATTTTCAATGAGGGTAACAAATATTTCAGTAAATTCTTTAACACCTTTAGCGGTTAACCTATCTAAATCTTTGCCTTCCATCATTTCATCTACTGTATATCCAAAGATACTATGAACTGAAGGACTAATGTATTTCAATTTCATATCTTCGTCATAAATTGAAATAATTTCAGAGGCATTCTCTAATAAAGAATGCAGTCGCTTTTGAGCATTTTCAACTTCTCGAATTTGTGTTTCAAGATTCACATTTGTTTTTTCAAGTTCTTCATGAGTTGCCCTCATTTCTTCGGCATTCTGACGCAATTCTTCTTCATTCTCTTGAAGTTCATTGGTCATTTCTTGCGCGTCTCTTAAAAGTTTTTCAGTTCTCGTGTTAACTTTCAAATTAAAAATAGTCCGAGCTATAATATCACTAAGCTCTTCAAGGAATCGAACAGATAGTTCATCAATATCTTTTTCAAGCGAAGCAAATTCCATTACCCCCTGAAGCTTTTGATCGGTAATTAAAGGAACTAATAACAGGGTAGTTGGTTTTTTATCACCTAAAATTCCTGATGAAATTGAAACATAATCATTGGGTATTTCACGCCTAAAAATTGTAGCCATTTCAAAGGCACATTGTCCTACCAATCCTTCGCCCAAATAAAATTCCTGCTTTAGAAATTTACGCCTGTTATAAGCAAAATTGGCGGTATTAACCAGCTTGCCTTCTTCTTCAACATACAGATAAAATGCACCTTGAAGTACATCAATATATTTAATTAGCTCAACCAATGTTTTGTACGACAGTTCTTCCAAGTCATTATGCATCCTAAGAATGTCAGATATTACATCTTTTCCTTTAGCAATCCAATTTTGTTGACGTTCGTTTTCATTGGTTCGTGCTAAATTCTCACGCATAATCATTAATGAATGACCCAAAATATCGTTTTCATCACTATCTTCATTGATAGCAGAAAGATCCCCTTCACCAATCTTTTTGGCAAACCGTGCATTATTATTAATAATATTATCCTTTTCTTCAATAATATCTTTTAATTCAGCTGTTGTTTCATGGTATGAAACGGTTAGAATATATCCTAAAATACCCAAAATAATAGGCGCCAAATCCACTACAAAATACACCGGTGCATTGAGATGCATCTGCCATAAGCCTGAAAAAGACACTTGGTAATCGGACGATAAAAATCCAATTATCCAAGTGAAAACTGGAAATAGAAATCCTAAAACCAAAAATCCTGGCGTAT
>JAIFLC010000127.1 GCA_020049295.1 Bacteroidota bacterium
TCCATATCCAGCTTACAACAAAAATGTTGTAATCCATTAGTTACCACCAATAGGTCAACATTAAGCACCATATTGTACCTTGCAATTTGATCAAATACATTTTGATCTATCTTTACATTGGCAGCTTTACATTCAACAATTAAAAAGGGGTTTCCCGATTTATTATAAACAACCGCATCACTCCTTTTGGATAAATTGTTTAACTTAAATTCCTTTTCAACAACAATTAACGATGCAGGATATTTTTTTTCTTCAACCAGATATTTCAGAAAATTTTGCCGAACCCATTCTTCAGGAGTTAATATCACATATTTTTTTCGGATAAAGTCAAAAATGTACTTTCTTTGCTCTATTAATTTTAAATTAAACGAATAAGTTGGTAAATTTAGGCTCTCCATTAAAACTGAATCAATTTAATTTAGATTGAAATTTCTGTTTTTTTTGAGACAAAAAAAAATACTTGCCCTATGAAAACAAAAAAAGAAATTGTTGATGATTGGTTGCCCCGTTATACAGGATGTCCATTAGACGAATTTGGCGAATATATCTTACTTACTAATTTTGGACATTACCTTGATCTTTTCTGCAAATGGAATAAAGTGAAAATAAAAAACTTAAATGTTCCAATGCATTGCGCCACAGCTGATGGAATAACTATGATTAACTTTGGAATGGGAAGTGCCAATGCGGCTACTATAATGGATTTATTAAGTGCTATTCATCCAAAAGCTGCTTTATTTTTAGGCAAATGCGGAGGACTAAAACGAAAAAATAAACTTGGGGATTTTATTATACCTATTGCAGCTATTAGAAGCGAAGGTACATCAAACGATTATCTTCCTCCAGAGATTCCTGCATTACCTGCATTTAAGCTTCAGATGGCAGTATCAAGTTCTATCCGTCAATTTAAACGGGATTATTATACCGGAACAGTATTAACGACCAACAAGCGAGTTTGGGAATATGACTCACGATTTAAAAAATATCTTCAGAAAACCCGTTCAATGGCTATTGATATGGAAACAGCAACAATTTTTATAGTTGGATTTGCTAACGAAATACCTACAGGTGCATTATTGCTGGTTACTGACCAACCTATGATTTCTACTGGTGTTAAAACTTCAAAAAGCGATAAACTGGTTACTGCTAAATATGTCGACGATCATGTAAAAATTGGTATTGAAGCATTACAGGAAATTAAAAACAACGGTGAATCTGTTAAACATTTACGTTTTTAGAAGTTTAAAATATGAGTTTTGAACAAATAATAGGTGATTTAAAAAATAAAATATATAAACCTATCTACTTCCTTTCGGGTGATGAATCGTATTTTATTGATTTAATAACTAAATACATACAGGATAATGCGTTGAGTGAAAACGAAAAAGCATTTAACCAAACAGTCATTTATGGTAAGGATACCGAAATTGCCACGGTAATTAATTCTGCCAAACGATACCCAATGATGGCTAATTACCAAGTAGTTATCGTTAAGGAAGCCCAAAATATAAAAGACATTGACGATCTTATCCATTATGCTTTAAATCCACTTAAATCAACCATTCTGGTAATAAATTACAAATACAAAACACTCGATAAGCGTAAAAAACTGTATAAGGCCATAAATGATAATGGAGTTCTTTTCGAATCAAAAAAACTTTATGATAATGAAATACCACCTTGGATAAATGCATACCTAAAAAAGAGGAATCTTACTATTGATCCCAGCGCAGGAATGCTTATGGCCGAGTATCTGGGCAATGATTTAAGTAAAATTGCAAATGAGCTTGAAAAACTTATTATTACTCTTCCTACTGGAGTATATAATATTACTTCTTTGCATATTGAGAAAAACATTGGGATAAGTAAGGATTACAACAACTTCGAGTTACATAAAGCATTAACCCAAAAAAATGTTTTAAAGGCAAACCGAATTGTAAATTATTTTGCAAATAATCCAAAAGACAATCCGCTTGTTGTAACAATATCAATGCTTTATCACTTTTATAGCAAAATACTAGTTTATCATTTTATTAAAAACAAAACAAATAAACAAGAGGTAGCTGCGGCATTAAAAGTTAATCCTTATTTTATTGCTGATTACGAAAAAGCAGCCAAACAGTATGATCCGAAAAAAGTTGTTGAGATTATTTCAATGCTGCGCGTGTATGATTTACGATCAAAGGGATTGAACAGCGAAAGCACACCCGATGGTGAGTTATTGAAAGAATTGGTTTATAAAATTCTACACTAAAATTAATCCGAATGACAATTCTATTAATTATAATAACCTCAATTATTTCAGTATTGGGTTTTGGTAATCCTGGTTTATTTGACAAACTTCAATTAAACCCTTATCAGGTTTATCATAAAAAGGAATGGTATCGTATTGTATCTCATGGTTTTTTGCATGCTGATTGGGTTCACCTGATCATAAACATGCTTGTGCTTTTTTCGTTTGGCAGTTCAGTGGAGCGAATTTTTAAGTCATTGGCTCTTGAAGGAATCATTAAATCTCCCGTGCTTTCGTATGTTATTTTGTATTTTGCCTCAATGATAATGGCAACAGTTACTACAGTAAAAAAACATAAAGATAATATCTGGTATAATTCAGTTGGAGCATCGGGAGCTGTTTCGGCAATTGTTTTTACAAACATTTTTTTTCAACCTATGGCATCGGTATATTTCTATGCAATAATTCCAATACCGGGAATTATATTTGGAGTTCTTTATCTGGCTTATTCACACTATATGAGTAAACGCGGTGGTGATCATATAAATCACGATGCTCACTTTATTGGAGCCGTATTTGGTTTTATTTTCCCATTATTTTTAGATCATAAATTGATTTATGTTTTTATTGATCAGTTAACTAATTTTTAATTTTGCCCACATGAATAAAGCAGTATTTTTCGACAGAGATGGCGTAATTAATCATGACCCGGGCGATTACACTTACTTGCTTGATGAATTTATCATTAATGATGGAATTATCCCATCGCTTAAAAAATTGTCTGATAATGGCTATTTATTGATTATTATAACAAATCAAGGTGGTATTGCTAAAAACATTTATACTCATGATCATGTCGAAAAAATTCACAAGTACTTTATTGATGAATTAAAAAAATCAGGAATTGGGTTAACCGAGATTTATTATTGCCCACACCACAGCGATGTTGAAAAATGTTTGTGTCGCAAACCCGGATCGCTACTGATCGAAAAAGCAATTGCAAGGTTCAATATTGATCCGAAAAAATCATTTATGATTGGCGATAAACAACGCGATGTGGAAGCGGCTGAAGGTGCAGGGATTAAGGGGATTAAAGTGGAGCTAAATGAAAATATTGAGAAATATATTGATAAGATAATTGCGGGGTAATGCCGGTAAACACTTTCATACTATATAATGGCGAATATTTTCCACGCGAGGAGTTTGGTGTAAGCATAACCAATCGCTCATTTTGTTATGGCGATGGCTTATTTGAAACGATGCATGCGAACGGAACCGAAATTCAGTTTTTCGAAGATCATCTTATTCGGTTAACGCATGGAATGAAATTACTTAAAATGGAAATACCCGAAGTAATTGAATCAGGTAACATTTTGAAGGAAATAATAAAACTATTACATAAAAACAAGTTATATCAGGGTGTTCGAATACGATTAAGTGTTTTTAGAATCGATGGAGGAAGATATACTCCCACAACAAATGCATCCTCTTATATTGTCGAAACAGAATTTATTGAAAACGAACACTATAACCTAAACCAAAAAGGATTAGTCATTGATATTTATCCCGAAATTCAAAAACCTGCTAATCGATTTTCAAATCTGAAAACCTCCAATGCATTGATTTATGTTATGGCAGGTATTTATGCTACAGAGAAAAAGCTTGATGACTGCATAATAATAAATGACAAAGGATTTATAACTGAAACGATCAGTTCAAATATCTTTTTAATCAAAGATAAATTTATTCTTACTCCACCATTAACGGATGGTCCAGTGGCTGGAATAATGCGAAAACAAATTTTAAAAATTGCAGATATTCTACAATATCGAATTTATAACGAGAAATCGATTACAGAAAAAAACATACTCGATGCCGATGAGTTATTCCTAACTAATAGTATATCTGGCTTAAGGTGGGCATTATCTTTTAAGGAAAAGCGTTTTTTCAATAACTCTTCACAACAATTTATTGATAAGCTCAATGAGCTAGCTTTCAAGAAGTAAAATATTAATGGTGAATAGTGAGTGGTAAGTGGTGAATTGAAAAATTTAAAATTGAAATCCGAAGGTTGTGGCTATAATTATGCATACAGCGAATCACCAATCACAAGTCACTGTTCACTGATTATTGATAATTGACAACAATCTAATTCATTGCAGGATTTTCAGGGAAGTTTGCCCAGATTTTGAATTTTTTACCAATGGTACGGAGCGTATTTTCCCAGATATCTTTTTCGGCAGTCATTATTTTTGAAGATTCAACTTCGGTTACCAGCCATGCATTTTCTTCAATTTCTTCTTCAAGCTGCAGTGGTTGCCATCCCGAATAACCAAGAAAAAATCTTACCTGTGATGGTTTAACCATTCCTTTTGAAACAACTTTTTTAAGCTGATCGAAGTCTCCACCCCAGTAAATATCATCAACCACATGAACAGAATCTGGAATCATTTTACCTAATGTATGTAAAAAATGAATCGTGTCTTTTGCCACCGGGCCACCAACATAAACCTTTGCTTCGAATGGTGGAAAATCACCCAACACTTCATTAATCATTAATTCAATTGGTTTGTTTAAGACAAACCCGACACTTCCATTCTCATTATGCTCAGTAATAATAACAACAGAACGTTTAAAATAGGTATCAGAAAGCAGTGGTTCGGAAATAAGTATCCTACCTTGTTGTGGAATAAGGTTTTCGTGTCCAATATTCAGGAAATCAAAGTTCAGATACTTACTCATAATAAAATATATATCAGCAAAATACTACATTTTTTGCAATAATCAAAACGAACATTTTGAAATATTAAATTCATTGATTTCGATTTAACTTTGTTTAACAAATCATCGTTAAATAATAGAAGATTATCATTTTTTCTCTATTTTAGAGTCATTAAAATTCTAATTTATCGCTCATGGGAAATATCATTTCTGGATTTCGAAAAAGCCTAAACCTATTTGATGCCACCTCAATTGTAGCAGGTTCAATGATTGGATCAGGGATATTTATTGTTAGTGCTGATATCTCCAGATCACTTGGATCGCCAGGTTGGTTGCTTGTTGTATGGGTATTAACTGGCGTGCTAACTATAATTGCGGCGTTGAGTTATGGAGAATTGGCATCCATGATGCCGCATGCAGGAGGTCAGTATGTATATATTCGCGAAGCTTATAATCCATTAAGTGGTTTTTTATTTGGATGGACTCTGTTTATGGTTATTCAAACTGGATCAATTGCCGCTGTAGGCATGGCTTTTGCAAAATTTATGGGTGTAATCTTTCCCTGGTTCTCAGAATCCAATGTATGGATAGATGTCGGATTTCTAAAAATAACAACTGTACATGCACTTGCTATTTTTAGTATACTTTTTCTTAGCTGGTTAAATGCACAAGGGATTCGGCTGGGTAAAATTGTACAAAACAGCTTTACAATTACAAAAATTTTATCACTAATTGGACTTATTGTAGTTGGATTATTTTTTGCCAAAAGTACAGGAGCAATAGAATTGAACTCAAAGGTATTTTGGGATGCTGTTCAGGTTAAAGATGGAAATCTTATTCCTTTAACCGGATTTGCATTAATTGCTGCTATTGGAACTGCCATGGTAGGCGCACTTTTTTCTGCCGATGCATGGAATAGTGCAACGTTTACAGCTGGAGAAACAATTAATCCTAAACGTAATGTGCCATTGAGCCTATTATTCGGGACAGGGATTGTAATTGTTCTTTATATTTTAGCCAATATTGTTTATTTACAAGCATTACCACTTCGTGGAGCTCCTGATGGAACAACAGTTTTTGAGCGTGGTATTCAATATGCCACTAACGACAGAGTTGGTACCGCAGCCATGTTTGGTTTCTTTGGTAGTTATGCTGCCATGATAATGGCTGTTCTTGTCGTAATATCAACGTTTGGATGTAATAATGGAATGATTTTATCGGCTGCTCGTGTTTATTACGCTATGGCAAACGATGGATTATTCTTTAAAAAAGTGGGTAAATTAAATTCGAAAGGTGTTCCATCAAATGGATTGCTTTACCAAGGAATATGGGCGTCATTACTTTGTTTATCGGGCACTTACAGCGAATTACTTGATTATGTAATATTTGCTGTTCTTATTTTTTACACCATGACGATTATCGGAATTTATATCTTAAGGAAAAAGCGTCCAGATGCAGAGCGTCCATACAAGGCCTTTGGTTATCCTGTGGTTCCTGCAATTTATATTTTATTAGCTACCCTAATTATGATTGACTTATTAATTTACAAACCTAACTATACCTGGCCCGGACTAATTATAGTATTATTGGGAATACCTGTATACTATATTTGGAGACATTATGAAAAGAAAAAAGAAATCTAATTAATTAGCACTATTTTATATTCATTAATGCGGTTGTATATAAAAACTCTAACAATTATTTTGTTAGAGTTTTTTATTCTGAAATAATCAAGTAGCTATTACCTTTTTCTGATAAGGTGAAGCATACCATTTATTATGCTTAATGGATGTACCGGATTTCCAGCGATATAAAGATCAATTTTGTATTTATCAAGAAATGATCTGTTTAGTGCTGGGCTATCGTTAAAGATTCCTCCACTTATTGCATCTGTTCCGGCGAGAATAATAATTTTAGGATCAGGTGTTGCATCATAGCAAATCTGCAAAGGTTCTGCCATATTTTCTGAGATAGGTCCTGTAATAACAATTCCGTCGGCATGGCGAGGTGAAGCAACAAATTCAACCCCAAATCGACCCATATCGAACTGAACATTTCCGGCAGCATTCATTTCCCACTCGCAACTATTATCTCCTGCAGCCGAAACCTGACGCAGTTTAAGCGAACCCCCAAAAAGTTTGTGAATTTCTTTGCGAACTAATTCAGGATTCACATCGATAGGTTTGTCTTGTCCTTCAACAACAATTAAACCGCTGCGCTCATTAGTAGAAAGTTTGTAATCTTTAGTAAACTTTATTTTTTCAGGGAATGCAAGAGCACATTCTCCACAAAAAGTACATTTTCCTAAATCGATACTTACTGGGTTTGCTTTTATGGCATTAAAGGGACAGATATTAATCAGGGCTTCTTCATTAACTTTTGCATTGCTGATAATTGGTCTGCCTCTGAAAATACCAGGGACTTCTGCAGTTGTAACATCAGGAATAAACTGTTTTCCTTGATGATACATTATCTTTAAATTATTTAACATACCTTTTCAATATTATAAATCATGACCACAATACGACAAATTAAAACTCTTATTACAAATCGGAAAATCCGAGATTTCGTTGTTACGAACTGATAAAGCCAGAGCTAACCAATTATGGAAAGAAGGATCTTTAATTTTATAGATAACTAGTTCTCCTTTATTATCGGTAATAGCACAATGGCAAATCTCACCACGCCAACCTTCGGTTAACGAAATAACAAATGAATCGGGTTCTGGTGTATTTAATTCGGTTGTATATTTTAAATTCTCAGGAATATCAGTTAATAACTGTTTAATGTATTCTATAGACTGAAAAATTTCTTCTCTTCTAATCTGAGATCTGGAAAGCACATCTCCGTGATGTTTGATTATTGGCTTATGATTTAACTGTTCATATAAATTATCAGGATGAGAAAGACGTATATCTCTGTTTACTCCGCTTGCACGTGCAGCCATTCCCACCAGGCCAATTGATTCAGCCACATCTGTTGTTACAACACCTGTTTTTTCTAACCTGGCTAAAAGTGATGGAAGATTAAACATCTGCCTTATCATTTCTTTAAAATCGGGTTCATAAGCAGCGATCATATCAAGCCATTCTTTAGCAAGTTCTTTTGTATATGGAAAATTAATTTTCCCGGGGCGAATCAAGCCTTTTGCGAGACGATTACCTCCCCAAATTTGAAAATAGTTTATAACAGGAGTTCTAAGCCTACCAAGAACCGAATTACCCAATTGATAAGCAACATCAGTACAAATAGCACTTAAATCACCCGTATGAATTGCAATGCGTTCATTTTCCAATGCCAATGTTCTGGCAAACTCCAATTCTGGAGTCGCTTTATAACTACATAAGCTCTCCCAAAGCTTAGAAAAAGTACTTGTATGACCAATAACCGTATCTCCTGCAATATTCTCAGCAAGAGTTGCTTTTTGTAACAAATTTTTCTTTTCTAAAAACAATTGTTCTACTCCCCTATGCTGATAGCCAAGTTGTATTTCGAGATGAAGAATTTGCTCGCCATTACAAATAAATCGAAAATGTCCCGGCTCAATAACTCCGGCATGTATTGGGCCAACACCCACTTCGTGCAATTCTTCGCTTTCGATCCGATAAAATGGATAATTAGATATTGTTTTGCTTTTATCAGCCGCATTAAATGGATATCTTACTGGTTTAAGCCAAGGATGATCGATATATCCAATACCAAAATTTTCGTGTATTTCGCGCTCGAATTTTTCAAAAGAAAGATTTTGTGAAGAAAAGGATGGTAAAACTGCAGATTGTTCAACCAGTGAAGAAAGAACATAAATGTCGTGATTTAGATCATCGGCAATGCAACATATAAGCTTAATCTTATCTTGATGATGATAGCCAAAATAATTTACACAATGATTGTTTTTATCCGTCATAAGACCCGAAACAATCGATTCCATAAAATCTTCGTACTTAAGAACCGGTATTGAATTAACCGGTACACGCTGATTATTTTTTAGTACTGAATAATTCATATTAGAAGATTAAATTTTTTACTGCTTCATTAATTAGATTTACAAATTCTGCCGGAGGATTTATACCAAGATAAATAACCAATCCAAGCAAAATAAACTGAGAAAGCGTTTCAAGCTGACTTACTTTTTCAATCTTTGATTCATCGAAATTTACTGGTGGAGTAAATAAGAGTTTTAAGAAATTCTTGCCTATAGCCCAAATTATCATGGTTAAGAGTATAAGTACTGGAATTAGTATAAACAAATATCCTCCTTTAAAAAGTGCTGTGAAAATATAAAACTCACTTATAAAAAGACCAGACGGAGGCATAGCAGTTACACAAATAAAAGCTATTAAGATAATAATCGCACCCGGCAAGTTGTATTTAAAATACCCCCCCAGATTATATAAATTTTTACTTTTATAAATATTATATACCTGTCCAATTTGTAAGAAAAGCGCTGATTTAGCAAAAGCATGAAGAATAACATGCAACACAGCAGCGTAATAACCTATTCCTCCTGCTGCTAAACCCAACATTACAAGTCCCATGTGCTCAATACTAGAGTATGCCAACATTCGTTTTATATTTTTAACTTTTAGCACATACACAGTAGAGATAAATAAAGAAAGAAATGCCGCAATCATAATTACATGATTCGCCCAGCTATGAATTGATGAGTGTGCTACAGCAGTATATAATCTGAAAATCCCAACAAAACCAACATTCATTAAAACGCTTGAAAATAATGCAGCAGCAGGTGTTGGTGCTTTATCCTTGGCATCAATACCAGCAGTGTACATAGGAACCAATCCAAGTTTAGCCGTAAATCCAACGAATATGAATACAAATGCAAGTTTAAACCAGAATGTATTAAGATTTGCCGCTTGGTTTATAAGAGCATCAAAAAACAAACCTTGCTCTCCACTATGACCCAGCGCAATACTTAAAAATAAAATCCCAATAAATACAAAGGTTAAGCTAATTGAGCAAACAAAAATGTATTTCCAGGTAGCCTCAAGTGAGCCGCTGTTTCTGCGATGAAAAATCAATGCTGAAGCACTTAAGGTTGTAATCTCGATAAAAATCCAGGTTACAGCAATATGATTTGATAGGTAAGCTGCCCCAATGGCTGTAATAAGTATTGTCATTGCTGCATAATAGATCGATCTGGTTTTAGGATTCTCCTTTTCGGGATAAATATACTCGTAACTATGAAACAAGGCAGGAATACTAATAATACTAAGTGTTACAAGTAATAAAACCGCCAATGCATCTGGTTTAAAATAGCTTAACTCAACAATGCCTTTATGATAATATTCGTAAATAGTAAATGCCCACTGCACTATAATAAATAGAGTTACAAGAAGTTTATTAACCTGTCTTTTTCTATTGACAAATATTAAACCGCTTAAAATAACTGCTGCTGTTAAATATATTCCAATCATTTTTATTCAAATTAATCTTTTAAATTACTTAGCTGAGTAATATCAATATCTTTAACTACGTCGCCCACTTTATTAATGAAAATACCTAAAAGGAACACACTGACAAAAATATCGAGCAATATTCCAAGGTTCACCAGCATAGGCATTTCGTTACCAACAGCCAGCGAAAGAATGAAAACTCCATTTTCTATTATAGCATAAGCAATAACGTGAGTTATCATTTTTTTTCGGGAGATGATGATATACAAACCACTAAACAAAGCGACCAGAGCTACAACAAAATAGATCTTATTCAAATGAGTATCGGCAATACTGTTTGAGATAAGGAATGTAACTATAATAATTAGTGTTACAATAATAAGAGATACGAAATTAGGCAAGAAAGGCTCAGCTTCGCGGGTTATTTTATTTTTCTTAATTACATAGGTTAAAAACATAGGTATAGCTATTGTTTTAACTACTATCGTTTCTAGCAAAATAAAGGCTAAGTTTATTGGATTAATTTCGATTAATTCAATAAATGCCACCCCAAAAAGCAATATCCCCTGAAAAGCTAAAATCTTTACATACGTTAACAAGCGATTCGCTATCGAGATATAAAGCAATGATATTACAAAAGTTATAAGCAAAACATTTATCATAGTCGTTGTTTTTTAGTTCTTTAATGCTTTCGAATTTCTGATTTTGTTAATAGTCCGAAGCTTGAAGACTGAAGACCGAAGCTGCAAGCACCGAGTTTATTTTTCATATTTATTTAATTTTTTCTTTAAATGCAACCAACATATTCATAAGGTTAAATGCAAAATCATAATGCTCATTGAAATCTTCTTCAGAAATATAATTTCTTTTAAAAGCTTTGTGTAAGCAAGTAACCACCTCCGCTAATGAACGAATTGAATATCCAATAAACTTTTTAAACTCCAAATTAGATTGCCCAATTGAACCTTCTGATATATTTAAGGCAATTGAATCTACAGCTCTTCTAATTTGCGATGTTAAATTATATATTTCATCTTTGGGAAACTTATAAGATAGCTGGTAGGTACTTTCTCCAAATTCCATTGCTTTTTGCCAAATAATTAGTTTTTCAAATTTAAACTTCACCATAGTTTTATTTATATTTCAACTTTGAACTCCTGACTTCCGTCTTCCAACTTCTTGCCTTTTCATTTCGTTAATTAAAACTAAACCAATTTACCAAGTATCATGAGTACTCCAAAAAATATGAGCAATGAAACTGATGACAATGTAAATATAAACTGGGCATTATGACTCATTCTGTATCGGGCTGTAAATGATTCGAGCAAACCTACGGAAACAGCAAAAAGCGTTTGAATTACTAAGAAAATTGGTATAGAATAATAAAGTGGCAAATCACCAAAGTAAAGATTAGCAATTAAAGCGCCATACATTGCAAATTTGAGGTTTGTAGCATGTAAAATTAATCCAAGATCGAAACCACTATTATCAAGAATCATAACCTCATGAATCATTGTAAGTTCAAGGTGGGTTTTTGGATCATCAATTGGCATACGGCTATTTTCAATCATACAAATCATAACCAATACAAAGGTTGCCATAACTCCAATTGCATAAGAAACATATGTCCCAAAATGGAAAGTCATAAATATCTCATGAAATGATGTATAGCCAGTAAGCAAAGAAAGTGATCCCATAAGCAGGAAGAAAGCTGGTTCGGCCAACATAGAATAAAGCGCTTCGCGGCTTGCTCCCATTCCTTCGAAGCTACTACCTGTATCGAGTGCAGATATAATACTGAAAAACTTACCAATTGCCAACACATAAGCAAAGAAGACAAAATCACCTTCAAATGATATAATCCCTTTGTATTGTCCAAAAGGGATTACCATTATAGCCATGATTACAGAAGCAAAATATATGCTTGGAGCAATCTGAAAAATGAAACTGGTTGTTTCACTGTAAACTGCTCCTTTCTTAAATAAACGAATAATATCTTTTATTGGCTGAAATATTCCTGGACCTTTACGGCCTGATGCAATACTTTTTGTACGGATTACGATGCCCGTAAAGAAAAAGCTTACTAAAATGATTAATATAAAACTTATCATAGCTTATAAGTTATTTAAAAATTCAAAAAATGTCTTGATTAAATTAAACACTTGTGGTACAGCAATTAACAAAGTTATAAATACTGCTCCATATAAAATATACATCTGAGGTTTTCCGCTTTGCAAAATGCTGAAAAAGTTTAAGAAATGTTTGAACTGACGAATTGGATAACTAATAAACATTTCTTCAATTTTATCTTTTGGATGCGTTTCGTGCCAAGCTTTATCTGGGAAAATACCCTTCACATCCCTTTTAAACTTATGAACATCAAATAAAGGTTCGGCTAGCTTCCTATAAGTTCTAACAAATGAACTTGCTGTATATTGCATTTTGTTGGCCTGTCCTGTATATGCACAACCCCAAGTTGTAGAATATCTGTATAAGTTTTTTGTTGTAAACTTCTTTCGAATGAAAAAGAGCGTACCCGCAATACCCATAAAAAGTAAAGAAGCAAATCCTATTTGGGATAAAGTTTTTGAAATGGCTGTTTCTAGCGGGATAAAATCAGTCGCTACAATTCCTGTTAATTGAGAAACTGGCAGTGATAACACTTTTAAAAATGCTGTTGGAAATATGCCAATGGTAATGATCAACATAACAATTAAATACCCAAAAATATTGTACCAAATGCTTTGGTAAAACAAAGAATAGCTAGACCCCCAATAAGTACAAGTCCAAATATTGAGAAAATAAGGAACATAAGATTTAGAAAAGTAGCATTATGGATTCCATTAAAAATGCCACTATAAATAATAAATTCAGATATAAATCCATTAAATGGAGGTAATCCGCAAATAGCAAGCGAGGCAATTAAAAACAAGAAAGCTGTTTGTTTCATATTTTTACCAAGTCCACCTAATTGTTCGATATTTACTGTATGTACTGATTGGTAAATATTTCCTGCACCATAAAATAAAAGCGATTTAAACAACGAGTGGTTAAGTGTATGCAACAATGCCCCTGAAAATCCAAGTATTGAAAGTATATTATTTCCAGTACCCATTCCAATGCATCCTAAACCTATACCAATACCAATAATTCCAATATTTTCGATACTATGATAAGCTAATAGTTTTTTCAGATTATGCTGTAAAATGGCTAACATCACACCATAGATTCCCGAAATAATAGATATGAATAAAATAAAATATCCTATAGCAAGGTAATCTGTTTTTATTAAGAAAATCATTCGAAGAATTCCATAAATTCCAATCTTAATAATAACCCCTGACATAACTCCTGAAATATGCGCCGGAGCAGCAGGGTGAGCTAATGGAAGCCAAGTATGAAAAGGGACGAAACCCGCTTTAATTCCAAATCCAATAAAGAAACAAATCATTAATACCAAACCACCAAATGCGGTTGTCGAATTTGCAAAATCTTGTATTGCATTAAAATCAAAGGAATTCGTTTTATAAAACACCCAGATAAAACCCAATGTTAATAATAAAATACTTATATGCGATTGGATTAAATAGTTAATTCCAGCTTTTAGTGTTTTGGCACTATAGCTTTCAAAAATCACAAGAAGAAAAGCCGACAAGGCCATTATCTCCCAAGCAATAAGAAAAACCAAACTATTTTGAATAGAGCAGACAGAAATAAGCGCGGTATGAGCTAAAATATAACTTATCCAATGTAACGATAAATTTGATTTTTGATTCTTATAAGCCTGCATATAACTCATCCCATAAATTATACCAGTAAAAAATGTAAAATTTATAGTTAAAATAAACCATGCTGAAAGAGCATCTATTCTGATGGGGATAATTGAAGTGACTATTGAGCCTGATAAAAGTAATTCAGTTGATTCGCCTGTTAATGCTTTAATTGCCGGAATACTGCTTAATATGCTAACGCTAATAACTGATATCAATGTAATAATACCTTTCATTCGTGAATTTAAGAATGGTATTATCAGTAATGATAAGAAAACGACAATTAGTATAGCATAAATCAAATTCATCAGATAATATTAAATAACGTGCCCAAAAATACCAGAAGAATAAAAAACAAGCCATAAATGATGTACATCTGCGTACTTCCGTTCTGAACAAATTGGAAAAGATTCATAAAGTATTGCAAGGCGTTAGTTATTCTTCCAATAATTCTGTTTTCAAAAAAATCGACATAAAAAGCCGAATGTTTTCTTTCTTCAGGAAAAATTTCAGATTTTTCTAACTCGGTATATTTTTTCTTTTCAATTACTATAAATCCTAATAGCTTACCCAATGTTTTTGAATACGATTTGCTGGTATATTGCATTGATGCTCTTGGCGCTACATATCCACATCCCCAGGTTGGTGAAACTTGAGTAAGGTTTTTCTTAGTAAGCAATGATCGTACAAAATAAACAATGACTGCTAAAACCAAAAATATTGCTGCAAATAAACCAACCAGAGATAAATTATCCATAAAAGGAATTAATGAATCTGTTTGAATTACGCCCAAACCCGGGAAAGAAGTGATAATAATTTGCGAAGTGTAGGAAAAGAAAAAAGAAGGAAAAAGACCAATGCAAATCATTAATCCAATAATAATATATTGTGGCAATCGCATCGATAAAGACACTTCAACAGGTTCAGAATGCAAATGAGTACGTTGAGATCCAAGGAAAATAGTACCGAAACTCTTTGTGAATACCAATATTGAAATTCCTCCAATAATTGATAATCCTGCAAAAGAAATAACAATAAGTATCACCTGATACATGTTTGAGGAGCTTATTCCTTCTAGCATTCCTTTATAAATTATAAACTCCGAAACAAAACCATTAAATGGCGGTAAACCGCCAATTGCCAATGCTCCGATTAAGAAAAGAAATGCTGTTTGAGGCATTTTTTTTATTAACCCACCCAGTTTCTCCATATCGCGTGTATGAGTTTGCTGGTAAACAGAGCCTGCAGAGAAAAACAACAATGATTTAAATAGCGAATGGTTCAATATATGTAATAATGCTCCCCCAAAACCTAAAATAACCATTATGTTATTTCCATTACCCAAACCAATCATGCCTAAGCCGATACCAACACCAACAATACCAATATTTTCGATTGTACAATAAGCAAGCATCCTTTTAAAATCACGATGAACAGCAGAATTGATAATTCCATACAACCCGGTTAATACTGAAAGTCCAAGAATTGCTTCACCGAGTAACAGGAAATCGCTGCTTATAAATGTAATCATTCGTAATATCCCATAAATACCTAGTTTAACAATTACACCCGACATAACACCTGAGATATGCGATGGTGCAGCAGGATGTGCATGCGGCAACCACGAATGAAACGGAATAAACCCAGCTTTAATTCCAAATCCAATAAAAAAAAGCAGAAATAACCAGATATTTGAATGTGTTTGAAAGAACTGAGCTATTGCCAAAAAATCTAACGAACCTGTTGAAATATAAACCCAGACAAATGCCATAGTTAATATGGCTACGCCAATGTGCATTTGTACCAGATAATTAATACCAGCTTTAATTGTTTTGCTGTTTTCATGATCGAAAATAACCAGAAATAACGATGATAAAGACATTAATTCCCATACAATTAAAAATACAATGCTGTTTTGCACCATACAAACCCAAAGCATAGAAGAATGGAACAGCAAATATTGAATCCAATGTAAGGTGAGATTTGATTTCTGATCTTTATAGGACTTCATATATCCGAATCCGTAAAAAACACCTGTAATGCTGGTTATGTTTATAATGAGAATGAACCATGCTGAAAGCGAATCTATTCGAATTGGAACTTCACCAATAAGTGCTATTCCGGAAAACAGAATTTCAAATTTCTCAGAATTGAGGACATGAATTGCAGGAATCGAAGTTAGAATTGCATTTAATACGACAAATCCAATGGTTATTTTTCCTTTTAATTGGACAGGAACAAAATATATTGCAAACCATCCAATAATGGTAATGCAAAGTGAAATAAAAAGTAATTGACTATCGGCCATAAATAAACTAAACTTAAAAATGAATTAATTTAAAAATATTCGATGGATAACCAGCAATAAAAATCAAATAATTCAATGGTTGAATTGAATTATTTCAGGTTTTCTTATAAAAAATGTGTTGCAAAGATAAATCAAATTGAGAATAATTGTTTTTAGATGTAGGAAAATTTTCTAGCAATAAAAAAGCTGCTCTTTAAGAAGGCAGCTTTGATTGTATTGTACAGATTCGATTTTAAAGTTTATATCGAAGCAGATCGTTTACTGCCATTTGATATTCCTTTTCGTTAATTAAGTAATCATCATAGATTTGATAGAAGTAACTTATTTCTGTAAAGTATTCAATAGATGATATTTCGCCAAGATCAAGAGACTTTTTCAGAAGGTCAAGATTATTTACTGATTCCAAGGCTAACGAATAATTATCAAGGTTTTCCTTTAATGTTTTTACTTTTTCGATTTGCTGATTAAGATCTGAAATAATTCTGACTTGAATCAATTGACTGTTTAATACAATATACTGTGATTCGTATTTTGCCTTTTTAATTTCAGAACGGGCACCCCAGATAGGAACCGACATTCCTACAACAAAACCTCTGAATTTCTCATCAACGACTGTTTCGCCTGCATATCCGAGGCTAAACTTAGGTAATTGCATATTCTTAGTTACTTTTAAAAGCTTTGCCGATGATTCAACTTGTTTTTTTGCAACTAATAATTCCGGATCACTATTCTGCTTTTCATTCATTAAGCGCTCAAAGTCAATTTCTCCAAATACTGGGTACTCGTTAACAATAACATTTAATTCCTGACCTCCATTCATAAACGTCAATTGCTTTTGTATTGAACTTAATTCATTTTGTATCGTTTTAAGTTGATTTTGAATATGCAATAAATGTAGTCTCGATTTATTCACTTCAAGTATATTAACATCGCCTGTTTCGATGCGTTTGGAAAAAATTTTCATCAGGTTTTCACTATCAGAAAGGCGTGCTTGCAAAAGAATATTCATCTTGGTAAGATAAACCAATTCTATCATCAGGTTTTTTGCTTCTGAAAGTATGGATTGACGAACCTGCTGGTAATTCAGCTTTTCCTGCTCAACCATTGATTTTGATAGCGATGACTGGTTTCTATAAAAACAAGGCATCTGAAACGATTGACTTATTTCAAAGGTCTCTTTTGGTCCGGGAGTTGATGAATTATCGGGAAAATAACCATATGAAAACTCAGGCCCATCGGGTAAAACCATGTTGCGGTATTCAAATGTTTTACTCTCGAGAAGTTTCTGATTTGCTTGTATTTCGATATTATTGGCTTCGATGGTTTTTAAAA
>JAIFLC010000053.1 GCA_020049295.1 Bacteroidota bacterium
TCTATTTTAAAAATATTTCTTCAGGATATTCAATACCTGACAGAAACAAGCCATGTGCAGGCACCGAAATTCCTGCATTAGATCTGTTTTTACTTTCAATAATCTGCACAAAGTCCTCAAGATTAATTTTCCCTTTACCGATTTCGATCATCGTTCCTACTATTGCTCGAACCATATTTCTCAGGAATCGATCTGCCCTAATAGTAAACATTATTTTATAATCATCCTGAGTCCACTGTGCAAAAAATATGGTACAATTATTTGTTTTAACATCAGTATGCAGCTTACTAAAACTTGTAAAATCAGTAAACTTATGTAGTAATTCACAAGCTTCATTCATCTTAATTATATCAAGTTTATAAGGAAAGTACCATGATGTTTCCACTATAAACGGATCCTTTTGCTGATGAATAAAATAATTATATGTTCGATTTAGTGCATTAAATCGTGCATGAGCATCAACGTTTACAAAATAAATCTTTTGTACTGCAATATCTATTGGCAAGAAACCATTTATTTTTAAAAGAATCTTCTGATCTAAATGAAGGTTTTGATTAACAGAGTCAAAATGAGCCATATAATACGATGCATGAACGCCTGTATCAGTTCGCCCGGCTCCAGTTATTTCTATTTTTTCCTGCAAAACAGTTGAAAATGCATTGTTCAAAACCTCCTGAACAGTTGTTCCATTGGGTTGCATCTGCCAGCCGCAATAGTTAGTTCCAAGATAGCTTAGTTGAATGAAATATCTCAATTTGCGTAAACAATTAGTTTATACAAAACTAACAATTTTGAATTATAAATTAAGTTTGAAGTGAGCTAAAGTGCCTAGGTAAATTAGAGTGCCAAGAATGCCTAAATTGAACCAAAATTATTTTAGTGAATTGTGAGTGGTGACCGGTGAATAGTAAAATTCTGCAACTATACTATTTAAAATCTCAATTATCTCCTTTTTTCCCGATCACTAATCACTGTTTACACATCACTGAATAAAAAGTGAACTAAAGTTATTTTTGTGAATAGTGAATAGTGGAGGCTGGAGGCGTAAAACTGGATGCTCACGTCTCACAATTCACAGATCACATTGATAATTGGTGTTTGACAATTGATAATTGATAATTGATAAATAGTTAGTGTTTCTTAAAAAATATTAACATTCATTAACACTTTAAACAACTAATATTGTACTTGATTTTACAATAACAGAAGTTAAAATCAAACAATTATTTTTTAGAACAATTAAAATTTATGTAACTTTTGTAAATTTTTAAATTATGAACGAAACAATTGATGTTAAGGAGCTAAACGACCGAATTCAGAAAGAAAGCTCATTTGTTGATTTATTAAAAATCGAAATGGGTAAAGTTATTGTTGGGCAAAAGCATCTTGTCGACTCTTTGTTAATCGGTTTACTCTCTAATGGGCATATTTTGCTCGAAGGTGTTCCTGGGTTGGCAAAAACATTGGCCATAAATACACTGGCCGACACTATTGATGCCAAATTCAGCAGAATACAATTTACACCAGATCTTTTGCCTGCCGATCTTATTGGTACTATGATTTACAGTCAGAAAAGAGAAGAATTTATGGTTAAAAAAGGTCCTATTTTTACCAATTTTGTTTTAGCTGACGAGATTAACAGATCACCTGCAAAAGTTCAGAGTGCGCTGCTCGAAGCAATGCAAGAACGACAGGTTACAATTGGTGATAAAACCTATCCATTGGAAGAACCATTTCTTGTTTTGGCAACACAAAACCCAATTGAGCAGGAAGGAACTTATCCGTTGCCTGAAGCACAGGTTGACCGATTTATGTTAAAGGTAGTGGTTAGTTATCCAAAAATTGAAGAAGAAAAATTGATTGTTCGTCAGAACGTTGCTAAGCATTTTCCCAAGGCCAACACAATTTTAAAACCACAAAATATTATTGATGCTAGAAATGTGGTAAAAGATGTGTATCTTGACGAAAAAATAGAGAAATATATTCTCGACATTGTTTTTGCAACAAGGTTTCCGGAAAACTATGGTTTAGAGAAATTTTCGGCAATGATTAATTATGGGGGTTCACCTCGAGCAAGTATTAACTTGGCAATGGCATCAAAAGCATATGCTTTTATTAAACGCAGAGGTTATGTAATTCCCGAAGATGTTCGCGCTGTTTGTCACGATGTTTTGCGCCACAGAATTGGACTTTCATACGAAGCAGAAGCCGAAAACATTAAATCAGAGGATATTATTACGGAAATTCTGAACACAATAGAAGTTCCATAAAGTTACATAGATCTGAAAATGAAAAAAATAATTGTACTTCTGTTAATTGTAGTTTCGGGCATAAATGTTCTTGGTCAAAATTATGTAGGTACTCATAAGTTAGAGATAAAAAAGCAAATGAGTGAAAATCATAAAGACTATTATTTTGCAAAAGAAGTTTTTGGAGGCAAAAATAGTTTTATAAAGTATGAAGATTTCGATGGTTACCGCACGCTGCTTTTTGTTCTCGATGACAATGGCTTCTGTAAATACAGCCAGCTTATGTGCGACTATAGTTTCTTAAAACAAACCATTGATTCGCTTAATAAGAATTATGAGTATAAAAAGGAATTAACCTGGCACGATTACCAAACAGGTAAATTTAATTTTGTAATACAGATAAAAAAAGAAGAATGGTATTTCTCTGTAATCACCAAGAAGCTCGAAAAATGATTTAACTAATCATTAAAGAGATGTAATTGTGGAAGCTTCAGAACTACTTAAGAAAGTACGAAAAATTGAAATAAAAACCCGTGGGCTGTCAAAGAATATCTTTGCGGGCGAATATCACAGTGCATTTAAGGGCCGTGGAATGGCCTTTAGCGAAGTACGTGAATATCAATATGGCGATGATATCAGATCTATAGACTGGAATGTTACTGCTCGTTTTAATCATCCTTATATAAAGATTTTCGAAGAAGAACGTGAGCTTACTGTAATGCTTCTTGTTGATATTAGCAATTCAAGATCTTTTGGAACACAATCAAAACTTAAAAAGAGCCTGATAACTGAAATTGCTGCAGTTCTCTCATTTTCTGCTATTCAGAATAACGATAAAATTGGGGTTATTCTTTTTAGTGATAAAGTCGAAAAGTTTATTTCACCTAAAAAAGGACGAACTCATATTCTGAGAATTATAAGGGAATTGCTGGAGTTTGAGCCTCAAAATAAGGAAACTAATATATCCGAAGCATTGCGGTATTTAACAAATGCTATTAAAAAAAGAAGTACAGCTTTTATCATTTCTGATTTTATTGATGATAATCCACAAACAGGCTTACCTCGGTTTGATGAAGCACTTAAAATTGCTAATAAAAAACACGATGTTATTGCATTAAAAATTTATGATAAACGCGAAACCGAGTTGCCTGATGTTGGTTTAATTCGTTTAAAAGATGCCGAAACAGGCCGTTTTTCGTGGGTTGACACATCTAGTGAGCAGATTAGAAATCACTATTCGGATTGGTGGAGAAAAAACGAACAACTGACAAACGAAATACTTTCTAAGTCAGGTGTTGATTTTGTATCGATTAGTACCAACGAGGATTATGTAAAACCTCTGATTAAGCTATTTAAAAAAAGATAAAACTTAAAGAACCAACTATTTATGTATAGTCATAAATCAAAATATTATATACTAGTTTCAATATTTATAACAATATTTTTATTTGCAGCGCTCGGATTTTCCGGATTTGCTCAGGAAATTAAGGCTAAAGCTGTACTTGAAAAAAATAAAATACTGATTGGCGATCAGGTAAAACTAAATATTTCGGTTATTAAGCCAAAAAATACAATGGTTGCCTTGCCTGATTTTGTTCAAAAAATTAATGATACAATCGAAATAATTGAGCAATTAAAAACTGATACATCAGTATTAGAAGACGGAACCATGCTAATCGAAAAAAATGTTATTATAACTGCTTTTGATTCCGGAAATTATATTATTTCGCCTATAGCTGTTTTAATTAAAGAAAACAATTCAATTGATACAGTATATACCAATGCACTAGCTCTTACTGTAAATACAGTTCCTTTAGATACAACGAATGTTATCAAGGATATAAAATTACCTTATGCTGCACCTGTTACATTTAGAGAAGCTTTGCCATATATTCTTGGTATAATTGCCACTATACTAATTATTCTGGTTATCATCTATATTTTCTTAAAAATAAAACGCAAAGAGCCAATATTTAAGCGGTTTAGGCCCTTAGAACCTGCTCATATTATTGCGTTCAGAGATTTGGATAAACTTAAAAAAGAAAAACTTTGGCAAAATGAGAGGATTAAAGAATACTACACTCGTTTATCCGATATTTTAAGGCATTATTTGTGGAACAGGTATGCTATTCGTACCATGGAACGTACAAGTGAAGAAATTTTAAAATCACTAAAAGACTCTGATTTTAATGATGATAAGTTAATTAATATATTGAAAGACATTTTTGTAACATCAGACCTGGTGAAATTTGCAAAATTTAAACCATCAATTGATGAACATGACAAATGCTATAATGGGGCATTCACATTTGTTGATAATACAAAGTTAATTATTATCGAAGACACTGAACAAACCGAAGGTTCTGATGAATCAGTAGAAGAGAATATATCAATAGAAGACAACATAGAAAGCAACGAAAAGATTGATCAATAGACCATGAAAGAATTAACATTTGCAAATCCAAATTTACTTTATCTATTGATTTTAATTATACCTATTATAATATGGTATATTTTAAAAAACAGAGATTTAAATGCCAGCATTCAGATAAGCACACTGAAAGGAATTGGTAAAGATTTTATTTCATATAAATACTTTCTCCGACATTTTCTTTTTGCAATGCGAATAATCGCGCTTGCTTTGTTTTTAATCGCACTTGCTCGTCCACAATCAACGTTAAACTGGAAAAATGTATCTACCGAAGGTATTGATATTGTATTGGCACTCGATATTTCGGGAAGTATGTTAGCAATGGATTTTAAACCCGATAGGCTTGAAGCATCCAAAGATTTAGCTATTCAGTTTATTTCGGGCCGCCAAACAGATCGTATTGGGTTAGTTGTATTTAGTGGTGAAAGCTTTACACAGTGTCCTTTAACAACTGATCATAAAGTGCTTATAAATCTTTTCAGGGAAGTAAAAAGCGGAATGATTGAGGATGGAACAGCAATAGGTTTAGGATTAGCTAATGCAGTGAACCGTTTGAAAGATAGCAATGCCAAAAGCAAAGTTGTTATTCTTTTAACTGATGGAGTAAATAATCGTGGATCTGTTGCTCCGCTTACTGCAGCTGATTTGGCTAATACATTCGGAATACGGGTTTATACCATTGGCGTTGGAAGTATGGGAAATGCCCCCTACCCTTTTAATACGGTTTACGGTGTTCAGGTTCAGAATGTACCTGTTGAAATTGACGAAGAAATACTGACTCAGATTGCCGATAAAACAGGTGGAAAATATTTCCGTGCTACAAATAATGAAAAACTAAAAATGATTTATAACGAAATAGATCAACTTGAGAAAACCAAGATTGATATCAGGGAATTTACCCAAAAAACAGAAGAATATTTGAAGTTTGTTCTGTTTGGACTATTGTTATTGTTTGCTGAATTATTAGTTCGATATACTGTTTTAAGGCAGATTCCCTAATTTTTGGGCTAAAGCCCAGAATTAATATGTTATTATTAACCCTAGCCTAAAGGCTAGGGTTATAGAAAAAGAAGGAAAAGAACTTTAGTCCAATTTATTTTAAAGAATAATAAGTACAATAAATATATTAACTGATTATGTTTAAGTTTGGTCATTCTGAATATTTGTATTTGTTGATTGCAATACCGGTATTGGTATTGTTATATATTCTTTCGGTTATGTATAAAAAAAGATCGCTTAAAAAGTTTGGCGATCTGGAAGTAATTGAACAGTTAATGCCGTTTGTTTCAAAGAACAGACCATTACTTAAGTTTGTTTTTATTTGTATTTCATTTGCAGTATTGGTATTTGCATTAGCCGATCCGCAGTTTGGATCAAAGGTGGAGATCGTAAAAAAGAAAGGAGCTGAAATTATTATTGCTCTTGATGTTTCGAATAGCATGCTTGCCGAAGACATTCAGCCAAACAGATTAGAAAGAGCAAAACAAGCCATTTCAAAACTTATTGATAAATTGGAAAACGATCGGTTTGGATTGATCATTTTTGCAGGTGATTCGTATATACAAGTTCCATTAACTACTGATTATGCTGCATCTAAAATGTTCTTATCATCAATTAATACGGGAATTGTAACAAAGCAAGGAACAGCTATTGGTTCGGCAATTAATCTGGCTATGAACTCATTTACTCCCGAAACTGAAATGGACAAAGCATTAATTGTAATTACTGATGGTGAAAATCATGAAGACGATGCTGTTGCTGCAGCTAAATTAGCAAAAGAGAAAGGAATTACAATTCACACCATTGGTATGGGAAGCCCCGAAGGTGCTCCTATTCCAATTCAACAAGGATACGGACAAGCCGAGTTTTTAAAAGATCGTGAAGGCAATACCGTTATAAGTAAACTCGATCAGGTTGCATTACAGCAAATAGCATCAGAAACCGATGGAATCTTTATTCGGGCAAATAACAATGAGGTTGGATTAAATAAGCTTTTAGAACAGATTAATAAAATGCAAAAGGAGGAAATTGAAACCAAAATTTATACTGAATTTGAGCATAGATATCAATATTTATTGGGTATAGCTATATTATTCCTGGTACTGGAATTATTGATATCAGAAAGAAAAAGCAAATGGTTTTCGGGTTTTAATATTTTTAAAATAAATGCGTAATATGAAGTGGATTAAGTTTATTAGCATATATATTCTTGTTCTTCTTGCAGTTACAGCATTCGCTCAGCAAGAACGCAAGTTTATCAGAAAAGGAAATAAACTTTACGAAAAAGAAAATTTTCAGGAATCTGAAATTCAGTATCGTAAAGCAATTGATAAGGACAAAAACTCCTATAATGCAGCATTTAATATTGGCGATGCATTGTATAAACAGGAGAAATACGAAGATGCTACAAAACAATTTAGTGATTTATCAAACAAACAATTAAGCAAGGATGATAAGGCAAAACTGTACCATAATGTAGGTAACTCAATGTTGCAGAATCAAAAGCTAAAGGAAAGTATCGATGCATATAAAGAGGCCTTGCGAAACAATCCAAATGATATGGATACAAAATATAATCTTGCGTATGCTCAAAAAATGATGCAACAACAGCAGCAACAAGATCAAAAGCAAGATCAGCAGGAGAAAGAGAAAGACAAAAACGAAGATAAAAAAGATCAGAACAAGGATCAGCAAAATCAAGATCAACAGAATAAGAATGATCAGCAACAGCAACAACAGCAACCCCAAATTTCGAAAGAGGATGCTGAACGATTGTTGCAAGCATTGGCTAATGATGAAAAGAAAACACAAGAAAAAATGAAACAAGAAAAAGCCAAAACTGCAAAAGCTAGGGTGGTTAAAGAATGGTAGAAGCTTTCAGGTATAAGGTATAAGGTATAAGGTATAAGGTATAAGGTATAAGGTATAAATTATAAGGCATAAGTTTAAAGTTACAAGAGGGATTAAATTAAATGAAACGGTGGTATTTTATAGTATTAGCATTGCTTACAACCTGTATTTACGCACAGGATGTTACATTTACTGCAACTGCACCAGGGGTTGTTGAGGTTGGTCAGCAATTCAGATTAACTTATTCTGTTAATTCACAGGCAGAGCGTTTTTTACCACCCAATATGCAAAATTTTAGTATTCTTGCAGGACCAAGCACATCAACATCAAGTAATGTAAGTATTGTTAACGGAAAAGTTACTCAATATTACGAACTAAAATACACCTATATTTTAGAGGCAGCAAAAGAAGGTGAGTTTACCATTCCTGCAGCTGAAGTTACTGTTGATAAGAAGAAATACACATCGAATACAGTAAAAATCGAAGTTATAAAAGGATCAGCTCAACATCAGCCTGCATCACAAAGCGCTACTTCTACGCAGCCTGATCAAAATATTGATAAGTCTGAAACTGTTGCAGGTTCTGATTTATTTTTAAAAGTTATTTTAAGCAGAACCAAGGCGTACCGCGAAGAACATATAATTGCCACAGTAAAGTTATATTCAAAGCTTAATTTAACCAATCTGGGTGAATATCGTCCTCCTGCCTTTGATGGTTTTATTGCCGAAAAAGTTGAAGTACCTCCTTTATCACGCCTTAATCAGGAAAATGTTAACGGACAGATCTACTTAACAGGTGTAATTGACAAGTATATTTTGTATCCACAGAAAGCAGGTGAGATAGAAATTAAACCTTTTGAACTGGTTTGCTATTATCAGTCAGCATCGCGACGAAGATCTGGTAGTATGTTCGACGAGTTTTTTGGTACTTATGAGAGAGCGCAAACAAAAGCGTATAGCCAGCCAGTTAAAGTGAAGGTTAGTGCATTACCTGAAAACAAACCGCTTTCGTTTGCCGGAGCAATAGGTAATCTCAAGATGGAATCAACCGTTGATAAAAAAAATGTAAAAACAAATGAGGCAATTACACTTAAAATCAAAATCAGCGGAAACGGAAACCTAAAGTATGTTAATGCTCCCAAAATTGAGTTTCCTGCCGACTTTGAGGTTTATGATCCTAAAATAAGTGATAATATTAAATATACTGATAATGGCGCTAATGGGTCAAAAACATTCGAATATCTATTAATACCAAGACATGCAGGTGAATTTACAGTACCCGGATTTGAGTTTTCGTACTTTGATACAAATACAGATTCGTATAAGACTCAAAAAGCGGGTCCGTATTCAATTGTTGTGGAAAAAGGCGAAGACGATACAACTATGGCGCTCACCAATGTATTTACAAAAGAGGATATTAAGTTTTTAGGTAAAGACATTCGGTTTATTAAAAAGGGTAAATCGAACTTAAAACTAAAAGACAAGTTTATTTTTGGGTCATCACGGTTATATTTTTCATTCATCATTATCATAGGCCTATTCATTCTTGCATTCATTTTACGACGAAAACGAATACTTGAAAATTCGAATACCCAATTAGTAAGAACACGAAAAGCTGATAAATATGCAAGAAAACGATTACAGAAAGCATCAGATTACCTTAAACAAAATAAAAAAGAAGCATTTTATGAAGAGCTGGTAAAAGGTTTATGGGGATATATTAGTGATAAATATAGTATACCAGTTGCCGGATTATCAAAAGAAAGCGCAAGACAACAAATGCATTTAAAAGGTATTGAACCCAATTTTATTGATAAGATACTTGGTATTATTGACCGTTGCGAATATGCGCGTTATGCACCTGCATCTGAAAGTACACAAATGGATGCTTTGTACGACGAATCTGTTGAGATTATTAGTAAGTTGCAGCAACAATTTAAAGGATAGTGTAAAGTAAAAGTAGATATCACAGCTACGCTGTTTTTTTACTATAATAACGTTGTATTACAAAGATTTTGCAACTACGTTGCAATCTTTAAAAGCTTAAATATGAATGAATATTAAAATATTATGAAAAGCTCAGTTGGTGCAATATTTTAAAGCTTAAATATGAATTAACATTCAAATATTATGAAAAGCTCCGTAGGTGCAATATTTTAAAGCTTAAAAATGAATTAATATTAAATTATTATGAAAAGCTCTGTAGGTGCAATATTTTAAAGCTTAAATATGAATTAATATTCAAATATTATGAAAAGCTCCGTAGGAGCAATATTTTAAAGCTTAAATATGAATGAATATTCAAATATTATGAAAAGCTCCGTAGGAGCAATATTTAAAGGCTTAAATATGAATTAATATTCAAATTAATAAGAAAAGCTCCGTAGGAGCGAAATCTTTGTAAAAAGAAAGAACAATTACAAATCAAGCAGCGTAGCTGCGAAATAGAATAATAATTATGTCAAACACGTATTCACAAATGTATGTACAAATAGTTTTTGCTGTAAAAAACAGAGAAAATCTTATTCTGGAAAAATACAGAGATGAGATAGAGAAATACATTAGTGGAATAATAAACAATAAAAAATGTAAAACACTGGCAATATATATAAATCCTGACCACACACACGTTTTAATAGGTTTACATCCAACCATTTCTGTTTCAGACTTAACCCGTGATATAAAGGCAAGTTCTTCAAAATTTATTAATGAGAAAAAAATTGTATTAGGCAAATTCAACTGGCAAGATGGATTTGGGAGTTTTACATATTCAAAATCACAAATAGATGATGTTGCAAAGTATATTTTAAACCAAGGTGAACATCATAAAAAGAATTCGTTCAAAGAGGAATATTTAGCTATACTTAAAAAATTAGATATAAACTATAATGAACAATATTTATTTGAATGGTATAATTAAGATTTCACAGTTATGCTGTTTTAAGATTTTTAACTAAGTTCTGTTACAAAGATTTTGCAACTACGTTGCAATCCTTGATTGTAAAACATAAGTAATAAACCAATGTGATTAAAAAGCTCCAGCGGAGCGAAATCTTTGTAAAAATTAAATTGAGATAATAAACAAAGCAGCGTAGCTGCGAAATGAATATTAAAACATACAAACTGAAGTGCACAATTTAAAAGTTCTACAAATGAAAAAAATACTTTTTGCAATTCTATTACTTTTACAAACCATTGCAATTTTTGCCCAAAGCAACGATGCTCTTTGGGATAAAGCAAACAAGTTATATATCGAAGGAAAGTTTGATCTGGCAATTGAAACGTACCAAAAGATTAACAATTCAGGATTCGAATCGGCTGAGCTGTTTTATAATTTAGGGAATGCTTTTTACAAGATGAATAATTATCCGAAAGCAATTCTTTATTACGAAAAAGCATTGCAATTATCACCAAACGATAATGATATTCAATATAATCTTGAGCTTACAAACCGATATATAGTGGACAAAATTGAAAAACTACCCACATTTTTTATTACCGAATGGATTAATGGAATCCGAAATTTATTTTCATCAGATAAGTGGGCCATTATAGGCATAATTTCATTTTTGCTTACCCTCGTTTTTGTAACTCTTTATTTAATAAGTAGAAGATATAATATAAAAAAATTGTCATTCTGGATAAGCCTATTACTGATTGTTTTGCTTTTGTCAGCATTTTATTTCTCCTATAAGCAGAAACAAATCATATTAAAAAATGATACTGCCATTGTAATGAGCCCGTCGGTTACGATAAAAAGTTCGCCTGACATTAGCGGAACGGATATATTTGTTTTGCACGAAGGAACCAAAGTTTGGGTTTTAGACCAAATTTCGGATTGGAGGGAAATAAAGCTCAGTGATGGTACTAAAGGATGGCTCAAGGCTTCTGATATGGAAGTAATATAGTTTAAAGTGACTAAAGTGATCTAAAGTTTTAAAAAGTTTCAATCGTTTGTAATGATTTGTAATGCCTCAGCAAATGATTTTACGGGCTGTTTACAAACATTATCTCGACAAATATAAATCATCACTTTTTCATTCACATATCTGTTCTCGAGCAAAGGTATTCCGCTTTTAGAATCACCACCGGCAAGAATCACATTTGGCAAATAGGTTTTATTAAATTCAACCTGTGTTTCTGCTGGATTAGTTCCCATAATACAAACTTCGTAAGGTTTATGTATAAACTGAATAAGCAAGTCAATCCAGTTACCAAAAAAGAAAGGATTTTTTATCATCTCATCTTTTAAACCCAGAACCATTTTCCTGGCTATACGAATGTAGCCATCATTGAGATAATAATGACCTAGTAAAAAGAGGTTTTGCGCCATTACCGAATTTGACGATGGAATAACATTATCATTAACTTCAATTGTATTAGCAATCAAATCTTTACTATTATTTGAGGTGTAATTGAAGAATCCTGACTTATCCATGAAATGCTGTACTGCATAATTTACAAGGTGATTTGCCATGTGCAACCATTTCGAATTAAAAGTAACTTGGTACAGATTTATTAATGCCTGAGAAAACAAAGCATAATCATCAAGAAATCCATTTATTTTTGCATTTCCGTTTTTATAGCTCCGCTGCAGGCAGAATTCGCACGACATTAGATTGTGTTCTATGAATTCGGCATTCTGAATAGCCATCGTTATAAATTTTTTATCACTAAAAGATTTATATGCAGCTACTAATCCGCTAATCATTAGAGCGTTCCACGATGTCAGGATTTTGTCATCTAAGCCAGGTTTACTTCTTTTCTCTCTTTGATGCAGCAAAACAGCTTTTGACTCAGAAATTAGTTGATCCAGTTCAACAATTGAAATTCCATGTTTCGTTGCAATATCATCCTTAGCTATTATTCTTCGCAGAATATTTTTTCCCTCCCAATTTCCTTCAGAAGAAATATCATAATAATCGCAGAAAGCAGCTGATTTATCAACTAACAAAGCATCAATTTCAGATCTATCCCAAACGTAGTATTTACCTTCTTCGCCTTCGCTATCGGCATCCAACGCCGAATAAAAGCCACCCTCGGGTGATTTTAGTTCGCGGTTTACAAAATCAATGGTTTCGTAAACTACTCTTTTATAATCTTCGTTTGGGTTGATTTTATATGCTTCGGAGTAAAGACTTATAAGCTGAGCATTATCGTATAGCATTTTCTCGAAATGAGGAACATGCCAGTAACGGTCGACTGAATAACGTGCAAAGCCACCACCCAGATGATCGTAAATGCCACCATTCATTATTTTGTCGAGCGTAAATAGAACATGCTTTTTCAGTTCC